>JBPPNC010000082.1:0-56240 GCA_051306365.1 Solirubrobacteraceae bacterium
GCCCGGGCTACAGCTGGGCGTTCCCGGCCAAGGACGAGGTCCGCATCGGCGTCGGCTCGTTCGATCCGGCGCTCGACGTCAAGCAGCCGACGCTCGAGCTCATCGCCGACGAGGGCCTGCCCCCGAAGGGCTGGCAGGGCAACTACATCCCGCACCAGCTGCGGACCGCCACCGAGGGCGGCGTGTTCTTCGTCGGCGACAGCGCCGGGCACTGCCTGCCCACCACGGCGGAGGGCATCCGTCCCGCGCTGTACTTCGGCCTCGCGCTCGGGCGCGAGCTGCGCGCGGTCATCGACGGCCGCCAGAGCCGCGAGCAGGCGCTGCAGCGCTACGCCGAGTTCCACGACGAGCACCGGTTCGCCTACGACTGGCTGCTGCGGGTGCAGCGGATGGTCGGAATCGCCAACCCGCTGCCGCTGATGGACTCGGCGCTCACGCTCTTCCGGAGCCAGCGGTTCGTGAACTGGTCGTTCAACCACTACCTCGAGATCTGCCCGCCCGGGTTCGTCGACGTTCCTCCCGGCACGGAGAGCCCCGCGCCCGCGCCGGCCGCGGAGCCCATCCTGGCGTAATCGGGGGGATGTCGGACTCAAGTCCAACATCCCCGGAACCGCCGAGGGTGGGCAGTTGTCGTGAAAGAGGTCAACGCCGCGGCGCTCGGGCTCATCCGCCGACCCTCGGGCCGCTGAGGCGCTCGGCGTCGCGAGCGTGACTCGCACGGGCGCGCTCGCCGCCGAGGTCTCCCCGAAGATGGATCGCCTCATCGGCGTGCGCATCGACGGTTTCACGTCGGCGCAGCGCACGACGCTGCTCATCGCCGGCCTGGGCGTCGCCTCTTCCTCGCGCTGTTCGCGGCGATCACGACCGCCGTACGCCGGATGGTCGAGATCGCCGAGGGCGACGCCGAGCACGACGTCGACGTGCGCAGCCGCGACGAGTTCGGCCGCCTCGGTGGCGCGTTCGACCGCATGGGCGCGTACCTGCGCGACTCCGCAGGCGTGGCCGATCGGATCGCCGACGGCGACCTCACCGTCGAGCCGCGCCCCCACTCCGACCGTGACGTCCTGGGCAGCGCGCTGCTCGCGATGGTCCAGCGCCTGCGCGACCTCGTCGGCCGGGTGTCCGGCTCGGCTACGACGCTGACGAGCGCCTCACAGGAGATGCCGACCACTAGGCGTACGCCTCCGCATACGCGGCGTGGATGTCCGCGCCGCGTGTGCGAAGGAAGTCGCCGACGACCTCGACCGTGCGGTCGATGTCCGCGTCGGTATGGGCGTACGACGTGAAGCAGCGGTTCGCGTAGAACGGCTGCATGTAGATCCCGTTGCTCAGCATGTGCCCCTGGAACTCGGCGTCGATGCCCGTGTCCTTGCTGACCGCGAATGCGGCGATGTCGCGGTAGTCGACGATCTCGCGGTCGGTGAAGTACACGCACCACATCGAGCCGAAGTTCAGGCACTGCGCGGGCAGGCCGAGCCGCCGGACCTCCGCGTTGATCTCCGCGGCCAGCCGGTCCCCCACCGCGAACAGCCGCTCGTGCACCGGTTCGCGCTCGAGGATCTCCAGCGTCTTCAGCGCGGCGGCCACGCACACGAGCTCGCCGTTGAACGTGCCTGAGTACGACACCGGCCCCTCGGGTTCCATGAGCCCCATGATGTCCGCCCGCCCCGCGAGTCCCGACACCGGGAAGCCGTTGGCGACCGCCTTGCCGAACGTCGTGAGGTCGGGGGTCACGCCGTAGAGCTCCTGGCAGCCTCCCAGCGCGTGGCGGAAGCCCGTGATCATCTCGTCGAAGATCAGGACGACGCCATGGCGGTCGCACAGCTCGCGCACCCGCGCGAGGAACCCGGGTTGCGGGAGCAGCACGCCGCACGCGTGGCTGATGGGCTCCAGGACCACGCACGCGACCTCGTCTCCGGCGTGCGCGAGATACGCCTCCAGCGCCGCGGCGTCGTTCCACCGCAGCACGGTCGTGAGCGCCGTGACCGCCGCCGGGGTGCCGGCCGAGACCGGCACGGTGTGCGGCGCCTCGGGCGGGCCGGCGACCTCCATCCGCGGCTTCAGGGACTGCTGCACCGCGTCATGCCAGCCGTGGTAGTGGCCCTCGAACTTCACGACGCGCTCGCGGCCGGTGAACGCGCGGGCGACACGGACGGCGTGGTAGGTCGCCTCCGTCCCGGCGCAGGTGAGGATGACCTTCTCCGCGCTGGGGATGAGCTCGATGACTCGCTCGCACAGCTCGATCTCCGCCTCGTGCGGGAGCGCGAACAGCACGCCGCGCGACATCGCCTCGATGACCGCCTCGCGCACCTCGGGGTGGTTCTGGCCGAGCACCGACGGGCCGAAGGACGCGTGGTAGTCGATGTACTCGTTGCCGTCGATGTCCCAGAGCCGGGCCCCCTCGGCCCGGGCGATCGCCAGCGGGTACGGCCGCCAGTAGCGGCCGCCGCCGATGACGCCCAGCGGCGCGCTGCGGCGCGCCCGTTCGTGGAACGCCGCCGAGCGCACGGTGCGGATCGCCAGGTCGTCGCGCTCCGGAACGCGGGCGTGATCCATCTCGAGCATCAGGCCGCCCGGCGGAGCGCCGCGGTCGCCGCGTCGTCGACGGATCCGTCCTCGGCGAGCACGACGCCGTACCGCTCCCGCGCGGCGCCGGCGGACACGTAGCCGCCGCGCACGTCGCGGGCCACGAGCGCGGGGTCGCGCTCCAGCGCCTCGCCCATCCCCCCGCCGCCGCCGGCTCGCACGACGAACGCGTCACCCGCCCGCAGGTGGACGTTGGTGAACTTGCCGTCGGACTGCGTCCCGAGGTCGCGCATGGTCAGACGCGCGCCGCCGCGCTCGACCGCGAACGCGTTGCTGTCGCCGTCCTGCCCGCCGTGCACGCCCCACGGCGCGGACTTCCAGCGGTCGAGGAAGCCGCTCACGAGCGTGTCCGCGGTGCACGTGAACACGCGCTCGTCGCCGACGCCGCCGCGCGTGCGGCCCGGCCCCGCGGAGTCGGTGCGCAGCTCGCGCTTCTCGAAGCGCACGGGGTAGCGCGCCTCCCACACCTCGATCGACTCGTTGCCGCACATGGCCATGCTGTGCCACTGCGCGGTGAGGCCGTCGGCGTGCGCGCGGGCGCCTCCCCCGCCGCCGCCGAGCGCGTACCACATGAACTCGCGGCCGTCGTCCGTCGTCCCCCAGCCCGGGGCGTTCAGCCCGCTGGAGTAGCTGCCCGCCGTGACCCGGTCGGGCAGGACGTCGGCGAAGCAGCGCAGCGTCGTCTCGTAGATGCGCGTCGTGGAGTCCGCGGGCGCGCAGCACACGGGTGCGGGCCAGCGCGGGTTCACCACGGTGCCCTCGGGCGCGATGATCTCGATGAGGTCGGCGACCGCCGAGTTGTGCGGCGCCTCCGCGTCGACGATCGCCTTCAGCGCCGTGTAGACCGCGGCCTTCGTCCCGGCCAGCGTGCAGTTCGCCGCGCCGGCCGCCTGCGGTGCGGAGCCCGTGAGGTCGACGCTGATGCGCTCACCCGCCTTGGTGACCTGCACGACGACCGCGAACGGGCCGTTGCCGAACCCGTCGTCGTCGAGCGCGTCGCGGGCCTCGTACACGCCGTCGGGGATGATCTTCAGCCGCTCGGCGAAGCGTCGCGCCGCGTACGTGTAGCTGTGCTCGATGGCGCCCTGCACGCGCGCGGCGCCGTAACGGGCGACGAGGTCGCCGACCCGCTCGGCCGCGACGCGGGCCGACGCGATCTGCGCCTGGATGTCGGCCCACACCTGGTCGGGCATCCGGACGTTGCGCAGGATGAACTGCTGGACCTCGCGGTTGATCTCCCCCGCGCGCATGAGCTTGCACGGCGGGATGATGAGCCCCTCCTGCACGACGTGGTGCGCCAGGCCGTAGCCGCCGGCGAACATCGCGCCGATGTCCGACCAGTGGCCGCGGTTCACGCTGAAGCCGAGCAGCACGCCGTCGCAGAACATCGGCACGCAGACGATGACGTCGGACTGGTGGTCGGCGCCCTCGAACGGGTCGTTGTGCATGAGCACGTCGCCGGGTTCCACCGGGCCGACCGCCGCGAGCACGACCTGGAGCTCCTCGTCGAGCGCGCCGATGTGGACGGGGTTGCCCCCGGCCTGTGCGAACAGGCGGCCGTCGGCGTCGAACAGCCCGCAGGTGAAGTCCAGCGCTTCGCTGAGGCACGTCGAGTAGGCGGCGCGAACCGTCACGCCGATCATCTCGCGCACCGCGGAGAGGAACGCGTTGCGCAGGATCTCGGCGACGAACGGATCGTCGTCCAGGGTCTCAGGTGAGCGTGATGCGGATGTTGGCGTGCTCATCGATCACCGCCTCAGCGTCGGTGGGGACGAAGGTCGTGCTGTCGGCCTCCTCGATGAGGGCGGGGCCGACGAGGACGACGCCGGCCGCGAGATCGTCGCGGCCGAAGACCGGGGTCGGGCCGTCGGCCGTCTCCGCCATCGCGACCGGGGTCGGATCAGCGCGCCCACCGGTCCATGCCGGCGGAGGCGGCTCGGCCACCACGCCGATCGCGGTGACCCGCAGGTCGACGAGCTCGACGGGGTCGCCGAGCCGCGTGCTGTACCGGTGCTCGTGGGCGTCCTCGAACGCCGTGCGGATCGCGTCGGCCTCGAACGTCGTGAGCGGGACGGGCAGCTCGTGGGACTGGCCGACGTAGCGCAGGTACCCGACCCGTGTGATGACGATCTCCTGGACCACCGGGTCGTCCTGCAGCGATGCGCTCGCGCGCGCCTCCAACTCCTCCAGCACCGCGCCCGCGTCGGCCAGCCCGTGCTCGTCGAGCGGCACGAGCAGCGTGCGGCTCTCGCTCTTGGCCAGCGACGCGCCGAGCAGCCCGAGGGCGCTGAACACGGACGGCATCCACGGGACGATCACGTCGCGCATCCCGACGTCGCGCGCGACCTCGGCCGCGTGCTGCGGCCCGCATCCGCCGAACGCGACGAGCGCGTGCTCGCGCGGGTCGATCCCCTGAAAGACCGTGATCTCGCGGATGGCCTGCGCCATGTTCGCGTTGACGGTGCGGTACACGCCGCGCGCGGTCTCGGTGACCGAGAGGCCGAAGTGCTCGGCGAGCGGCTCCAGTGCCGCGATCGCCTTGGAGCGGTCCAGCCGGATGCCGCTGCGCCCCAGCAGGCTGTCCTCGCGCAGCAGGCCCAGCACGAGGTTCGCGTCGGTGACCGTCGGCCGGGTCCCGCCGAGCCCGTACGACGCCGGCCCCGGCGTGCTGCGCGCGCTCTCCGGTCCGACGGCGAGCGCGCCGCCCGCGTCGACGTGCGCGATGCTGCCGCCGCCCGCGCCGATGGCGGAGATGTCGAGCGTCTGCGTGCGGATCGGGATGCCGAACTCCAGCTCCAGCTCGTCGCGGTCGCCCGCCTCCTGGTCGCGGATGACACAGACGTCGGAGCTCGTGCCGCCGACGTCGAGCGTGATGAGGTGCGGCACTCCTGCGGCCCGTCCGAGGCGCCGCGCGCCGAGCACGCCGCCGGCCGGGCCGGAGTACACGAGGTTGACCGGCGCCTTCGCCGCCTCGTCCACGCCGACGACGCCGCCGCTGGACTGCATGAAGCGCACCTCGGTGTCGAGGCCCAGGCCGTCGCGCAGACGCTCGGCGTACGAGGAGAACGCCGGCAGCGCGTACGCGTTGACGACCGTTGTGCTCGCCCGGGCGTACTCGCGCATGCGCGGGTCGATCTCCGACGAGCGCGAGATCCGCAGCTGCGGGTGGCGCTCGCGGGCGACGGCCTCGACGAGCAGTTCGTTCTCCGGGTTGGCGTACGCGTTGAGCAGGCAGATGGCGACGGCGTCGCAGCCCTGCGCGACGAGGTCGTCGAGCACCGCCGCGATCTCGTCGCGGTCGGGCGCCCGGGTGATCTCGCCGGTGGCGAGCGTCCGCTCGCCGACCTCGAGCCGCAGCCACCGCGGGACGAGCGGTTCGACCGGCGACCACTGGACGTCGTACGGGTTGGGCTTCAGCCCCGATCCGATCTCCAGCAGGTCACGGAAGCCCCGCGTGGAGACGAGGCCCACGACCGCGCCCTTCCGCTCGAGAACCAGGTTCGTGACGATCGTCGTCGCGTGCAGGAACAGGCCGATGTCGGCGGGATCGAGCTCGGCGGCCGCGATCGCGCCAGACAGCCCGTCGAGCGGATCGGGCGTCGACAACGTCTTCGCCTTGCCCACCTCCTGTGACGCATCGTCGAACCAGACGAGATCGGTGAACGTCCCGCCGATGTCGATACCGACCCGTTTCATGCAGCTCCCTTCCCTGCGGCGCAGGTAGCCGCCGTCAACACGCTCGATCCGGCCATGGCCTACTCCGCCCAGCGAGTCGCCCAGTCGAGCGCCCTGCTCGCCGCCCAGAGCGACACCGCCGCCAGCAGGAGGGTCACGAGGGCAACGAGCGCCAGGAGGTTCGTCCGGCCGAAGAACTCGGCGTTCTGCACGATGTGCCCGAGCCCGTACTCCTGGCCCAGGTACTCGGACGCGATGACCGCGCTCCAGCCGAAGCCCACCGCGAGCAGCACGCCCGCGCGCAGCTGCGGCAGGGCGGCGGGGAGCACCACCTCGAGGTAGGTCCGCCCGCGGCTCGCGCCCAGGCTCTGCGCGAACTGCGCGTAGTACGACGCGACGTTGCCGATCGCGTTCAGGGCGATGGCGAAGACCAGGGCGAACGCGGTGAACGCCACGAACAGGACGGACCCGTGCTCGGTGTTGCCAAACCACAGGCTGAACAGCGGCACCATGGCCAGCAGCGGCAGCATCCGCGCGAAGTGGCCGGGCAGCGTGAAGATGTCGCGGAGCACCCGCGACCAGCTCACGCACACGGCCAGCCCGATGCCCGCGCCGACGCCGAGCACGAGCCCGGCGAGCAGCCGGAGCGTCGACAGGCCCGTGTTGTAGAAGAACCCGAGCAGCACGCCCTGCACCGTCACGTCCCCGCCGGTGCGCGTCGCCTCGACCCCCAGTCCGCCGCGCCAGTAATCGGCGAACCGGTCGACCGACCCGGCGATGTCGATCAGCGTGGGCACCATCGCCTCACCGGACTTGTTCGCGCCGGCCAGCACGGAGACCACGTGCCACAGGACGACCATCACGGCGACGGAGAGCAGAACGACCCAGGTCCGCATCGCACGGGTCTCGCGCTCGCCTTCCGCGCGACTGGGCGCGCGCCGGCGTGGCGGAGCGGTGACGGCGCTCACGCTCACGCCGAGCGGGCCCCCAGCTCGAGCTGCTCGAGGATCCTCGTGCGCAGATCGGCCATGTCCCCCTGCGCGAGGTCACCGACCGACCGCGGGCGGGCCAGGTCGATGCGCTGCTCCATCGCGACCCGCCCGTGGACGACCACGAGGATGCGGTCGGCGAGGGCCAGCGCCTCATCGACGTCGTGCGTCACGAAGAACACGGTGGGGCGCGAGCGCTCCCACAGGTCGAGGAGCACCTCGTGCAGCGTCGCGCGCCGCGCGTAGTCCAGGCCCACGAACGGCTCGTCCATGAGCAGGACCTCCGGCTCGTTGGCGAACACCGCGGCGATCGCGACGCGGCGGCGCATGCCGCCCGACAGCTGCCGCGGCCACGCGCGGCCGTAGGACTCGAGGCCGATGATCCGCAGGTAACGCTCGACGATCTCGTCGCGCTCGGCCTTCGGCACGCCCTTCGCCCGCAGGCCGAAGCCGATGTTGTCGGCGACGCGCTTCCACAGGAAGAGCGTGTCGCGCTGGAAGACGACGCCGCGCCGCGGGTCGGGCCCCTCGACGGGTTCGCCGCCGCTGTGGACCTCGCCCGCCGTCGGCTCGGCAAAGCCCGCGATCATGTTCAGCATCGTGGACTTGCCGTGCCCCGAGGGGCCGAGCACGCAGACGAACTCGCCCTGCGGCACGGTGAGGGTGACGTCGTCGACGGCGACGACCTCCTCGCCGGACTCCAGCCGGAACGTCTTGCGCACATCACGCAGTTCGATCGCGGGCGCCGCTGTCGCGAAGCTCGCATCCATCACTACTCCTGCCATCGCACCACCCACTGTCCGACGAGACGGATCACGGCGTCGACGAGCACGGCAACGATGCCGAGCGCGATGACGGCCGCCATGATGTCGGCGGTCGCCGACAGTCCCTGCATGGTCTGAATGAGCTTCCCGACACCCTTGTTGCCGCCGAGAAGCTCCGCGACCGTCGCGAAGCTCCAGCCGGCAGCGGCCGCCACGCGGATCCCGCCGATCGCGGCCGGCACGATCGCCGGCAGGATCACCGCGCGCAGCAGCATCCCGCGCCGTGCGCCGAGCGACGCCGCGTAGTTCGTGTACCGCTCCCCCACATCGAGCGTGGCCTGCTGCGTGACCGCCGCGACGGTCACCAGCGCGAAGACGATGACCAGGCCGGCCTGCACGAATCGCGCGGTGCCGAACCAGATCGTGAGGAACGGGGCGAGCACCAGCACCGGCACCGTGCTGAGCACGAACAGCCCCGGTGACAGGACCTCGCGGGCCAGGCGCACCCGGCCGAGCAGCGCGCCCACGACGAACCCGATCGAGGCCCCGATCCCGACGCCGACGATGACGTTCACCGCCGTGTACGTGACGGCCTGTTTGATCCCACCGCTCTGGAACGCGACGAACGACAGCGCGGGAATGTTCTCCCACCCCGTGATGAGCGCGTCGAAGACGGCCTGGGGCGACGGCACACGCACCGGGTCCGCCCCGAGGGAGATCAGCCACCAGATGCCGATGACGACCGCGACCCCGGCGAGCGCGAGCGCACCGGACACTGCGGCGGAGCGCAGTCGGTACAGCGCGCCGAGCGCCGGCCGGCGGGAAGCCGGCCGGCGCGCGGAACGTGCCAGCGTCGGTGCCGAGGAGGAGGCGGGTTCAGCCACGGGCTTCGATCAGCTGCTGCTCGTGGCGGCCTTGAGCTGGCGGTACGCGTCGAGGTAGTTGCGGGCGTCGTACTGCGCGGCCGCCGAATCGGCGAGGGCCTTCGCGTCCCCGCTGAGGTCCCCGGCGTCCGCGAGCAGCTCGTCGTAGGCCTTGCGCAGCGCGACGAGCTGGTCGTAGAACGCCTTGCCGACGATCGCGTCGTCCGCGGTGTACTCCTTGCCCTTCGGGAGGACGCCCCCCTCCTGCGCGCTCTTGATCTGCGCGTTGTAGATCGTCTGGTAGGACGTCGGCGCCTTGAGGTCCGTCCAGTACTGGGTCTGGTCGTCGAAGCTGATCAGCGGGTCGTTGACCTTGTAGATCTGCTCGAGGTCGGCCACCGAGCTCTTCGTGCCGCTCACGCTCTCCAGGTACGGGATCTGGTCGGGCAGGTACGTCTTCGGATCCTTCTTGATCGCGTCGATCGTGCGGAACATGACCGACAGAAACCGCAGGGCCGTCTCGCGTTCCTTCTCGAGGAACTCCTCCGGCGCCGCCGGACCCTCGTGGCCGACGGCCGCCACGCTGCGCGGATCTCCCGGGGGCAGGCCCTTCAGGAGGTCGTCGACGGAGACGAGCGGCTTCCAGCCGTCCTTCAGCAGCTCGATGTTCTGCGCCGCGCCCTCCGGGCTGGTGAAGTTGGTCTTGCCGCCCTTGGCGAGCTGCAGGATCTTCGCGTCCGTCGTGGCGGCGACGTCGACGTCGTCGTAGGTCAGTCCGCCGAGCTTGAACGCCTGGTCGAGGAAGTCACGGTGCTGGCCGGTGTTGCTGAACGCGACCGGCTGCCCCTTCAGCGGTGCCATGGCGGTCTTGATCGCCTCGTCGAACGGGACGCCCTCGGCGACCTGCTCGGAGACGGTCTTCACGTCGACCTCGGGCGAGACGAGGATGTACGTGCCGACGTACGTGTCGCTGAAACCGAACATCTTCAGCTCCGGCGCCTTGGCCATCGTGGCGATCTTGCCCGGGCCGTAGAACGTGGCGATGTCGGCCTCGCCCGTGACCATCTTCGTCACGACGTTGTCGGGCGTGACCTTCACGCCCGTCGGGCCCGGGGAGATCGAGATGCCGACGTCCTCGAACCAGCCCTGTTCCATGGCGATGACGTAGAACGTCGCGTCGGCGAACGGCGCCATGCCGAACTTCACCGTCTTCTTGGGGATGTCGCTGCCGGCTGAGACCTTCAGGGCGTCATTGCCGCTGCTGGCGGCGGTGCTGCTGCTGGCCGTCTCCTCGTCGTCACCGCAGGCGATCAGGAAGGTCGGCAGGGTGAGCGCGGCGGTGCCGGCCCCCGCAACCTTGATCAGCGTCCGACGAGAATGCGGTCGACCGAAGTTGGTGGTGTCCACGGCCAGGAGATCCTTCCTCTTGCGATGCGTTGGCTCCGGGCCCCGAACAACCGGTTCGGGGTGTACTTGATGATTGGGCCCACGTCGCTCCGCCGATAGCGCCCGCCGGGCCAAGGCGGGCCCGCGGGGTGTTCGCCCTGATGTCCAGTTCGTACTCGCGCTTTCCGCCTGGGGAAATCGCGGCTCGGATCGCGCCGATTTCCTTCCGTGGGCCGGAACCGCCTTTCCGTCATTGGACGAATCGGCAGGAGAAACGGGCGTGGGCGTGGACCCGGCGTCGATACGCCGGCGTGCGGCGCGCACGCATGATGGCCGCCATGAGCGTCGACCTGCTGCTCCGCGACGTCCGCCGCCGTGCGGATGCCGTCCCGGTGGATCTCGCGATCGCCGACGGGCGGATCACCGCCGCCGGACCCGGACTCGATGTCGAGTCCGCCCAGGTGCTCGACGGCGAGGGCAGCCTCGTCCTCCCCGGGTTCGTCAACGCGCACCAGCACCTGGACAAGACCTGCATCGGTGACGCGCTGCGCCCCGCGCGGTGGCCGGGCTGGGACGGCATGTGGGAGGTCAACCGCCGCCACCGCGCAACGTACGCCGTTGACGAGATCGTCGAGCGCGCGTCCGGCGTCGTCGAGCGGGCCCTCACCCACGGGACCACGCGGATGCGGGCGTTCGCAGACGTCGAGGCCGTCGCCGGGACCACCGGCGCCCGCGCACTGGTCGCGCTCCGTGAGCGGTGGGCCGGCGAGGTGGAGCTCCAGGTCGCGGTGTTCCCGCAGGACCTGCTCTACGCCGGCGAAGGCGGCGAGCGCCGGATGGAGGAGGCGATGGAGGCGGGCGCAGACGTCGTCGGCGGGCTCCCCGCGGGCGAGGCCACGGATGACCGCATGCGCCGGCACGTCGACTTCTGCCTGGACCTCGCCCGCCGCCGCGACGCGGACGTCCACCTGCTCGCCGACGACAGCGACGACCCCGCGCAGCGCAGCCTCGAGTACCTCGCCCACCGCACCGTCGACGCGGGCTGGGAGGGGCGCGTGACCGTCTCGCACGTCGGCGCGCTCGCGGCGTACGACGAGACGTACGCGCGCCACGTCATCGGCCTGGTCGCCGCCGCCGGGATCTCCGTCTGCACGAACCCGCAGATCTCTCTGCTGCTGCAGGGCCGCGACGACCGCGGGTGCGTGCGCCGCGGGACCACGCGCGTGCGCGAGCTCCTCGACGCGGGGGTCAACGTCCTCGCGGGGCAGGACGACGTCGACGACCCCTACTACCCCCTGGGCCGCGCCGACCAGCTCGAGGTCGCATCGTTCGTCGCGCACGTCTGCCAGCTCGCGTGGCCGGACGAGCTGGAGACCGTGATGGACATGGTCACCATCAACGCGGCCCGCGCGATGGGCCTCGCCGACGGGTACGGGCTGGAGCCCGGCGACCGGGCGGACCTCGTTGTGGTGGGCGCGCCGGACGTCCGGACCGCGGTGGCCGAGCAGCCGCCGCGGCGGTTCGTCGTCAGCCACGGCCGGCTGGCCTGTGAGGCGCGGGTGCAGCGCATCCGTCACGCGCGCTGATGCTCGAGATCGCGAACGCGCTGCTCGTGACCCCGTCCGGTCGGCGGCACGGGACGATCGTGGTGGGCGACGACGGGCGGATCGCCGAGCTGCGCGACCGCCCGACCGGCCGTGCCCCGCGCGTGATCGACGCCGACGGGCTCGTCGCCCTGCCGGGCATGGTCGACCAGCACGTCCACTTCATGGAGCCCGGGCCGACCTCGCGCGAGGACTTCGCCCACGGTTCAGCGGCTGCGGCGGCGGCCGGGGTCACCTGCGTGGCCGAGCACACGCACGGATGGCCGGTCACCACTCCGGCGCTGCTGCGGGAGAAGACCGGGCACCTCGAGGGCCGGTCGGTGGTCGACTACGCGCTGGGCGCGCACGCGTCACCCGACACGCTGGAGGACGCGGGCGTGTTGCGCGAGGCGGGTGCGGCGTTCGTGAAGGCCTTCACCTGCACGACCCACGGGATCGACGGACTCGACCCGGACCGTCAGCTCCGGCTCCTGCGCGCGTGCGCCGCGGCCGGCATGCGCGTGCTGGCGCACTGCGAGGACGAGTCGATCACCGCGGGCGCCGAACGCCGGCTGCGCCGGGCACTGCGCGACGACTACGGCGTGCTGCCGGCGTGGCGGTCCTCCGAGGCCGAGCTCACCGCGGTCGTCGTCACCGTCCTGCTCGCACGGCTCACGGGCGCCCGGGTGACGGTCGCGCACGCGAGCCAGCCGGCGGTCGTCGAGCTGGTCCTGCGTGAGCGGGCGCGCGGCGCGGCGCTCGACGTGGAGACCTGCCCGCAGTACCTCCTGCTCGACGAGGACGACGTCGTCGCGCACGGGCCGACGCGGAAGTTCACCCCGCCGGCGCGTCCGGCGCCCGCACAGGAGGAGCTGTGGGCCATGCTGCGCGACGGCGCGGTGGCGCTGCTGTCCAGCGACCACGCGCCGTCCACGCTGACGCAGAAGGCCGAGGGCGACATCTTCGACTGCCCGTTCGGCCTGCCCGGGATCGACACGACGCTGCCGCTCATGCTTGACGCGGTGCACCACGGCCGGCTCGACTACGAGCGCCTGGTCGCGATCTACAGCGCGGGGCCCGCGGCCGCCCTCGGCCTCGGTGACCGCAAGGGCGCGCTCGCCATCGGCCACGACGCCGACGTCGTGCTCGTCGACCCCGGCGCGCACCGCACGCTGCGCGACGACGACGTCCGCTCGAAGGCCGGATGGACGCCGTACGCGGGGCGCGAGGTCCGCGGCGGCGTGGCGATGACGTTCGTGCGCGGGACCCTCGTCGCGGAGCGCGGCGAGGCCGTCGCAGACCCCGGCACCGGGCGGTGGATGCGCCCCATCTTGCGCTGAACGGAAAGCCCGCGCGCCCGCTCGACCGGCGGGCCAACCCCGGCCGACACGAGGTGGCCCGCGCGGCGCTACCCCGCGATCCGGCCGCCGATCAGCCTGTTCTCTCGTGCGGAACACACGTTCACCCAGCGGAACCCTGCTCGGCTACGCGGACCGGCTGGGCGCGCGCCCGGGCGAGCGCCTGGACATCATGGCCAGCGCGAGCGAGCCCGAGGTCACCCTCGACGTCGTCCGCCTCTACTGCGGTGACGAGCACCCCGACGGCCCCGGCGCCCGCAGCACGCCCGTCGACGTCCCCGGCGCCGGGACGTACGCCGCCAGCCTCCAGCCGGTGCCGCGCGGGTCGTTCGCCATCGGCGAGCTGCCGGACGGCGCCGAGCTTCATGCGTTCACCGCCGAGGTCTGGGTGTGGCCGACGACGCCGCGCCTGGGCCGCCGTCAGGGGTTGCTCGCGTGCCCGGGCCACTTCAGGCTGCTGCTCGACATCAACGGCGCGCTCGTGCTCGAGGTCGGCGGCGGCGAGGTACGCCTGGACCGCGGCCCCGCCGAGCGCCGCTGGACCCGCGTCCTGGCGGCCTTCGATCCGGTGTCCGGCACGGCCCGGCTCTCGCTGCAGACGCCCGGTTGGCCGCCCCGGTCGCAGACCGCGACCGCGACGATGACGAGCCCCGGCGCGGCGCCCGCGGACTGCGTGCTGATCGCCGCGGCGGGCCTCGGGGAGGATGCCGACCATCCCGTCGGCACCGAGCTGTTCAACGGCAAGCTCGAGGCGCCACGGCTGTGGGCGACCGCGCTCGAACCGGATGAGCCTGCCGTCCCGCCGTTCGCCGGCTGGGAGCTGGGCGCGACCGCGGACGCTGACGCGGACGCACTGTCTGTGGCGTTCTTCCACCTCCCGAGCCGCCCTGCGACCGGCCACGCGTACACGGGCGCGGCGAACCACCCCGACCTCGAGCCCGTGCACTACGGCGCCTGCCACTTCCACGAGGACGACCTGGAGGACTGCGCCTGGGCGCCCACCGCCCGGCTCGTGCTGCCGCCAGATCTGCCCAGCGGCGTCTACGGCGCCCGGCTGCGCGCCGGGGACCTGGAGGACGTCGTGCCGTTCTTCGTCCTCCCGCCGGCGGGCACGGCGACGGCGGACGTCGCCATCCTCTTCCCCACCGTCTCCTACAGCGCCTACGCCAACGAGCGAATGCAGGAGCGCGCGTTCGTCCACGAGCCCGGCGTCATGGGCATGGAGATCCAGCCCGACCGCGGGGACCTGCTCCTGCGCGAGCACCCCGAGCTCGGCTCGTCGCTGTACGACACGCACACCGACGGCACGGGCATCGCGTTCTCCAGCTTCCGCCGGCCCGTCCTGAACATGCGGCCGTGGCACCGCAACTGGCAGACGCACGCCCCGCGCGCGCTGAGCGCCGACCTGTACCTGCCCGACTGGCTGGACCGTGAGGGCGTCGCCGCGGACACGCTGACCGACCACGACCTGCATGCCGAAGGCGCCGCGCTGCTCGCGCCGTATCGCGTCGTGATCACCGGCTGCCATCCGGAGTACTGGACCGCCCCGATGATGGACGCGCTCGAGACCTGGCTCGACGGCGGCGGCCGCCTGATGTACCTGGGCGGCAACGGCTTCTACTGGGTGACCAGCATCGACCCCGAGCGCCGCCACGTCGTCGAGATCCGGCGCGGCGTCTGCGGCATCCGCTGCTGGGAGTCCGCCGCCGGCGAGATGCACCACACGTCGACGGGCGAGCTGGGCGGGCTGTGGCGCAACCGCGGGCGGTCTCCCAACGCGCTCGTCGGCGTGGGCTTCGCCGCGCAGGGCTTCGACCCTGACGCGCCCGGCTACCACCAGTCTCCGGCCGCCCGGGATCCGCGGGCGGCGTTCGTCTTCGACGGCATCGGCGAGGACGAGGTGATCGGCGACTTCGGCTTCTCCATGGGCGGCGCGGCGTCGGATGAGATCGACCGCCACGACGTCCGCTACGGCAGCCCGCCGGAGGCGCTCGTGCTCGCGACGTCGCAGGGTGGTCACAGCGACTTCGTGCTGCTCGTGTGCGAGGACGTCCCCGTCACGCACCTGCGGCTCGGCGGGACGACGTGCGACGACGTGCGCGCAGACATCACCCTCATGCCGACCGCCAACGGCGGCGCGGTGTTCAGCGTCGGGTCGATCGGCTGGACCGCCGCGATGGCGTACGAGCGCTACGACAACAACGTCGCGCGCATGTCGCTGAACGTGCTGCGCCGGTTCCTGGACCCGGCGCCGCTCGAACTCGAAGATCCCGCTTTGACGGAGGCGCTATGACCATCGTGGACACCAGCCGCTCGGAGGAGATGCTCGCCGGCCGGCGTGCGCTCCTGCCCTCCGGGGTCACCGGCGCGGGCCGCTGGGAGGACCCCTACCCGCTCGTGTTCGTCCGCGCCCGCGGGCAGTTCATCGAGGACGTCGACGGCACCGAGTACCTCGACTACCACGGTGGCTACGGCACCGCGATCCTCGGCTACTCCCACCCCGGCGTCGATGGCGCCGTGGCGAAGGCGATGGCCGACGGCCAGACGTTCGTCGGCTGCGCGCAGATCCACGAGGCGGCGCTCGCCGAGCGGCTCGTCGACATCCTGCCCGAGGCCGACCGGATCGGCTTCTGCGGGGGTGGCGGCAGCGACCCGCTCTACCACGCCGTGCGCCTCGCGCGGGCCGCGACGGGACGGCGCAAGATCGTCAAGGTCGAGGGCGGCTACCAGGGCTGGCACTCCGACCTCGGCGCGAGCACGGTGCCGCCGACCGGCGACATCGCGCCGACGCACACACCGCCGACCGTGCCGAACTCGTCGGGCGTGCTCCCCGAGGTCACCGCGGCGATCCTCGCGGTCAGCGCGAACGACATCGACTCCCTGCGCGAGCGCTTCGCCGAAGATGGCGACGAGATCGCGGCGCTCTTCGTCGAGCCGGCGCTGTACTCCAGTGGCTGCATCACCGTCGACCCCGAGTACCTGCGCGCGGCGCGCGAGCTGTGCGACGCCCACGGCGCGGTGCTGGTCTTCGATGAGGTGATCTGCGGCTTCCGCTCGCGGGTCGGCGGCGCGGCGGTGCCCTCGGGCGTCGTCCCGGACCTCGCCGCGTACGGCAAGGCGATCGCCAACGGCCATACCTTCGCGCTGCTCGCGGGCAGCGCCGAGCTCATGGACCAGCTCGCCCCCGCGGGCGACGTGTTCTTCAGCGGCACGTTCAACGGCGGCCCGATCGGCGTGGCGGCGGCGAGTGCGGTCCTCGACGAGCTGCAGACGACCGATGCGATGGCCCGCGCGGTCCGCGCGTGCGACCGGCTGGCCGTCGGTGTGAACGCGGCGATCGCCGCCCGCGGGCTGAACGCGGTCGTCCAGCACCACGGAGCGGCCTGGAACCTCTACTTCCATACGCGCAAGGTGCGCGACGTGCGCGACCTCGCGGCGTCCCTGGAGCACGGGACCGAGGAGCTGAATCTCGCGTTCCGCCACCACCTGCGCGACCACGCGATCTTCCTGCAGCGCCGTGCGGGGACCCTGCGCGGATTCGTCTCCGCGGCCCACACGGACGCGGACATCGACCGGACGATCGACGTCATCGACGCGTTCCTCGACACGCACACGCCCGCGTTGGCGGCGACGTCATGAAGGTCGGCCGCATGACTCGCGCTGCGCGCTCGCATACGGTCGGGAGTACTCGCTGCGCTCCCACGTCCCGGCGGGTGACGTCATGAAGGTCGGATGCGACGTCGGCGGGACGTTCACCGACCTCGTCGCGCTCGGCGACGACGGGGTCATGCGCCTGGGCAAGGCGCTGAACAGCGGCACCGGACCCGCGGAGGGCACCATCACCGCGCTGCGGGCGGCGGGCGCGACGCCCGCGGACGTCACCGAGTTCAGCCACGGCACGACGACCGTCACGAACCTGCTCATCGAGCGCACGGGCGCGGCGGTCGGCCTCATCACCACGCGCGGGTTTCGCGACGTCCTCGCGATCCAGTACTCGTTCCGCGAGCGGACGTTCGCCGCGCACTACCGCAAGGAGGCGCCCCTGGTGCCGCGTCATCTGCGCCTGGAGGTCGGCGGGCGGATCGAGCGCGACGGCACGGAATCCGAGCCGGTGGACCGCGACGAGATCGCCGCCGCGTGCCGGGCGCTGCTCGACGCCGGTGTCGACTGTCTCGCGGTGTCGCTCTACAACGCCTACGCGAACCCGGCGCACGAGCGGGTCGTCGCCGAGGTCTGGCGCGAACTCGCTCCCGACCGCCCGGTGACGTGCGCGACCGACGTCGACGCGCGCATGGGCGAGTACGAGCGCGTCTCGACCGCCACGCTGAACGCCAGCGCCGTCCCGGCCATGCGCGCCTACGCCGAGGAGCTGCGCGGCGCCATCGACGCACCCACGCTCTACATGCACTCCGCCGGCGGCGTGGTCACCCCGCCCGACGCGGCGGAGCGACCGATTCAGCTGGCCCTCAGCGGCCCGGCGGCCGGGGTGCTCGCCGCACGACAGGTCGCGCGGGAACTCGGCATCGCCGATGTCATCACGCTCGACATGGGCGGGACGAGCTGCGATGTCTGCCTCATCCGCGACGGCGAGCTGCGCGAGCGCGACACGTTCGACGTCGCCTTCGGCGTTCCCGCACGGACGCGGTCGATCGACATCAGCACCGTGGGTGCGGGCGGCGGCTCGATCGGCTGGATGGACGCCGGCGGCGCGCTGCAGGTCGGCCCGCGGTCGGCCGGTGCCCTGCCCGGACCTGCCTGCTACGGCCGCGGCGGCACCGAGCCGACGGTCACCGACGCGAACCTCGTGCTGGGGATCCTCGGCGGCGGCGGGCTGCTGGGCGGCAGCCTGGCGCTGGACCGCGAGGCGGCCGAGACCGCGCTGGCCGGGCTCGGCGAGCAGTTCGGCGTCGACGCGTTCGAGATGGCCAAGGCGATGCACCAGATCGTCAACGCCAACATGGCCCAGGCCGTCCGCCAGGTCACGGTCCGCCACGGCATCGACCCGCGCAGCTGCGCCCTCGTGGCGTTCGGCGGCGCGGGCGGCCAGCACGCGACGGGCGTCGCGGCCGAGCTCGACATGGGGACCGTCATCGTCCCGGCGCACAGCAGCGTCCTGTCCGCCGTCGGCCTCCTGACCGCTGACGTGCGCGTGTCGGAGACCCGCACCCTGCTGGCGCCCGTCGAGGCGGTCGGCACCGCGGACGTCGATGCGATCTTCGAGGAACTGCGCGGCGAGGCCGCCGCCCGCCTGGCGGGCACCGACGTCCCCGACCTGCTGACCGAGCGCTGGGTCGGGCTGCGCTACGCCGACCAGTGGCACGAGCTGGCCATGCCCGTCGCGGGCGACCCGGCGTCGCTGGCCGAGCGCTTCGAGGCCGAGCACGAACGACGGTTCGGCACCCGCCTGGCCGACCCGGTGCAGGCCGTCGACTGCTGGGTGACGCTCGTCGGGCTGCGCCCCGATGTCGCGATCGGCGAGGCGGCGAGCGCGGAGGTCGCGCCGCCGTCGGCGGGCGCGTCACGGGAGCTGCGGCTGTTCGGCACTGAGGTGCCGGCGGTCACTCGCGAGGACCTCGGGACGGCCGGCCAGGCCGGCCCCCTGCTCGTTGAGGAGGGCTCGACCGTGACCGTGATTCCGCCTGGCCGCCGCGCGGTGTTGCGCGCTGGCCACCTCGTATCGGAGCTGGACCAATGACTACCGTCCAGACCGACGCCTTCACCGCCGAGATCGCCGCATGACTCGCGCTGCGCGCTCGCATGCGGCCGGGAGTACTCGCTGCGCTCCTACATCCCCCTCCGACGCCTTCACCGCCGAGATCCTGCGGTCCTACCTCGTGAACACCGTCAAGGAGATGGTGATCACGACGACGCGTACCGCGTACTCGACGTGCTTCTGCCACGGCGAGGACTTCACCTGCGGCATCTTCGACGCCGACGGCCAGATGATCGCCCAGGACCAGGGCGTCGGCGTGCACGCGGGTGGCCTGGAGGGCGCGATCGCCGCGGTCATCCGCGAGGCCGACGGGCCGTGGCTGCCGGGTGACGTCTACCTGCACAACGACCCGTACGACGGTGGCACGCACCAGGCCGACGTCTGCGTCGTGCGACCGATCTTCGCCGACGGCCGCCACGTCGGGTTTGCGACGAACCGCGGCCACTGGAGCGACGTCGGCGGCATGGCGCCCGGCGGCTGGTCCGGGGTCGCGCAGGACGTCGTCCAGGAGGGACTGCTGCTGCCCGCCGTGCAGCTCTACGACGCGGGAAAACTGCGTGAGGACGTGCGCCGCATGGTGCTGCGCAACGTCCGCCTCAAGCACCAGTGCTGGGGCGACATGCAGGCGCAGATCGCGTCGGCCATCGCCGCCGAGCGGCGCATTCAGGCGCTCGTCGGGCGCAACGGCATGAGCGGCTACGAGGCCGCCATCGACGCGGCGATCTCCTACAGCCGCCGCCGCTTCCTCGCGGCCGTCGAGCGGCTCCCCGCGCGGGCGGCGACCGGCGAGGATGTCATGGAGGACACCGCCACCGGCGACGGTCCGTTCCCCATCCGCGTGCGCGTCGAGAAGCAGCCCGACGGCACGGTGGTCGCGGACTTCGCGGGCACGTCTCCCCAGGCGCTGGCACCCATCAACTGCACGTACGCGAGCACCCGCGCCGCGGTCATCGGCTCGCTCATCACGATGCTCGACCCCGACCTGCCGCTGAACGCCGGCGTCACGCGGCTCATCGACGTCCGCGCGCCGCTCGGCTGCATGGTCAACCCGACGTACCCGGCGCCGACCTTCGGCACGACCGCCGACCCGGCCGCCCGTGCGGCGGAGGTCGTGCTGCGCGCGCTGTCCGACCTGCTGCCCGAGCGCGCGGTCGCGGGCTCGTACTCCACCGGCCAGAACGCCACCGGCGGCGGCCAGCGTCCGCCCGAGGAGGGCGGTGAGTTCCTCTGGTACAGCTACCAGGCGGGCGGCTGCGGGGCCTTCGAGGGCGGCGACGGAAACAGCGCCATGTGGCACATCATGGCCAACTCGAAGAACGAGTCGTGCGAGGCGTGGGAAGCGCGCTACCCGATTCGCTACCAGGCGTTCGCGCTGCGCGAGGGCTCGGGCGGCGCGGGGAAGTGGCGCGGCGGCCTGGGCACCGAGCGGCGCCTCGAGGTCGAGGTGCCCACCCGGCTGTCGGCGATCAGCGGCCACCACGACCTCGAGGCCCACGGCCTCGCCGGCGGGCACGGCGGCGCGCCCAACGGCTTCGAGCTCGTGCGCGACGGTGAGCAGCGCCGCGTGCAGCACGTCTACGACCTCGCATCGCCGTCGAAGTTCGCCAACCTCCCGCTGCAGGCCGGGGACGTCTTCGTCTCCCTGCAGGGCGGCGGTGGCGGAATCGGCGACCCGCGGGAGCGCGACCGGGCTGCCGTCGCCGCAGACCTGCAGGCCGGCTACATCACCCCCGAGGAAGCTCGGGACATCTACGGATACGAGGAGGAACAGCACCCGTGACCATGGTCATCATCACCTACGACCTCGCGGAGGGCGTGACTCGCGAGCAGTATCGCGAATGGTCAAAGACCGTCGACCAGGTCGTGGGCGGCAGCCAGCCCGGGATCACCCGGTACGAAGTCTTCGAGATGGACCGCAGCACGAGCGGCGACATCGCGTACGACATCCTCGAGGTCATCGAGGCGGACAGCGTCGAGGCGTGGGAGAAGGTCAACGACTACCCCGCCATGAAGCCGGTCTACGAGCAGTGGCTGAAGATCGCGAACCCGGACTCCGTGAAGCTGCACTACGGCAGCGTCATCTAGCGCGATGCGCACGCTCATCCGTGGCGGCCGGGTCGTCACAGCCGGCGACGACTTCATCGCCGACGTGCTCATCGAGGGCGAGCGCATCACGCAGCTCGGCGCGAACCTCCTCGTCCCCGCCGACCGCATCATCGACGCCACCGACCGCTACGTGCTGCCCGGCGGCGTCGACACGCACACGCATCTCGCGTCGCCGTCAGCCGGCACGGTCACGTGCGACGACTTCTTCACCGGCACCGTCGCCGCGGCGTTCGGCGGGACGACGACGATCGTCGACTTCGCCACCCAGTTCGCGGGCGTGCCGTTCAGCGACGCCGTCGCGACGTGGGAGGCCAACCGCACGGGGAAAGCCGTCATCGATGTCGGATTCCACCTTGCGGTCACCGACCTCGAGGGCGGTGGCGGCGTCGATGCGCTCGCGGCGATGGTCGACGCCGGCGTGCCGAGCTGGAAGCTCTTCATGGCGTACAAGGGCGCGATCATGGTCGGCGACGACACGATGCTGCGCGTCATGCAGACCGCGGCCGACGCGGGCGCGCTCGTCCTCGTCCACGCCGAGCACGGCGACGCGATCGACGTCCTGACCCGGCAGGCGCTGGCCGCCGGGCGCACCGGCCCCGACCAGCACGCGGCGACCCGGCCCCCGGAGGCCGAGGCGGAGGCGACGAACCGCGCGATCAACCTCGCGCGCATCGCGGGCTGTGACCTGTTCGTCGTGCACGTGTCCTGCGGCGAGGCGCTCGCGTCGATCCGTCGGGCGCGCGAGGCCGGCTGGCGCGTGTGGGCCGAGACGTGCCCGCAGTACCTGTTCTGCGACGAGAGCCAGCTGTCGCTCCCGGACTTCGAGGGCGCGAAGTACACGTTCTCCCCTCCGCCGCGGCACGTCTCCAACCAGGCGCTGCTGTGGCAGGCGCTCGCCGACGGCGCGCTGGACCAGCTCACCACCGACCACTGCCCGTTCCGCTGGGCCGACCAGAAGACCATGGGCCGCGACGACTTCTCGAAGATCCCGAACGGCGCGCCCGGCATCGAGCAGCGGCTCGTCCTGGCCCACCACTTCGGGGTGCGCGAGGGGCGCATCTCGCTGCAGCGCATGGTCGATCTGCTGAGCACGACGCCCGCCCGGCTGTTCGGGCTCGCGCCCCGGAAGGGGTCCGTCGTGGTCGGCGCGGACGCCGATGTGGTGGTGTTCGACCCGACCCGGGAGCTCACGATCTCCGCCGCCACGCACCACTCCACCGTGGACTACAACCTCTACGAGGGAATGACGGTGGTCGGCGCGCCCGAGACCGTGCTCGTCCGCGGCACGCCGGTGATCGAACAGGGCCGGCTCACGGTCGGGCCGGGTCACGGCCGGTTCGTCCCGCGCGCCCGCTTCGGGGCCACCACGACGGTCATCGCGACCCCGGCAGCCGCATGATCGAGCGGCTGCACATCACGGCGGGCCCGTTCACGCTGGGCGGCCGGCTCGAGCTCGAGCACGCGCCGCGGACGTGCGTGGCGTTCATCGCCCGCCTGCCGTTCGAGCAGCAGCTCCTGCACGTGCGCTGGAGCGGCGAGGCGTCGTGGATCCCGCTCGGCGACCTGGACTTCGCGCTCGGGCCCGAGCATGCCACGAGCCATCCCGCGCCCGGCGAGATCCTGCTCTACTCCGGCCCGCTGTCGGAGACCGAGATCCTCGTCCCCTACGGCCCGACGCTGTTCTCGAGCGTCGTCGGGCAACTCGCCGGCAACCACTTCCTCACGATCGACGAGGGCGCCGAGCACCTGCGCCCCCTCGGTGTGCGCACCCTGTGGGAAGGCGCCCAGCCGGTCCGCTTCACCGCCGCGTGACGGCGACGGGCTGCGGCGCGGGCCCATAGATGGCGTCGGCGAACGGGCCGGTCGGCAGGAACGCGCCCGCGGCGCGGTCGTCCTCCAGGACTCCGTCGCGCACGACGATGCGCCCGCCGGCCATGGTGAGGCGCAGCGCGCCGCGGACCTCGCGGCCCTCGTAGAGCGAGTAGCCGGACCGGGTGTGTTCGGCGGCCGCGCCGAGCGTCGTCGCCGCCGCGGGATCGACGAGCACGAGGTCCGCGTCCGCACCCGGAGCGAGCACGCCCTTGCGGCCGTACAGCCCGAACGCGCGCGCCGGGTTCTCGCACAGCACCTCAACGAGCCGCGGCAGCGTGATCCGCCCGGCCAGCGCGCCGTCGAGGAGCACCGGCAGCATCGTCTCGATCGACGGCGCGCCGAACCCGGCGTCGAGGAGCGGCGTGTCGCGCTCGGAGGCCAGCTTCTTCGGCACGTGATCGGAGCCCACGGTCTGCAGGCTGCCGTCGGCCAGCCCCTCCCACAGCGCGGCATTGTCGCCCGCGGTCCGCAGCGGCGGGCCGATCTTCGCCAGCGCGCCGAACTCCCGCACCGCGTCGCCGGTCAGCGCGAGGTACTGCGGGCACGTCTCCGCGATCAGCCACTGCCCGCGGGCCCGCGCGGCGCGCACGGCCTCCAGCGCGCGCGCGGAGGTGACGTGCACGATGAACACCGGCAGGTCGAGCGCCTCGGCGACCGCGGCGACCCGCTGCACGGCCTCGGCCTCCAGGACGTCCGGGCGGCTGGTCAGCAGCGCATCGACCGGGTCGTCGCCGAGCCGGCCGGCGCGCGCGTCGGCCTCGAGCACGTCGATGACCGGCCCGTTCTCGCAGTGGACCATCACGAGCCCGCCGACGTCCCTGGACGCGCGCAGGACCGCGACGAGTGCCGCGTCGTCCGTCATCCAGCCCTGCGCGGCGTAGGCGAGGAAGACCTTGAAGGTCCGCACCCCGGTCGCCGCCACGGCGGGCATCTCGGCGACCTGGACGGCGGCGTCGAACATCCCGGCGTGAATCGTGAAGTCGAGGACCGACCCGGCCGCAAGGCGTGCACGCAGCGCCTGGACCTCGTCGAGCAGCGACGCACCGGGGTGCGCGTAGGCGAAGCCCATGATGGTCGTCACGCCCCCGAACGCGCCGACGATCGACGTCTGACGCGGGTCGTCGTGGTAGATCGGGTGGACGTGCTCGTCGACCACGCCCGGGAGCACCAAGAGGCCCCCGGCCGAGATCTCCCGCTGCGCCGGCGCGAGGTCCGTGCCGACGGCGACGATCCGGCCGTCCCGGACCGCCACATCGGCGCGCTGCTCCCCGGCGCCGGACACCACGATCCCACCACGGACGACAACGTCGTACATCAGGGCTGCGGGGGGATCAGCGGGGGCATTCCGGTCCTTCGTCGGCGTCCGTACCGCGCGGTCAGCGCTTGCCCGAAGCGTCGCAGCGCCCCGGCGGGCGGGCCAGTGACGCGGAGGCCAATTCCGCCGGGCACCGACCGTCCACCTTGTCGCCTGGTGGGCGCTCCGTTGCGTCTGGCGGAAACATCATCGTCCAGCCCTCGCCGCCGCCCTCGCCGCCGGGATGCTGAGAGCCGCGAACAGCCCGCAGGCGACGGTGGCCGCCGACAGCGACGCCACGTCCACCACGGCGCCGGCGAACGCCGCGCCCGTCGCACCACCGGTGACGAACACGAGGTTGAACACGCCGATCGCGATCCCGCGGTCGGCCGCGGGCACGAGGTCGGCGAGGCGGTCGAGCAGCGCGACCTGTGCGCCGGCGAAGCCCGAGGTCGCGGCGGCTGCGCCGACCACCACCAGCGCCGGGATGTTCCCGCCGAACCCCGCGGCCAGGATCCCGCCGACCGCGACGACACCGAGGCCCACAAGGATCCGCTCCGCGCTCACGGTCGCCCGCAGGACGCCGACGACGTGCGCGGTCGCCGCGGCCGCCAGTGCGGCCGGCAGCAGGATCACGCCGACGGCGAGCGACGAGCGGCTTGCGTCCTCGGTGAGCAGCAGCGGTGCGAGGAAGCCCATGGCGAGGAAGCCGCCCATGAGCGCTCCCGCGGCGAGCGAGAGGCAGACGAAGACCCGGTTGCGCACGACGACGATCGGCAGGAAGCCCTCGGGGGTTCGGCGGACATGGCGCACGAGGGCGAGCGCGGCGGCGGCGGTCACCAGCGCAATGGCCACCACCGACACGGGCTCGAGGTGCGTGGTGCGCGCCTGCAGGAGCACGGACCCCCCGGCGCCGGCGGTGAGCACGAGCCCGGCGCCCGTGAGGTCGAGCGTGCTGCGCGCGCCGGCGAGCGGCGGGGCCGCCAGGCGCGCGAGGGCGGGCACGGCGAGCAACATGAGCACGGACAGCACGAGCGCCGCACGCCAGCCCGTCAGCGATGCTGCGGCGGCGCCGAACAGCGGGCCGGCACCGAGCATGAGGGCGGACAGCGCCGTGAGCACGCCAAGCGCCTTCGCCCGGTCGGATCCCTCCAGGAGGTGCGCGGGGATGGCGAACGCCACGATCGACAGCGCGGCGGCGGCGGCGCCCTGCAGGAACCGCCCCGCGAGGAGGACGGGGAGCGTCGGCGCGACGAGCACGAGCCCGGTCCCCGCCAGCGAGCAGCAGACGCCGATGCCCACCGAGCGGCGGCCGCCGTGCAGGTCGGCGTACCGCCCGAACACCGGCGTCGTGACCGCCAGCGCCAGGGAGAACAGCGCGAGCACCCACACGGTCTGCGCGGTCGCGAGTCCGAGTTCGTCTGCGAGCTGCCGGCTGACGATCGGCGCCGCCGCCAGCCCCAGGCCGCTCGTGCCCGCGACGTACCCGAGCAGCAGTCCGACGCGCGTGGGGCTCGGCCCCCTCCGCGCGGCGACGGCTGTCACCACGCCATGGCGCGCGGCAGGCTCGTCCCGGTCGCGCCCGACAGGTCCTCGGCGGCGGTCAGCAGCGCGTCGAGCAGCCCCGCGCGCATCCGCGCCGCGAGCCGCTCGCGATGCCCGATCACCCCGAGGCTCCGCGGCGCCTCGCCGGGCGGGCCCGGAATCGCGGCGGCGTACGCGGCGACGCCGAGTTCCATCTCCTGGTCGCACACCGCGAACCCGCGGTCACGCGTGGCGGAGAGGTCGCGCACGACGTCGTCGGCGGTCGGCAGCGTGTAGGACGTGAACTGCTCGATCGGGACGCTGTCGAGCAGGCGGCGCGCCTCGTCCTCGGTCAAGTGGGCGAGGATCGCCTTCGCCGCCGCGGACGCGTGCAGCGACATGCGCCGGCCGAGGGGCACGCTCACGCTGATCCGGTGCGGCTCGGTCGTCTCCACCGAGCGCACGCACACGACCTGGCCGTCGGTGAGGTTGCTGAAGTAGAAGCACTCCTGCCAGCGGTCTCGCAGCTCGATGAGCACCGGGTCGACGAGGCTCCCCCAGCCCGCGGCGGGGCTCACGGAGCCGGCGATGCGCACGAGGCCCAGGCCCGGACGCCAGCGCTTCGTGTTGTCGTTGCGCTCCACCATGCCGGAGCTCGCCAGCGAGGTGAGCAGGCGGTGGCAGGTCGCGGGCGCGAGGCCGGTCTCACGCGACAGCTCGGAGAGCGTGAGCCCGGCGGGTGCCTGGGCCACGGCCTGCAGGATGCTCACGGCACGGTCGATGGTCTGCACGGGGTCAGTCCTCCTGCTCGGGCTCGGGGATCGCGCCGGCTCCGGCCGCATCGCGGTCGAGGCGGCGCAGCGCGCCGGCGAGGACGGCGCACGCGGCGGCGACGTCCTCGGTCCGGCACGCCTCGTCGGGGGCGTGGCTGCGGCCGTTCGGGGTCGGGATGAAAAGCAGCGCGGCCGGTGCGACGTGGGCGACGACGGCCGCGTCGTGGCCCGCCCCGGAGGGCAGCACCCGGTACGGCAGCTGCTCGTCGGCACAGGCCGCCGCGAGCGCCCGCCGGGGCCACGCGGACAGCATGACGGGCGCGCGCGACGCGAGTTCGGTGACCGTCGCCGGGGTGCCCCGCCGCTCGGCGATCTCGGCGATGGCCGCGCGGACGGCGTCCACCGACGCGCGCTGGCGCCCGGCGTCCACGTCGCGGACGTCGATGACCGCGCGGACCGCGCCGGGCACGGTGGTCGGGCTGTTCGGCGTGACGTCGAGCCGCCCCACGGTGGCGACCCCGTGCCGCGCGTCGCGCCCGACCTGCTCGGCGGCCAGCACGATCTCCGCCGCCGCGGCGAGCGCGTCGCGCCGGCCGGGCATCGGCGTCGTCCCGCTGTGCTCGGCGTAGCCCTCGATCTCGACGGCGAACCGGTCGGCGCCGGCAATGACGTCCACGACGCCGAGCCGGACCCGCTCGTGCTCGAGCACCAGCCCCTGCTCGATGTGGACCTCGAGGTACGCGCTGACGGCCGGCGCGCGCAGCCACGGGTCACAGTCCTCGGGGGCGAGCCCGGTCGCGCGGGCCACGTCGGCGGCGCTGGTGCCCGACGCGTCGTGCAGGCGGTGCAACAGCCCGTCGGGCGCGGCGCCGGTGGCGAGCTCGCTGCCCAGGCACGGGCGTCCGAACCGCGCACCCTCCTCGGCGCTGAATGCCACGACCCGCAGGCCCAGTTCCAGCTCGGAGGCCACCGCCGCCGCGGCCTCCATGCCGGCGAGCACGCCGACCGTCCCGTCGTACCGCCCGCCCGCGGGCACGCTGTCGAGGTGCGAGCCGAGCAGCAGGTACGGCTCGCCCTCGCCGTAGACGAGCATCGTGTTGCCCGCGGCGTCGGTTTCCACGCGCGCGCCGTCCTCGCGCGCCCACGCGGCGACGAGCTCGTGTGCCTCGCGTTCTCGAGGACCGAACGACGGGCGCGTCACGCCGGGCCCCGGGTCGGTGACCTGGGCGAGCGCGTCGAGCCGCTCGTCGAGCCGGGTGGCGGTGACGGCGGTCATCCCAGGAGCTCCCGCTCGGTGAAGAGCGAGGTGACGGGCACGCCGGTTTCCTCCACGGCGAACGCGCCGCCGGCCTCACGATCGACGACGGCCAGCGTGCGCAGCACGTCCATCTCGCCGTTGCGCAGCGCGGTGATCGAGGCGAGTGCGTGGCGGCCGGTCATGATCACGTCCTCGACGAGGACGACCCGAGCGCCGGGGAACACATCGCCCGCGAAGCCTGTCTGGCCCTCCGGCTCGAGCAGCAGGGTGAGGTCGGTGCGCAGCGCGAGCGCCGTGGCGACCGCCACCGCCGCCGGGCCGCGCGCGGCCAGCCGGTCGGTCCGCGGATCGACCGCGGGGCGCAGGAGCGCGGCGCACCGGTCCAGCACGCCGGGACGGGTCAGCACCATCTCGGTCTGGAACCAGTGCCGCGCGTTGCCGTCCGCGTAGGCGAAGCTGCCGCGCAGGTACCCGCCGCGGCCGAGGTCCCCGGCCAGCGCCACACGGTCGACGGGCGTGGTCGTCCCGGCCGTCATGCGTAGTTGCGCACCTCGAGGCAGTCGTAGCCCTCGGTGGTCAGGAACGGCCCGTGGTCGACACCCGGGCCCTTGCAGGTGAACGTCCCGGCCGGGTGGAACTCGTCGCCCATCTTGTACGAGCCCTCGAGGATCAGGACCTCCTCGGCGTGGTCGTGGTTGAACACGCCGGTGGCGATGCCGGGCTCGACGTGCAGCAGGCGTGTCGCCGAGCCGGACGGGCCGATCGTCAGCAGCTTCTCCCACACGCCCTCGGGCGACCCCTCCGGGCGCGTCCACGGCATCTGCTCGATGTCGATCGGGTAGAGCCGCACGACCGGCTTGTCCATGCTCGGCGGGTGGAAGTCGCGGAACTCCACGCATGTGTAGCCCTCCACGGTCGTGAACGGCCCGTGCGCGATGCCGGGACCCTTGCAGGTGAACGTCCCCGTCGGGTGGAACTCGTCGCCCATCTTGTACGAGCCCTCCAGGAGCAGGACCTCCTCCCAGTGGTCGTGCGTGAACACCCCGGTGGCGACGCCCGGGTCGACCTGCAGCAGCCGGGTGACCGATCCGGTATCGGGGTCGAGCGCGAGGACCTTCTCGCGTACGCCTTCGGGGGCGCCCTCGGGCCGCGTCCAGGGCAGGAGCTCGACGTCGATGGGGTACAGGCGGGTCAGCGGTTTGGGCACGGATTCCTCAGGGGACGGGTACGGCGTCGGTGAGCAGGGCGGCGAGCCGGTCGGCCAGCGGCTGCTGGGCGGCCGCGGCGGCGCGCAGCTCGGGCAGGAGCTCGGCCGCGCGCGCGGCGATCGCGGGCAGGTCGACGTGCAGCGGCAGCCCGTCGCGCAGGACCGGGCGACCTGCGACCCACGCCTCGCGCAGTCCGGCACCGAGCCCGCCCATGACGAGCTGCGTCGCGGCGTCGGCGCCCGCGAGCATGCCGGCGGCGAGCGGGTCGACGACGAGCAGATCGGCGTGCGCGCCCGGAGTCAGCACCCCGGCCCGGCCGCCGAGCCCGACGGCGGCCGCGCCGCCCGCCGCGGTCAGCGCCCACACGTCGGCGGGCTCCAGCCAGCGGTCCGCAGGCTCCTCGGGCCGGGTGTTGTGCAGCGCGAGCCGTGCCTGGGCGAGGATGTCCTGCGGCCCGCCCGTCGTCCAGCTGTCGCAGCCCAGCCCGACGGTGACGCCCGCGTCGAGCACCGCACGCAGGTCGAGCCGGCCGCTGCCGAGGCTGAGGTTGCTCAGCGGGTTGTGCACGAGCGCGCCGCCCGCCGCATGCAGCCGCGCGAGGTCGTACGCGTCGAGGTGCACCCCGTGGGCGACGGACAGGCCGTCGCGCAGGAGGCCGTGATCGGCGAGCGTGCCGAGCGGGTCGCCGCCGGCGCGCTGCTGCAGCGTTTCCAGCAGGTGGACGTGGATGCCGAGGCCGTGCTCGTCGGCGAGCGCGCCGATGCCGTCGAGCAGCGCCGCGCTGCACCGCTCCGGCGCGGACGGGCCGAGCAGGACGGTGATCCGGTCGTGGCCGTCCGCGGCGGCGATGAGCTCGCGGCAGCGCGCGAGCTGCGCGTCGGCCTGCGGCGCGCCGCGGTCGTCCGTCCCACGGACGACGGCCCGCACGTCCTCCGACACTCCGTGCAGCGCGTCGGCGAACGGCACGTCCTGCACCTGCGCGGCGATGGCGACCCGCGAGCCGACCTGCGCGTACGCGCCGACGATCGCCTCGGCGTGCCCGTCGCCGAGCGTGGCGTGGTCGAGTGTCGTGGTGGCGCCGTGGCGCAGCGCGTCGATCGCGCTGAGCTGCGCGGCGATCGCCGCGCCCTCGGCGGTCAGGCCCGCGCCGGAGGCCACCGCGCCGGGCAGCCACGGCTCGAGCCGGTCGGTCGCCAGCCCGTCGCGGCACAGCTGCGCGTACGAGTGGGTGTGCGCGTCGACGAGCCCGGGGAGCAGGAGCCTCCCGGTGACGTCGACCGCCTCGGTCGCGGGCGTGTCGTCGTCCCGGGCGACGAGCCCGGCGATGCGCCCCTCACGCACGAGCAGGTCCAGCGTCGCGACGCCGTCCGCGGTGAGCACCTCGCCGCCCACCATGCGGACGTCCGCATTCCGTTCTTCGAAAGCCTGTTTCATCTCCCGGCCGAAGGCTCGCGGCCGGCGGGCGCCGCGAGTATCGACGCCCGGAAGAAACCGGGGGCCCGGCGTCCGACAGGCGGGCCACCCCTTCCGGTGACCGGAAAGCTCTCCCTACTTGGCTTCCAGCCAGGTCTTCCCCACGCCGGCGTCGACCTCCAGCGGCGGCGTGTGCTCCCACACGTCGACCATCGCCGTGACGATGTCCGGCTGCGCGGAGGCCACCTCGTCGGGCGGCCCCTCGAACAGCAGCTCGTCGTGCACCGTGAGGATCGGCCGGACCGCAGAGCCGTCGAGCAGCGCGGCGGTGCGGATCATCGCGAGCTTCAGGATGTCCGCCGCGGTGCCCTGGATCGGCGTGTTGACCGCGAGCCGCTCGCCGAGCGAGCGGACCTGCCAGTTGCGCGCCTTCAGCTCGGGGATCTGCCGGCGGCGACCCCACATCGTCATGACGAAGCCGTACTCGCGGGCCTGCTCGATCGTCGTGTCGATGTACGCCTTCACCGCGGGGAAGCGGGCGAAGTAGGCGTCGATGAACTCCTTGGCCTCGTCGCGCTCGATGCCGAGCCGGTCGGCCATCCCGTAGTCGGTCAGCCCGTAGACGATGCCGTAGTTGACCATCTTGGCCTTCGACCGCTGGCCGACGTCGATCTGCTCCGGCGGGATGCCGAAGACCTGCGACGCGGTGGCGGAGTGGACGTCCTCGCCGCGCACGAAGATCTCCTTCAGCACCGGTTCGTCGGCGATGTGCGCGAGCACGCGCAGCTCGATCTGCGAGTAGTCGATGCTCAGCAGCACCCTGCCCTCGGCGGCCTCGAAGCAGCCGCGGATCTCCCGCCCGATCGCGGTGCGCACCGGCACGTTCTGCATGTTCGGGTCCTTCGACGCCAGGCGCCCGGTCTGCGCGACGGCCTGCTCGAACGTCGTGTGGAGCCGGGACTGCTCGTCGACGAGCGACGGCAGGGTGTCGAGGTAGGTCTTCGTCAGCTGGTTGAGCTCGCGCCAGCGCTCGATCTTGGGAATGATCGGGTGCTCGTCGCGGATGGCCTGCAGCACGCGTGCGTCGGTGGAGAAGCCCGTCTTGCCGCGGCGCTTGCGCGACAGCCCGAGCTTCTCGAAGAGCACCGAGCCGAGCTGCTGTGGCGAGGCGATGAGGAACTCCTCGTCGGCGAGGTCCCAGATCTCGCGCTCGAGCGTGTGGATCTCGTCGCGCACCCGCGTGCCGACCTCGTTCAGCCGCTCGACGTTCAGGCGGACGCCCTCGAGCTCCATGTCGCGCAGGATCGGCACGAGCGGCAGCTCCATGTCGTGCAGCAGCCGGGCGAGGTCGCGTTCCTCGAGCTGCTCGCGCTGCCACGCGGTCAGCGCAGCGGTGAGCACGGCGGTGTCGGCGAGCTCGTCACCCGTGTCCGCCGCGATACCGCGCTCGGAGCACAGCTCGGCGAACGGGTACCCGCGCCGGGCGGGCTCGAGCAGGTACGCGCCCAGCAGCGTGTCGTGGGCGATGCGCGGCGGCACGCGACGCAGCGCCTTGACGTCGTGCGCAGTGACGGGCCGGTCGCCGAGCGCGTCGACGAGCTCCTCCGGCGCGTCGACGTAGCCGACCACGACGTGGTCGCCCGAGGCGGCGGCAAAGCGCCAGCGCTCCTCCAGCGCCAGCAGCTGACCCTCCTCGATCGTCGGCTCGGCCACCGCGACGGCGAGCTCCTCGCCGGGCAGCGCGGCCGCATCGGCCGCAGTCCCCTCGCGGACGGCCGCCTTGAGCTTCACCGCTGAGTCCGGCGTCGGCGCGGCGCCGTCCTCCCCGAAGACCTCCTCCAGCCGCCGCAGCGGATCGCGCAGCTCGAACTCGCGGAACACCTCGCGCAGGCGCGACCGGTCGGGCTCGCGGCCCAGCTCGTGCTCGACGTCGATGTCGACCGGCACGTCGCGCCGGATCGTCGCGAGCTGCTTGCTCATCCGCGCGTCGTCGGCGTGGTTGACCAGGTTCTCCTTGCGCTTGGCGCCGGAGATGTCGTCGACGTGGCTGAGCACGCCGTCGAGGTCGCCCCACGCCTGGAGCAGCTGCGCCGCGGTCTTGTCGCCGATGCCCGGGACGCCCGGGATGTTGTCCGACGTGTCACCCTTCAGCCCGTAGAAGTCGGGGATCAGCTCCGGGGCGATGCCGTAGCGGTCGATGACGGCCTGATGGTCGTAGAGCTTCGTCTCGGTGATCCCGCGGGACGTCGCCATGACCGTGACGACGCCGTCGGGATCGATGAGCTGGAACGCGTCGCGGTCGCCGGTGACGATCGTCGACGGGATGTTCTTCTCGCGCGCCCGCTCGGCGATGGAGGCGATGACGTCATCGGCCTCGAAGCCCTCGACCGACACGTTCTTGTAGCCGAACGCGTCCACGAGGGGCGCGAAGTGCGGCCACTGCTCCTTCAGGAGGCTCGGCCGGCTCGCGCGCTGTGCCTTGTAGTCGACCGAGATCTCCTTGCGGCCCGACAGGCCGGCGTCCCACACCACGATCGTGGGCTGCACCCCGTGCTCGGTGAGGATCTTCACCAGCATCGACGCGAACCCGAAGATCGCATTCGTCGGCTGGCCGGTGGAGGTGGCGATCGACTCGGGCAGCGCGAAGAACGCGCGGTACACGAGCGAATTGCCGTCGATGAGGAAGAGGCGCTCGGGACGGTCGGACACGGCGAGTCACCCTACCCGCCGACCGGACGGGCCGGACGCCCCGCCTCAGCAGCGCCGATAGGTGCGCTTGATGGTCGACGTCCGGCCGCCCGTGAACGTCACGGTCACGGTGACGGTGACCTTCTTGCGCGCCAGCTTCGGCAGCGTGATCGTCCCGGCCTTCTTCAGCCTCTTGGCCTTCTTGACCCCTGTGACCTTCACGGAGACGGCCGTGAACGCGCCAGTGGTGGGCGTCTTGATGCGGATCTTGAGCCTCGCGCTGCGCTTCACGCACGCGCTGTTCGACGGCAGGGTGACGATGTCAGCGGCGCGGCTCGCCGCGCGGGTCGGCGGGTCGACGGTGTACGTCACGTTCGACGTCGACGTGAGCCCGGCGGTGTCGCGTGCCGTCGCGGTCAGCGTGTGCGTGCCCGGCGCGGCGCTGTATCCGGTGACGGTGCAGCTCGCCAGCCCCGACGTCGCGTCGGCGGACGCGCAGCCCACGCGCCCGGCGGGCGGCACCGTCGTGGGCGTGAACGTGCCCGCGCTGATCCCGGTGATCGCCGGCTGGGCCGGGGGCGCGGTGTCCCGCCGGATCTCGGCCGGCACGTTGGCGGTCCCACCGACGCTGCGGCCCGCGCAGTACGCGGTGGTCACGCCGTCCGACGTGATCGTCGCGGGGGCGCAGCGGTTGACCGCGGCCGGCGACTCGGCGTCGCTGACCGCCCAGCTCAGCGCCACGTCCCCCGTGAACCACCCGTTGTCCCCGGCCGGACCAGCGGTCGTCGGGGTGACTGCGGGCGGCGTCGCGTCGAGGCCGCCCACGACGCGGTCGGCGAACATGAACCCGAACCCGCAGTCGGCGTCGGGCATCCCGGCGAGCGTGCAGTCGTTGGCGTGCGCGGGGTTCGTGAGCACGGCGCGGATCGCGCTTGCGGGGAGCGCGGGATTCGCCGACCACGCGAGGGCGGCGAGCCCTGCCGCACTCGGCACCGCGGCGCTCGTACCGTTGAACGGATTGAACCCGGGCACCGTGGTCGCGACGCCGTCCGCCGCGGCGAGCTCCGGCTTCTGCAGCACGAGCGGCGCCGGGAGCCGGGTGCCGGCGGCATCGAACAGCCGGGTCTTGAGGCCACGGGAGCTGAAGGACTCCGGGTCGTTCAGGCCCGGCTCGTTGAACCTGACGGCCGCCACGGCGAGCGACCCGCGGGCCGAGGCGGCATCCGGGTTGATGGTGTCGGAGTTGGTCGCGAACTCGCCGATGGCGAAGGTGCCGAAGTTCCCCCGCGCGATGTACTTGATCGTCGTCAGCGGCGCCGGAGCGCCGCTGCCCGCGGTGCGCCGGATCTTCAGCCCGACGCTGACAGTCCCGCCGGAGGTGTTCGTCCACGTCACGATCTCGGCGGGCCGCTTGGCACCGGTGGTGTTGTTGTCGGTGCCGCCCAACGGCGCCGCACCCGGGAGCGCGGTCCCGTCGTCGCGCACGAGCAGGGCGTCGATGTTGCGCGCGGCCTGCCCCCACGGCTCGTCCCACTGCAGCGCGATCTGGATGAACCCGTTGTTCGGGACGCCTGCCACCGTCTGCACGTCGTCCGAGCCCGCCGTGGGAACGAAGTCGTGGAACACGCCGTCCCCCGCAGGGAACCGCGGCGTGCTCTCGTAGCTCTGCCGCGCCCGGTTGCCGGCGGACGCGAGGTACAGGACGCCAGCATCGCGCGCGCGGTCGACGGCCTGCGAGACCTGGCCGTCCTGGAAGAACGGCTCGCTCAGGTAGAAGGTGTCGTCGGCGATGATCTTCACGCCCGACGCGACGAGCGCGTCGATACCCGACGCCTTGCCGGCCGCGCCGGTCGCGGTCCCGGAGGCGAAGACCATCTGGGTGACGCCGGGCGCGGTGTCGTAGACGATCTCGGCCATGGCGCGGCCCTCATCGACCGGGCCCGTCGTGTCGTCGCTGAGCACCTGCACATTCGCGGGCAGGTCGCCGGTGGCCTGGGAGCCCGCGAGCTTCGTGCCGACCTGGTTGATGGAGTCGCTGACCACGCCGACCTTGACGCCCGCCCCACTGACACCCAGCGTGCGCGCCTGCGGGCCGCGGTGCGCGGCATCGCCCTGGCTCAGCCGCGCCCCGACGTCCGAGCCACCGCCCACGACCGGCTGGACCCCACGGACGCCCGGCACGACGGGCAGCGCCTCCAGGCGATCGACGGGGACGTAGCCGGCCACGACCGCCGCGGGCGGGCCCGGTTGCTTCGCCCGGATCTCCATGCCGGCGGCACGCAGGCGCTCGGCGACCGCCTCCAGGTCCCCGGAGACGACAACGTCGACGAGGACGCGCTCCCCGGGGGTCACCACGATCTGGCCGGCATCGCCCGCGTCGCGGACCGAATCGCCGGCCTGTTCCACCGCGACGAGCTCGTTCAGGGCACTCCCGAGCTCGGCGCCGGCACCCGACGCGACCGGCGGTCCGGCCAGTGCGGCGACGAGAGACATCACGAGGATCGCGGCCGATGTGGACCCTCGGTGCGCGCCCATCGCGACATCCTCCCGGTTCGCTCAAAGCACCGCAAGCCGGTCTCACGGTCCAGACCTGTGGGATGTTCCCGCGAAGGCCGCACCGCGGGCAGCACCGGGACCCTCGTATCCTCATCCGCGCCCATGTCCGTGACCCCCAGTGCCCAGTACTCCCTCACGATCCGCGTCGAGATCGACAACACGCCCGGGATGCTCGGGCGCGTTGCCTCCGCGATCGGCGAAGCGGGCGGCGTGATCGGCGCCGTCGACCTCATTGAGGTCGAGGACGAGCAGCTGGTACGTGACATCACGGTCGACGCCGCGGACCAGTCGCACTGGGACGACATCGTGGCGAAGATCAACGGTCTCGACGGCGCGAGGGTCATCGACACCACCGACCGCACCTTCCTCATCCACATGGGCGGCAAGATCGAGCAGCACAACCGCGTGCCGGTCAAGACCCGAGATGACCTCTCGATGGCCTACACCCCGGGTGTCGCGCGCGTGTGCCAGGCGATCGCCGACGATCCCGGGAAGGCGTTCCAGTACACGATCAAGCGCAACACGGTGGCCGTCGTCTCCGACGGCACCGCGGTGCTCGGCATGGGCGACATCGGCCCGCGCGCCGCGATGCCGGTCATGGAGGGCAAGGCGATGCTCTTCAAGGAGTTCGCCGGCGTCGACGGCTTCCCGATCTGCCTGGACACGAAGGACCCCGACGAGATCGTCGAGACCGTCGTGCGCCTCGCCCCCACCTTCGGCGGCATCAACCTCGAGGACATCAGCGCGCCGCGCTGCTTCGAGATCGAGGACCGCCTGAAGGATCTGCTCGACATCCCCGTGTTCCACGACGACCAGCACGGCACCGCCGTCGTCGTCCTCGCCGCCGTGCTCAACGCGGTGAAGATCACGGGCAAGGACCTGTCGGACCTGCGCGTGCTGTGCATCGGCCTGGGCGCCGCGGGCGTCGCGGTCACGCGGATCCTGCTCGAGGCGGGCGTCTCGCACGTCATCGGCTGTGACTCCAAGGGCGCGCTGTCGACCGAGCGTGAGGACTACCTCGACGGCTCGATGAACAGCGTCAAGCGCTGGTACGCCGAGGTCAGCAACCCGGAGAAGCTCACCGGCAGGCCCGGTGACGTCATCGACGGCATGGATCTCTTCATCGGCCTGTCGGGCGCGAAGGTCATGCCGCCCGAGGCCCTCGCACGGATGAACAAGGACGCGATGGTCTTCGCGATGGCGAACCCGAACCCCGAGGTCGCCCCCGAGGAGGCCGCGCGGTACGCGCGCATCGTCGCGACCGGGCGGTCGGACTACCCCAACCAGATCAACAACGTCCTCGCCTTCCCCGGCATCTTCCGCGGGGCGCTCGATACGCGTGCCCCGCAGATCACCGAGGAGATGAAGCTCGTGGCCGCGCGCGCCATCGCCGATGTCGTCGCCGAGCACGAGCTGCGCGAGGACTACATCATCCCGTCGGTGTTCAACCGCGACGTCGCGCCCCGCGTGGCCGACGCGGTCGCCGAGGAGGCTCGCCGGTCGGGCGCCGCGCAGGGCGGGAACACGATCGGCTTCGCGGCCGTCGATTCCGAGCGTCTGCACGCGGGGACCTGATCCGTTCCGGCTCCGGGGTCCGTAGCGTCTACGTGACGCAATCGACTTCAGGAGCAAGCCCCACATGAAGGTGACCCTGACCGGCGCGACCGGCCGCATCGGCAGCACGCTGGTGGCCGCCCTGCTCGAGCGCGGCGACGAGGTCACCGTGCTGACCCGCTCCCCGGAGAGCGCGAAGGCCAAGCTCGGGGCCGTGCAGGCCTTCGCGTGGGACCTGAAGACCCAGACCGCCCCCGCCGAGGCGCTGACCGGCCGGGATGTGGTCGTGCACCTGGCCGGCGAGGACGTCGGCCAGCGGTGGAACGACACGGTGAAGCGAGAGATCCTGGAGTCCCGCGAACTCGGGACGCGCAACCTCGTCGCCGGGATCGCGGCCGCCGAGGTCAAGCCGCCGCTGCTCGTCTCCGCGTCGGCCTCCGGCTACTACGGCCCGCGCGGCGACGAGCCCGTCACCGAAGAGGAGCCACCCGGCACCGATTTCCTCGCCGAGGTGTGCGTCGCCTGGGAGCGCGAGGCCGAGAAGGCCGCCGAGCTCGGCACGCGCGTGATCCGCGTGCGGACCGGGATCGTGCTCGACCAGGAGGGCGGCGCGCTGTCCAAGATGCTCACGCCGTTCAAGCTCGGCGCGGGCGGGCCCATCGCCGGCGGCAAGCAGTACATGCCATGGATCGCGCTCGACGACGAGGTCGGCCTGTTCCTCGCGGCGATCGATTCGCCGACGTTCAGCGGCCCGATCAACGCCAGCGCCCCGACCCCGGTCACGAACAGGGAGTTCGGTCAGGCGCTCGGCAAGGCCCTGCACCGCCCGGCCGTCGCCCCCACGCCCGGGTTCGCCATCAAGGTGCTCTACGGCGAGATGTCGACGATCGTGATCAACGGCGTGCGCATGGTGCCCGGTCGCGCGCCGGAGCTCGGCTACGAGTTCCGGTACGCGAACCTCGACGACGCCCTGGCGGCCACCCTGGCGTAGACGGATCGGGGCGCGAAGTGGGGACGTGCGTCCCCACTTGGCGACCCGATGCGCGGCACGCCTAGGCCGTGACGGCCGCGCGCGCGTGCGCCGCGGCGAGCTTCGCCACCCGCGCGCGGTGTGCGCCGGCGCCGCCGAGCAGCACCGCGTCGATCTGCGCGCGCTTGTAGCGCCAGTGCACGTCGGCCTCCCACGTGAACCCGATGCCGCCGTGGGCCTGGATCGCGCTGGCGGTGACCTCGCGGCCCGCGTCGCTTGAGGCGGCCTTCGCCATCGCGGCGGCCTCGTGCAGCCGCTCGGGCGCGGCATCCGCGCACCACGCCGCCTGGGACACCAGCGCGCGGGCGCGCTCGGTGTCCAGGAGCATCTGCGCGCACCTGTGCGCCACGGCCTGGAACGCGCCGACCGGGGTGCCGAACTGCTTGCGCTCCTTCACGTAGGCGACGGTCATCTCGACCGAGCCCGAGCACACGCCGATGAGCTCGGCGGCGATCGCGACGAGCGCGCGGTCCACGCCCGCGGCGACGTCGCCGGGCAGCGGCTCGGGGGTGCCACCGGAGATCCGTGCGACCGGCCGGGTCGGGTCGATCGCGTCGATGGGCTCCACCGTCGCGCCCGCCGTCGCCAGCACCGCGGCCTCCTCGCCGCCGCGCTCCACGACGACGATGACGTCCGCGTCCGCGCCGCCCACGACGAACCCCGTGCCGTCCGCGACCGCGCCGATCGCGCGGCCGGCCGCGAGGTCCGGCAGCCAGCGGGCGCGCTGTTCGTCGCTGCCGCCCTGCTCGAGGATCGCCGCGGCGGCGACCGTCGGGAGGAACGGCACCGGCGCGATCGCGCGGCCCAGCTCCTCGCACAGGATCGCGAGCTCGACCATGCCGAGCCCCTGCCCGCCGTGCTCCTCGCCGATGGCGATGCCGGGCCAGCCGATGTCGCCGAGTTCCTTCCACAGCGCGGTGTCCGTCGTGCCCGCCTCGGCGTGCTCGCGCACCCGTTCGGCGCTCGCGCGCTCGGCGACGAGCTCCCGGGCGGTGCCCTGGATGTCACGCTGGTCGTCGTTCAGTCCGAAGTCCATGTCCGTGTCCTCCCTAGGCCGCGGCCTTCAGCCGGGGCAGGCCGAGCACGCGCTCGGCGACGATGTTCTTCAGGATCTCCGTCGTGCCGCCCTCAATGGTGTTGCCCCGGGCCCGCAGGAGCTCGTAGCTCCAGTCGTTGCCGTAGGTCAGCGCCTGCGGGCCGACGATGTCGGCGGCCAGCTGCGTGGCCTGCTGGTTCGTGTCCGACCACAGCCACTTCACGAGCGAGCCCTCGGGCCCGGGCTGGCCGTACTTCTCGACGTCCGTCAGGCCCTTCCAGGCCAGCAGCCGGATCGACTCGCAGCGCGTGTGCAGCTCCGCGAGCTTGTCAGCGTACGCGGCGTTCTCGAGCAGACCGCGCTCGTCGGCGGCGGCGAGCAGATCGTCGAGGTACTGGCGCAGGCGCACCTGCAGCGCAAACCCGAGGCCGGCACGTTCGTTCATGAGCGTGGTGAGCGCGACCTTCCAGCCGTTACCCACGCCGCCGACGACGTTCGCGTCCGGGATGCGCACCTCTTCGAGGAACAGCTCGTTGAACTCCGCCTCGCCGGTGATCTGCTTCAGCGGACGCACGGTGACGCCCGGCTGCTCCATGTCCATGAGGAAGTACGTCAGGCCCTTGTGCTTGGGCACGTCGCCGTCGGTGCGCGTGACGAGCATGCACCACTTCGACCACTGTGCCGCACTCGTCCAGACCTTCTGCCCGGTCACGACCCAGTCGTCGCCGTCCTTGACGGCCTTCGTCTGCAGGGACGCGAGGTCGCTGCCCGCGCCCGGCTCGGAGAAGCCCTGGCACCAGATCTCCTCGGCCGTGAGGATCGGCGGCAGGTAGCGCTCCTTCTGCTCGGGCGTCCCCCACACCATCAGGGTCGGACCGCCGAGCAGCAGGCCCAGGACGTTCGCCGGCAGCGGCACGCGTGCGCGGCCGAGCTCCTCGAAGTAGATCGCCGACTGTGTGAGCGTCGCCCCGCGGCCGCCGAACTCGGCGGGCCAATGCGGCGCGGCCCAGCCGGCGTCCGACAGCGTGCGCTGCCAGTCGCGCCGCCACGCGAAGTCCGCGTCGTCACCGCCCTCGGTGGGACGGGGCGGCGGCGGGTGCTCCGCCAGCCAGGTCCGCAGCTCGTCGCGGAACGCGAGCTCGGCGTCGCTGAACGTCAGGTCCATGGTTCCTCCTCGGCGGCGAACCGCACAGCGCAGCCCACCAGGGTCTCCTCGAGTTCTGTGACGTCCCGCCCGGCGCGCACGGCGGCATGGGCGAGTTCGTCGACGCCGGCGGCCAGGACGAACAGCGCGTCGGCGGGCGGCGCGGGCCGGCCGGACTTGGCCAGGCTGCTGCCGTAGCGGTCGGCGAAGCGCCGGAGCACCTCGTCGCGTTCGGGCGCGATCGCCCGGGTCTCGGTGAGGAACACGAGCGCGAAGCGCGGCTCCTCCAGGAAGGCGGTGAGGTAGGCGCCGATGCCGAGCCGCAGCTCGTCGCGCCAGTCGGCGGCGCCGCGGACGGCCGCAGTGACCCGTTCTTCGAGCACCTCGGTCCCGAGCAGGTACGCTGCGGCGAAGCACGCGCGCTTGCTGTCGAACAGGGCATAGAACGTGCCCCGGGATACGCGGGCGACGCGGACCACGTCGGCGACCGTCGCCTCCTCGTACCCCTTCGCGGCGACGACGTCGACGATCGCGTCGAGCAGCCGCGCGCTCTGCGTCGACGCGCCGAGCAGCGGCCCCACCTCGGGGTGGGCCCCGACGAGCGTCCTCTCCATGGGGCCGTAACCTACGGGTTTCGGGCCGTACCTGTCGAGTATGCGCCACGCACCTGCGGGCGCGTGCGTCATGAGCATCGTCAGCCCATCCGCAGCCGGTCGGGAGTCGTCGTCGGGGTGAACCCGTTCCCCGCGGTCGTTCGTCGCCGGCGCCACGGGGACGCCCGCGTCGATGCCGGCGAGCGGCCGGCCGGGGTCAGAGGGCGCGCGCAACGCCGAGTGCCTGCTCGAGGAGGCGGCGATCGGCCCCGGGCGCGGCGGCGAGCTGCACCCCGGCGGCCGAGCCTCCGCCCGGGGCCGGCAGCGGCCACGCCAGCACCGGGCAGCCGACCTGCGAGAACAACACGCTGCGCGACAGCAGCGCCTCACGGACCGTGCGCAGGCCGCCGTCGACGTCGACGGCCGGGGTGCCCGGGGGCACCGGCGGCATCGGCGCGGACGGGACCAGCAGGAGGTCGGTCTCGTGCAGGGCGGCGACGACCTCGGCGCGCAGCCCCGCGACGCCCTCGAGCGCCTCCAGGTAGTCCACGGCCGTGTGCTGCTCGCCGGCGAGCACCCGCTCGTGGATGTCGGGGGCGAGCACGTCGAGACGGTCGCCCAGGATGGCCCGCAGGGAGCGGCTGGCCTCCGGGAACTGCACACCGCCGTGCTGGGCCTGCGCCCGGGCGAGGTACGTCGAGGCGGTGTCGCGCTCGATGTGCGCTCCCACGCCGGCGAGGGCCGCGATGAACGCCTCGACCGCTGCCGTCACCTCGGGCGTGCACCCGGCGACGCCCTCGTCGAGGACGCGGACGCGCAGGCCGTCGGGGGCGCGCGGGGCCAGCGGCGCGTCGTCGGCGGCGATGACCTGCCAGACGGCGGCGAGCGTGTCGAGGTCACGCGCGAGCGGGCCGACGACGTCGAAGGTGGGCGCCAGCGGCAGCACGCCGTCCTTCGGGATCGACCCGGTCGTCGGCCGCAGCGCCCACACTCCGCACCATGCGGCGGGCACCCGCAGCGAGCCGCTCGTGTCCGTCCCGAGCGCGGCGTCGACGAGGCCCGCCCCCACCGCGGCGGCCGAACCGGAGCTCGAGCCGCCCGTCAGCAGCGTCGGGTCGTGAGGGTTGCGCGCCGGCCCGAGCGCCGCGTTCTCCCCGTCGATGCCGTACGCGAACTGGTTCGTGTGGGTCTTCCCGGCGATGACCGCGCCCGCGCGGCGCAGCCGCGCGACGACCTCGGCGTCGGCCTCCGGGTGGCGTGACCAGCCCAGGACTCCACCGGTGGTGGGGTACGGCAGCGCGTCGATGATGTCCTTGACCGCGACGGTCATCCCGTGCAGCGGTCCGGGAGGCAGATCCGCCTGCTGGCGTGTGACGTCCTCCGGATCGGCCGCGATGAACGCGTTCAGGCTGGGGGTCATGGTCTGAGAGAACATCGAGCATCGGCCGCCCACCGCCCCGGAAACGGCCGAACGGACGTCGGTGGTCGTCCCAGCGGCCACCGATGAACGTTCGGGCCCGTGGGGGTGAACTCCGGGGGCTCGCAGCCTACGGGGAGCATGACCGATGATCGACTCGAACGACGTCTCGAGAGGCAGGAGGGGGTCGTCTCCGTGTGGCAACTTCGCGGGGACGGCCTGACGCGCTCCACGATCCGACACGCCACCGCCGGATTCCGCGAGGTCCACGACGGTGTGCTGGTCAGCGGCCACGCGCCGCTGACCGACCGCCAGCGCTGGTGGGCCGCTGTCCTGACCGCGCCGAAGACGATCCTGGCCCAGGACAGCGCCGGTATGGCGCTGGCGTTCTTCGACTCGTGGAGACGGGAGGAGACCGTCGTGCGCCCCGGCAGCGGGGGACCAAAGCGATTCGGCTCGCTGGTGGTCTACCGGTCCGCCCTGCTCGTCGGGGACGTCGGCTACATCGACGGCCTGCCGGTCACTTCCCCGGCGCGAACGGTGCTGGACCTCGTGGCTGGAAGCGGACGTGCGCGCGCTGACCGCGTGGTCCGCGACGCGCTGCGCCTGGGCGCGACGGACGCGGCTTCACTGCTCATGATCACGGGCCGGCACCGCGGCCGCCGCGGTGTCGCGCGGCTGCGCGCACTCGCCGAGGAGTACGCGCCACTGCCCGTGCGACGGGCCAAGAGCGACGCCGAGCTTCTGGCGATGGCCATCCTGCAGGCGGCGGGCGTGGAGCTCCCCGCGCTCAACGTCAAGCGCGCCGGCCACGAGGCGGATCTCTCGTGGCCGAAACTCAGGCGCATCATCGAACTCGACGGCAACAGCACGCATATGTTCCCCACTCGCGATGCCCGTATCCAGGCGACATGGGAGCGGGCGGGGTGGCACGTGGACCGTCTGCCCACCGACGACGTCTACGACCGTCCCGACCGTCTCCTGGCGCTCGCCCCGCCCCCGATGCCCGCCGGCCAACGGTCATTTGTGGTCGCCAGAGCAACCACAAACGTCCGCTCAGCGAGGTGGCCGCGGTGAACGGTCATCGGTGGCCGCCAGGGCGACCGCAGACGACCGTTCGGCCCCCAGCGCCGGCCCCGAGGTGCCCGCGCCTACCTCGGTGCACCGACCGCCTCGTCGAATTTCAGGTTGCCGTCGACGATCCGCCAGATCCCGTATCGCCGACGCGACGTGTCGCCCTCACGGTTGATGGCGTACGCGCCGAGCACCGAGTCCTCGACCTTCAGCGCCAGCATCTGCTCGGTGACCGCGTCGCGGTCGTTGCCCGACTCCCCCGCCTCGGCGACGGCCTTGAGCACCGCGTCCATCGACGCGTACGCGAAGATCGCCATCGGTGTCGGCGCGCGGCCGAAACGCTCCTCGAAGCGCGTGGCGAACGCCCGGCCCTGCGGCGGGTAGTCGCTCGCGGCCACCGCCGGCGAGGTCAGCACCGCGTTGCGGGCGGCCCGGTCGCCGACCGCCCCGACGAACGAGTCGACGGCCAGCGCGTCCCCGCCGAACAGCGGGAGGTTCGGGTTGCCCGCCGCGACGTCGCGGAAGACCTGCGCGGCGCCGTTGCGAACCGATCCGCCGTACATGAACGCGTCGGCCTGCGCCTGCCGGACATTCCCAGCCAGGGACACGTAGTCGTCGGCCGACGGCTCGAGCGAGTCGTCGCCGACCACCTCGATCCGGGCGCCCTCCGCGGCCTTGCGCACCTGCGCCGCCAGGCCTTTGCCGTACAGCGAGCGATCGTTGGCCAGGTACACGCTGCGCACCTTGCGGGCCAACAGCTGGTCGACGATCACGCGGCCCTGCAGGTCGTCCGCCGGCACCACGCGCGCGAACGTGCGGCGGCCCGAAGGGTAGTACTTCTCGGGCTCGCCCTTCGCGACCCCGCCGCGGCGCGTGAGCCCCACGTACGTGCTCGCCGGGCTGACCTGGAGCATCTCCGCCTCGTTGAGGACCGGGATGGAGAGCGCCGACGCGTCGGAATCCCACTCGCCGAGCACCGCGATCGCGTTCCGGTCACGCGCGGCCGTCGTGGCGTTGTCGAGCGTGCGGTCGCGGTCCCAGCCGCCCGCCTCCGCGCTCGCGTCGTCGAGCACCGCGAGATTGATCGTGAACGCGCCGACCCGGCCGCCGGCGTCGGCCAGCGCGAGCTTGATGGCGTTCACAGCGTCCTTGGACTCCTGACGCATCTCGCCCTGCAGCGGCACGCTGGCGTACACCGTCAGCGTGCGACTGCCCGTCACGCCGTCGCTCGGCCGCGGATCATCGTCATCTGAGGACCCGCACCCGGCCGCCAGCAGCGCGAGGAGGGCGAGAAGAAGCGCGACAACCCGGGACATCGAACCCGCGACCCTAGTACACCGGCCCGCCGGGTCCGGTGCCGGCCGGCGGACGAGCCCTACGACGAGCTCGCCGGTTTGCGGGCCGAGCCCTCCTTCGGGAAGGCCAGGTAGATGACGATCCACACCGCGATGCCCAGGACGAACAGCAGCAGCCCGGTCGCCAGGCCCGACTTCTCCTCGTAGCCCGCGCGCGCCGCCAGCCAGCCACAGACGATCGCCGACGCGAGCCAGGCGAACAACAGGTAGAGGGCGGTGACCCCGATCTCAGCCAGCACGAAGGTCATGCGCCCAGGTATGCCTTCTGCACGTCGGGGTTCTCCCTCAGCTTGTCCGATTCGTCGCTCAGCGCCACCGCGCCGGTCTCCAGCACGTACGCCCGCCCGGACACGCCCAGCGCGAAGTTCGCGTTCTGCTCCACGAGCAGGATGGTGGTGCCCTGCTGGTTGATCTCGGCGATCGTCTCGTAGATGCGCTCGACGAGGATCGGCGCGATGCCCATGCTCGGCTCGTCGAGGAGCAGCAGCTTGGGTCGCGCCATGAGCGCCCGGCCGATCGCGAGCATCTGCTGCTCGCCGCCGCTCATCGTCCCCGCCTTCTGCTTGGAGCGCTCCTCCAGGCGGGGGAAGAGGTCATAGACGCGCGTGCGGTCCTGCTCGATCTCGCTGTCCCGGCGCAGGTACGCCCCCATGTCGAGATTCTCGGCGACCGTCATGCGCGGGAAGCAGCGCCGGCCCTCCGGGGCCTGCGAGATGCCGAGCGAGACGATGTCCTGCGGCGCGGTCCCGCCGATCTCCTTGCCCTCGAAGCGGATCGAGCCGCGCCGCGGCGGACTCAGCCCGCTGATCGAGCGCAGCGTCGTGGACTTCCCCGCCCCGTTCGAGCCGATGAGCGTGACGCACTCGCCCTCCTCGACGGTGAGCGAGATGCCCTTCAGCGCCTGGATGTTCCCGTAGAACGTGTGGACGTCCTCGAGCACGAGCATGCTCATCCCTCGCTCGCCGCCTTTCCGAGATACGCCTCGACGACCCTCGGATTCGTCCGGACCTCCTCGGGCAGCCCTTCGGCGATCTTCTCGCCGTGGTCGAGCACGGTGATGTGCTCGCTGACACCCATGACGACCTTCATGTCGTGCTCGATGAGCAGGATCGTCAGGCCGCGCTCGTCGCGCAGGCGGTGCATGAGCGCGGTGAGTTCATCGGACTCCTGCGGGTTCATCCCGGCGGTCGGCTCGTCGAGCAGCAGCAGCTTCGGGTCGGACGCCAGCGCCCGGGCGATCTCCACCCGCCGCTGGTCGCCGTAGGAGAGGTTGATCGCGAGCTGATCGAAGGTGCCGGCGCGCAGCCCGACGTACGCGAGCTCCTCGGCCGCCTTGTCGCTGACGTGCCGCTCCTCACGCCGGACGCGCGGGGTGCGCAGGATCGAGCCGAACAGCCCGGCGCGCATGCGCGCGTGCTCGCCGACCATGACGTTCTCGCGCGCGCTCATCGTGCCGAACAGGCGGATGTTCTGGAAGGTCCGCGCGATGCCGAGCGCCATGATCTTGTCGGGCCGGCCGCCGGTGATCTGCTTCTCGTCGAAGGCGATCAGGCCGGTGGTCGGCTTGTACAGGCCGGTGAGCATGTTGAAGAACGTCGTCTTGCCCGCGCCGTTGGGGCCGATCAGCGACACGATGCTGCCGCGCGGGATCGCGAAGTCCACACCGCCGACGGCGGTGAGCCCGCCGAAGACCTTGCTGACGCCGCGGGTCTCGAGGATGAGGTCGGGGCTCGTCTGGGTCATGGCTCGACGAGGTCCAGTTCGGTGTCGCCCGTCCCGATGCCCTGTTCGAGCTCCATCCGGCGCCTTCGCTCCGGGATCAGGCCTTCGGGTCTGAGGATCATCATGACCACGAGCAGGAAGCCGAAGATGCCGAACGACAGCTCGGTGAGATCGAAGTCCAGGCCGACCTTCGACGGAACGTTGTTGAGCACGTCCGGGATCAGGCGGTAGTTGATGAACGTCAGCGCGACGGACCCGAGCACCACGCCCCAGATCGAGCCGAGGCCGCCGAGGATCACCATCGCGAGGACGAAGATCGAGAAGCTGAACTGGAACTGGTCGGCGTTGACCGTGTTCAGATAGCTCGCCAGGAACGCGCCGCTGACGCCGCCGAACGCGGCGCCCGTCCCGTAGGCGAAGAGTTTGGTCTTCACCGCGGGGATGCCCATCGAGATCGCGGCGACCTCGTCCTCGCGCAGCGCGATCCAGGCCCGGCCGAGGCGGCTGTCGCGCAGGCGGAAGTTCACGAAGAGCACGACGAGCACGAGGAACAGCGCGAACCAGTACCACGGCCGCAGGTTCAGCGACTGGAACGGCTCGAGGAACGGCAGGTCGATCTTGTCGACCGGCGTGATCCCCTGGCGCCCGTTCGTGAGCGGGAACCCCTCGGAGAACTTCACCTCGTCGCCGTTGATCGCGACGCGGCCGATGATCTCGCCGAACGCCAGGGTGACGATCGCGATGTAGTCGCCGCGGAGGCGCAGCGTCGGGAGGCCGATGATGATGCCGGCGATCGTGGTGAACACCATCGCCGCCACGAGGACGAGCAGGAAGTTCACGTGGACGCCGGGCAGGTTCGACGCAAAGCCGCTGACGAAGATGTGCACGTCGGCGTCGGCGTAGAACCCGGACGCCAGCCAGCCGGTGGTGTAGGCCCCGATCGCGAAGAACGCGACGTAGCCCAGGTCCAGCAGCCCGGCGAAGCCGACGATGATGTTCAGTCCGAGCGCCATGACGACGTACGCCAGCGCCAGGGTGCAGTCGTCGATGAAGCCGCTCGCCTCGTTGAAGAACAGCGGCAGGATCGCGACGATGAACAGGCCGACGAGGAAGATCGCGACCTGCGCCCGCCTGTTCTCGAATGCGCTGGTCATCCGGCCTCCCGGGTCTCCTCGCCGAGCAGGCCCGACGGCTTGAACACCATGATGAGCACGAGGTAGGCGAAGACGATCGCGGGCGTCCACTCCGTGCCGATGCGGTTGTCGGAGATCTGCTGGATGACGCCGATGATGAGGCCGCCGAGGACCGCGCCCTTGATGTTGCCGATGCCGCCCATGACCGCGGCCGTGAAGGCGATGAGCCCGGCGGTGAAGCCCTGGGCGTACCAGATGGTCGTCTGGTACAGCGCGTAGATCAGGCCGGCCGCGCCGGCGAGCATGCCGCCGATCAGGAAGGTCAGGGAGATCGTCGTGTCGACGTTGATGCCCATGAGCCGCGCGGCCTCAGGGTCCTGGGCGGTGGCCCGCATCGCCTTGCCGAGCCGGCTGCGGTTGATGAACGCGACCATGAGCAGGACGAGCGGGATGGTCGTGCCGATCGCGAGCACGTCGCCGTTGGTGATCGCGACGCCGAGCACCGTGACGAGGTCGTGCTGGGAGTTGATGAGGTCCCCGATGCCCTCCTGCGAGCCGCCGCGCCAGAGGATGCCGACGTTCTGCAGGATGAAGCTGAAGCCGACCGCGGTGATGAGCGGCGCGAGCACCGGTGCGCCGCGCAGCGGACGGTAGGCGACCCGCTCGATCATGACGTTCAGGGTTCCGCTGACCAGCATGCAGACGACGAGGCTGAGCATCAGACCGAGCACGAGGCCGGGCACACCCATGCCGACCGTCAGGCCGAGCGTCCCGAAGAAGCCCGCGGCCGTGAACGACCCGATCATGAACACCTCGCCGTGGGCGAAGTTGATGAGCTCGATGATGCCGTAGACGAGGGTGTAGCCGATGGCCACCAGCGCCCAGATCGACCCGTTGGACAGGCCATCGACGATGTTCCCGCCGAGGCGCGAGAGGTCGCCCTCGTCGGAGAGGTCCTGGATGCCGTAGTACACCGGCATCACGAGCAGCACGATGATGAGCCCGTACCTGCTCAGCCAGTCCTGGACCACCTGGAGGGGCTTGGGTCGGGCTGCGGGGACGCTTGCGGCTTCCATGTCCGTGGTGAGAGAGGTGACGACGGACCCGCCGCCCGGGGCATCCTCTGCCCCGGGCGACGCGACCGGCGGCGATCAGCCGCCGGTCTCCGCCTTGATCGTCTTGGTGAACTTCAGCTCGCCGCCCTCCACGGAGTACAGGCCGTAATCCGTGAGGGTGGTGTCGCCGTTCTCGTCGATCGAGTACGTGCCGAGCACGCTCTCGCGATCCTTCGTGTCGAACAGCGCCTCGAGGACCTTCTCCTTCGAGCCGTCACCCGACCGCGCGATGGCGTCGAGCGCGAGGTTCATCGCCTCGTACCCGTAGATCGCGTACGGATCCGGGTTCGACTCGTTGTACGTCTCCTCGAAGTCGCCGAAGAACTCCTGGCCCTGGGGCGGGTAGTCGTCCGGCGAGAGGGTCGCGACCGTGACCTTGACGTTGTTGGCCACGGAGGTGGGGATGCCGCCCTCCTTCGGGTCGACGAAGCCCGACTCGGCCACGCCGTCACCGCCGTACATCTTCAGGCCGTCGATCGCCGCCCCGAAGTCCTTGTACAGCTGGACCGCGTTGTTGGCGGTGATGCCGGCGTACACGAAGCAGTCCGCACCCTCGCCCTGCGCGCGCGAAGCGAGCGAGCGGTAGTTCGGCGCCTTCGGATCGATGCCCTCGTTGAAGAGGATCTCGAGGTCCTGGGCCTCTGCCGACAGCTGGATGTTCCGGCTCAGGCCTGCGCCGTACACCTCCTTGTCGTTGGTCATGGCGACCTTCGTGCAGCCATCCTCCTTCATCGTCGTCGCCAGAGCCGCGCCCTGGATCGTGTCGATGGGGACGATGCGCGTGTACGTGCGCTTGCCCGTCGGGTAGTACTTGTCCGGCTCGCCCTTGTCGGCGCCCGGCTCGTCGGTCGTCAGACCGACTGCGGTGTTCGCCGGCGAGATCTGCGGCACGCCGGCCTCGTTGAGGATCGGCAGGGACACGGCGGTGGCACCGGAGTTGAACTCGCCGATGTAGACGGCGACGTTCTCATCCTGCGCAGCCTTCCGCGCGTTCTGGCTTGTGGCCTCCGGCGTCCAGTTGCCGGCCTGCGCCGTGGAGTCGTCCAGCGACGTGTACTTGACCGTGAAGTTGCCGGCCTTGTTGTCGGCCTGCTGCAGTGCGAGCTTGATGCCGTTGACCATGGCGGTCGTCTGCGGGCGCGATGCACCCTGCAGCGGCAGGCTCGAGTAGATGTTCACCGTCCCACCGGAGGCTTCCCCGGTTGACGTTGAACTGCCGCCGCTGTCCTCGTCGTCATCGCCGCATGCGGCGAGACCGAGCGACAGTGCGGCTACGAGACAGCCTGTGGCTGCCCATGTACGTGAACGCAACTCGCCCCTCCTCAGGGATCGCTTGATGCTCCGCGACAATAGACCCGTCTTCGGAAGGTCCGCAACGGCGAACCGTCGCACCCCGGCGCCGCGCGTTCCTACCGTCGGTCCAGCCTGCGCGTGCCAGGCAGGTGGTAGAACCGCCTTATGCGCGTCGGAATCCTCACTGCCGGAGGCGACTGCCCCGGACTCAATGCCGTCATCCGGGCTGCCGCACGGCGGCTCATGAGCGAGGGCCACGAGCCCGTCGGGCTGCTGCGCGGCTACCGCGGACTGGCCGAGCCCGAACTCCGGATGGAGCTCGACGATCGCGCGGTGTCGGGGATCCTGCACCTCGGCGGGACCATCGTCTCGACGTCCTCCTTCGACCCCTTCATGGAGCCGCAGGGCGTCGAACGCGTGCTCGCCGCACAGCAGAGCCACCCGCTCGACGCCGTCATCGGCATCGGCGGGGAGCACACCCAGTGGATCACGGCGCGGCTGCACGAGCATCTGGGTCTGCCCGTGGTGGGCGTGCCGAAAACCATCGACAACGACGTCGTCGGCACCGACTACACGTTCGGTTTCGACACGGCGGTGCAGGTCGCGACCGACGCGATCGACCGCCTGCACACGACCGCCCAGTCGCACGACCGCGTGATGATCGTCGAGGTCATGGGCCGCAACAGCGGCTGGATCGCGCTGTACTCCGGGATCGCGGGGGGAGCCGACGGGATCCTGGTCCCGGAGATCGACATCACCGTCGAGGAGCTCGTCGCCACGATCGAACGCCGGCACAACAAGGGCAAGAACTTCTCGATCATCGTCGTCGCCGAGGGCGCGAAGCTCGCGTTCGAAGGCCACGAGGCCGAACAGATCCTCGCCTCCGAGGAGACGGACGAGTACGGCTACGTCCGGCTCGGCGGCATCGGCGCGATCCTCGGCCAGGAGCTCGAGAAGCGCACCGGCTTCGAGACGCGGATCACCGTGCTCGGCCACGTCCAGCGCGGCGGAACCCCCACGGCCACCGACCGCGTGCTCGCCACCCGGTACGGCATCAAGGCGGCGGACATGGTCATGGCCGGGGAGTTCGGCCGAATGGCGGCGCTCGTGGACAACAAGATCACGAGCATCCCGCTCACCGACGTCGACGGGGTCAAGCCGATCGACTTCGAGATCCTGGAGGACGCGAAGGTCTTCTTCGGGTAGGGGCTGCGCTGTTCCTCGACGGTGCGGCTCCAGGGAGCCCGAGAGCTCCCTGAGCGTTCACTCGGCTCAGCGGTCGGGCGCGTCGCGGTCCGGCAGGTACGCCAGTCCCATCCGCACACCGGCGGCGACGATGACGATGGCGACCGTGAGCATGAAGGCGTCGAACGATTTCGCCCCGGTGGACCAGAGGACGATCCAGAGAACGAGCCCGACGGTGGTAGCGACGATGAGTCCCATGAGGCGGTGGATCCTAGCGATCGCCGACGCGGATCGCGGTCACGTCCGCAGGGCCGCTGCGAGGTCCGAGACGACGGCGCGGACGGCCGCGGGCGGGTCGGCGGCCTCGGCCGCTTCGCGCACGAGACGGGAGCCCACGATGACGCCGTCGGCCCCCGCGTCGGCGGCTGCGGCGGCGGCCTCCGGGGTCGCGATGCCGAACCCCAGCGCCACCGGCACCGACGTCGCGGCGCGCGCCCGCTCGAGGATCGGGGCGAAGCTCTCCTTGCTCCCCGTCCGCTCCCCGGTGGTGCCGGCGACGGACACGGTGTAGAGGAACCCGCGCGCGCGATCGCCGATCGCGCGCAGGCGCTCGTCGGGCGTGGTCGGCGCGACGAGCGGCACGAGCGCGAGGCCGGCGGCGTCACACGCGGCGAGGATCTCCGGCGCCTCCTCGAGCGGCAGGTCCGGGACGATCAGGCCGCTGGCGCCCGCCTGCACCGCGGTGGCCACGAACGTGTCCACCCCGCGCGCGAGCACGAGGTTGGCGTAACACATGAGGACGACCGGCAGGCGCTGCGCGAGCGTGCCGCAGACGTCGAGCACGTCGTCGACCGTGGCGCCCGCCGCCAGCGCCTTCGTCCCCGCGTCGTGGATGACGGGGCCGTCGGCCAGCGGGTCGCTGTAGGGCACGCCGAGCTCGACGAGGTCCGCGCCGCCGTCGGCGTACGCCAGGCCGATCGCGCGCGACGTCTCGACGTCCGGGAAGCCGCCCATGAGATACGGCATGAGCGCGGCGCGGCCGGCCTTGTTCGCGAACGCTGCGGCGATCCGCTCCGCCCCGGCGTTCGTGCTCGTCGGTGCGCTAGCCACGGGCGAGCACCTCCGCGAGGTCCTTGTCACCCCGGCCGGAGAGGCACAGCAGGTCGATCTCCGAGCCGCCGCCGTCGCCGTGCAGGATGTGGTGGAACGCGTGCGCGGTCTCCAGCGCGGGGATGATGCCCTCGAGCCGGGAGACCTCGCGGAACGCGGCGAGCGCGTCGGCATCCCCCACGGCGACGTACGTCGCGCGGCCCTCGTCGCGCAGCCAGGCGTGCTCGGGCCCGGAGCCCGGGTAGTCCAGCCCGGCGCTGACGGAGTGCGCTTCGAGGATCTGCCCCTCCGGCGACTGCAACAGGGCCGAGAGCGCGCCGTGCAGCACGCCCGCCTGGCCGCCGACGGTGAGCGGCGCGCCGTGCCTGCCGGTCTCGATGCCCTCACCGGCGGCCTCGATGCCGACGAGCTTCACCGCCGGGTCGCCGTAGAAGCCGGCGAACGTGCCGATGGCGTTCGAGCCGCCGCCGACGCACGCGAGCACGCGGTCGGGCAGGCGATCGCGGCGCTGGAGGATCTGCACGCGCGCCTCGTCGCCGATGACGCGCTGGAGCTCGCGGACGATCGCGGGGTACGGCGCCGGGCCGACGGCCGAGCCGATGATGTAGTGCGTGGTCGCGACGTTGGTGACCCAGTCGCGGATCGCCTCGCTGACGGCCTCCTTCAGCGTGCGGGCGCCCGACTCCACGCTCACGACGGTCGCGCCGAGCAGTTCCATGCGCTGGACGTTGGGCTGCTGGCGGCGGATGTCCTCGGCGCCCATGTAGACGATGCACTCGAGGTCGAGCAGCGCGCAGGCCGTGGCGCTCGCGACGCCGTGCTGGCCCGCGCCGGTCTCGGCGATGATCCGCTGCTTGCCCATGCGCTTGGCCAGCAGCGCCTGGCCCAGCGCGTTGTTGATCTTGTGCGAGCCGGTGTGGTTGAGGTCCTCGCGCTTGAGCCACACCTCGCGCCCGGCGGCTTCGCTGAGGCGCTCGGCGAGGTACAGCGGCGAGGGGCGGCCGACGTAGTCGCGCAGCAGGACGCTGAGCTCCTCGCGGTACCCGGTGTCGGCGCGGGCGGCGACCCAGGCGGTCTCCAGCTCGGCGAGCGCGGGCATGAGGGTCTCGGGGACGTACTGCCCGCCGTACGGGCCGTAGCGGTGCTCGACGGCGGCCTCGGGGGTGGTGGTCACGGCGTGACCTCCTCGGGAACGTGCGTGCTGGCGACGGCTTCCATGAACGCCGTGACCTTGGCGGCGTCCTTCACGCCGGGCGAGGCCTCGGTGCCGCTGGCGACGTCCACCGCGAACGGCCGGACGGTCTCGATCGCCTCGACGATGTTGTCGGGGTTCAGGCCGCCACTGAGGATCAGCGGCACGCCGCCGCGGTGCTGGAGGGCCAGGCGCCAGTCGAAGGTCTCCCCCGTGCCGCCGGCCTGGCCTTCGACGCGGGTGTCGAGCAGGTGGTAGCCGACGCGCTGGTATGAGCCGAGCGCGCGCACGTCGCCCTCGCCTTCCACGCGCGCGGCCTTGATGATCTGCGCGCCGGTGCGGCGTGCGACCTCGTCGGCGTAGGCGGGCCCCTCGTCGCCGTGCAGCTGGACCATGGTGAGGCCGACGTGGTCGACGGTCTGCGCGACCTCGTCGAGCGGCGCGTTGACGAACACGCCCGCGAGCTCGACGCGGCGCTTCATCGCGGCACCGATCTGCACCGCCTCGTCGATGTGCACGCGGCGCTTGGATTCGCGCGCGAAGACCATGCCGAGCGCCCACGCGCCGGCGCCTGCGCACAGCTCTGCGTCGGCGAGTGACGTGATCCCGCAGTGTTTGACCCGAACGACCTCAGTCATCGCTGTTCATCGTAGGGGGGCTGCGAGGATGGGCGGCGTGACCCTCACCGCCACCGACGAAGCGTTCGCCACCGAGGCGCTCGCCAGGCTTCGAACCCTCACCGGGCATCCCGATGCCGCGTTCCGCGACGACCAGCTCGAAGCGATCACCGACCTCGTCGAGGACCGTGCCCGCGTGCTGTGCGTGCAGCGCACCGGCTGGGGCAAGTCGGCGGTGTACTTCGTCGCGACCGCGCTCCTGCGCGAGCGCCGCGCCGGCCCGACGCTCATCGTCAGCCCGCTGCTGGCGCTCATGCGCAACCAGATCGCGGCCGCCCAGGCGCTCGGCCTGCGGGCGCACACGATCAACAGCACGAACCGCGACGAGTGGGACGCCATCCGCGCCGGCCTGGCCGCCGACGAGATCGACCTGCTGCTCATCAGCCCCGAGCGGCTGAACAACCCGCGCTTCCGCGACGACATGCTGCCGCTGTTCGCGCGGTCGGTGGGCCTGCTCGTGATCGACGAGGCGCACTGCATCTCCGACTGGGGCCACGACTTCCGCCCGGACTACCGGCGCGTGAAGGACATGCTCGACGCGATCGGCCAGAACGTCGCCGTCCTGGCCACCACCGCGACGGCGAACGACCGCGTGGTGCGCGACGTGCGCGAGCAGATGGAGCGTGGCGGCGACGACCGGCTGCGCACCTATCGCGGGCCGCTGGCGCGCACGAGCCTGCGGCTGGAGGCGCTGGAGCTCCCGCGTCCCGCCGAGCGCCTCGCGTGGCTGGTCGAGCACCTGCCCCAGCTGCCGGGCGCCGGGATCGTCTACACGCTGACCAAGCGCGACGCCGACCAGGTCGCGTCGTTCCTCGTCGCCAACGGCATCGCGGCGGTGGCGTACAGCGGCGAGCAGGACACCGAGCTGCGCGTCGCGACCGAGGAGCGGCTGCTGCGCAACGAGCTGAAGGCGGTCGTCGCCACGAGCGCGCTGGGGATGGGCTACGACAAGGCCGACCTCACGTTCGTCGTCCACTACCAGGCGCCCGGCTCGGTGGTGTCCTACTACCAGCAGGTCGGGCGTGCGGGCCGCGGGGTCGAGCACGCCGACGTCGTGCTGCTGCGCGGCGGCGAGGACCGGCGCATCCAGGACTTCTTCATCAGCCAGGCGTTCCCGTCGCGCGAGCGGGTCGACGCGGTGCTCGCCGAGTTGGCGACCGGCGACCGCACGACGCGCGAGCTCATGAGCGCGGTGAACCTCGGCAGCGGGCGGATCGACGCGATGCTGAAGGTGCTCGACGTCGAGGGCGCGGTGCGGCGCGACGCCACGCGCTGGCAGCTCGTTCCCGGCAGTGGCTGGGCATACGACGGCGAGCGTTACGCGGCCGTCACCGCGCTGCGGCGTGCCGAGCAGGAGGCGATGGCCGCGTACGGAACGGACGGGCGCTGCCTCATGCGCGTGCTGCGGGAGGAGCTGGACGACGCCGACCCGCGGGACTGCGGCCGCTGTTCGGTCTGCACCGCCCCGAAGTTCGCCGACCCGCCCGACCCCGCGCTCGTCGAACTGGCGCAGCGCCACCTGCGGTCCAGGCCGATCGAGCTCGAGGTCCGCAAGATGGCGCCCGATGCCACCGGGACGATGAAGAAGATCCCCGACGACGTGCGCACCGAGCCGGGCTGGGCGCTCGCGCGCGTCGGCGACGGCGGCTGGTGGCCGGCCATCGAGCGCGGGCTGCGGGCCGGGCGTCTGGATGACGAGATCGCCGTGGCGCTCGCCGACGTGCTGCGCGGCGCGGGCGTGCGGGCCCAGTGGATCACCACGGTGCCGTCGGCGTCGCTCGGCGACCTGCTGCTCCCGGTGGCCGACATCATCGCCCGCGAGCTCGGCGTCCCCCACGTGCAGCTGCTCGAGCGCACCGAACCCCGCCCGCCGGAGGCGGGCAGCGTCGGCGTGCTGCTCGACGACCGGCGGCTGTCGGGCTGGACGCTGGCGATGGTGGGCGGCCAGCTGCGCCGCGCGGGAGCGGGCGCGGTCGTGCCCCTCGCCCTCGGCACCCTCCT
>JBPPNC010000096.1:0-2103 GCA_051306365.1 Solirubrobacteraceae bacterium
GGGTCGGCGGGTGTGCGTGCTCACCGACCTCGTCGCCGGGGTCGCGCCGGCCTCCAGCGCCGCCGCGCTCGAGGAGATCGCGGCGGCCGGCGGCGAGGTCGCGTGAGCTCGTGATCCTCAGGGTCACCGACCTCTCGGACCCCGCAGTTTCGGACTACGCCCACGCCACCGATGTCGCCCTCCGCAAGGCGCAGGGCACCGAGCACGGGCTCTACCTCGCCGAGTCCGCGCTGGTGCTGGAACGCGCCCTGCGCGCCGGCCATCGCCCGCGGTCGGTGCTCGCCCTCGGCGGCGCGGTCGATGAGGCGGTGGCCCTCGTCGGCGACGAGGTGCCGGTCTACACCGGACCTGGTGAGCTGCTCGCCGAACTCACCGGCTACGTGCTGCATCGCGGGCTCATCGCCTCGATGCACCGGCCCGCGCTGCCGGATGCCGCGGCGCTGATCGCCGACGCCCGCCGCATCGTCGTGCTCGAGAACGTCGTGGACCCCACCAACGTCGGGGCGATCTTCCGCTCCGTCGCCGCGATCGGTGCGGATGCCGTGCTCGTCACCCCGCGCTGCTCCGACCCCTTCTACCGCCGCGCGATCCGCGTCTCGATGGGCACGGTGCTGCAGGTGCCGTGGACCCGCATCGGGGATTGGAACTCCGCACACGAGACGCTCGCGGGCTTCCACATCGCGGCGCTCGCCCTCGCCGACGGCGCGGTGCCGCTGCGCCGGTTCGCCGCCACGGCGCCGGAGCGGGTCGCCCTCGTGCTCGGCGCCGAGGGTGAGGGGTTGACACCCGAGGCGCTCGCAGCCGCGGACACGATCGTCACCATCCCGATGGCCCACGGCATCGACTCGCTCAACGTCGCGGCGACCGCGGCGGTGGCGATGTTCGCACTCGCCCACCGCGAGTAGCTCGCCCCTGAGACCCCCGATCGCTGGCGCTGAGGTTTGCGCGGCGCGCGCCCGTTCATACAGCCGCGCGCCGCGCAAACCTCCGCGCGACTGGCGGCGCTGAGCGCCGGCGGAACACTCACACGAGCAGCTGGTGCTTGGCGAGGTCCCGGTAGAGCGGCGTCGACTTCACGAGTTCCGAGTGCGTGCCCTCGCCCACCACGCGACCGTGGTCGAGCACGACGATGCGATCCGAGTCGACGACGGTCGAGAGCCGGTGCGCGATGACGATGAGGGTGCGGTTCTCCGCGACCGCGTCGATCGCCTCGCGCAGCATCTGCTCGTTGAGGCCGTCGAGGCTCGAGGTCGACTCGTCGAGCAGCAGGATGGGGGGCGCGGCGAGCAGCGTCCGCGCGATCGCGAGGCGCTGGCGCTCGCCGCCGGAGAGCATCACGCCGTCCTCGCCGACGGCCGCATCCAGTCCCGCCGGATTGCGCTCGAGCACCTCGGTGAGGTTGACCGCGCGCAGCACCTCGACGCACTGCTCGTCGCTCGCGTTCGGGCTGCTCAGCAGCAGATTGTCGCGGATCGAGCCGGCGAGCACCGGGGCGTCCTGCTCGACGTACCCGATCTGGGCGCGCAGCTCGGTGCGGTCCAGCCCGCGGATGTCGACGCCGCCGAGCCGCACCACGCCCGCAGTCGGGTCGTAGAAGCGCTCGATGAGCGCGAGAATCGTGGATTTGCCCGCCCCGGACGGCCCGACGAGCGCCGTGCGCTGGCCGCGCTCCGCGGAGAAGGACACCCCGCGCAGCACAGTCAGATCGTGCGGCTCGGTCTCCTCGCCCGTTTCGGCATCATGGATCGCGACGGCCTCGGACGGGTAGGTGAAGGCCACGTTCTCGAAGCTGATCGCGGCATCCGACTCGATGGCGGCCACCGGCACGATCGCGGCGTCGCCGTCGGTCTCGCTCGGCAACGAGATGATCTCCTGGATGCGACCGAGGGCTCCGAGCGCCTGGTTGACGGAGTTGATCGCTCCGAAGGCCTGACCCAGGGGCATGATCATCATGAACAGAAACAGGATGAACGAGATGAGGCTCGCGATCGTGATCGCGCCGCTCGCCACCCGGTAGCCGCCCACGCCGAGCACGACGAGCAGCGACACCTGCAGCGCGATCCCCGCGATCGGCACGACGAGCGCGGAGATGCGTGCGACCCG
>JBPPNC010000132.1:0-6657 GCA_051306365.1 Solirubrobacteraceae bacterium
AGGTCGGCGAGCCGCAGCGCCCCAGGCGCGGGAGCTCCGGCGCCCGCCGAACCTCCGCTGGAATGCACGCCAGCGGATTCCGCGGCGACGAGCGCCAGACCACCGTCGGTGCCCGCGCGGTCGAGCAGCGAACCCGCCGACGGACGATCTTCCGCAACTGCGGCGCGCAGGCGCCCGTCCAGCGCCGCGGCGAGCGCCCGCTCGTAGCCGCTCTCGACCTCCAGGCCGTCGGCCAGCGACCGGACGCCCTTCTCCCGGCCGAGCGCCGCACCGGCGTGCGTGCGCAGGAACTGGTTGCACGCGGCGAGCTCGGCGCCGATCCGGGCCGCGTCGCGTCGCGTCGCCTCGACGGCCTTCTCGGTCTCGCGCCGGCCGGCCCGCGCCGCGCTCGCCGCGGCGTCGGCGTCGACGAGCGCCTTGGCCCGCAGCGCGACGGTGGCGGTCAGCTCCTCCACCTTCGCCTGGAAGGCCGTGCGCTGGGCCTCCAGCTCGGCGACCTCGCGCTCGAGTTCGGCCTGGCGATCAGCATCCAGCCGGGCGATCTCCGCCTCAAGCGCCTCGATGCGCTCCATGCCCGCTTCGTCGGGCGCGTCGGCCCCAGCCTCCTGGTGGAGCGCGGCGAGCTGGCGCTGACGGCGGTCGATGCGCTCGGACAGCTCCGCGCCGGTCTGCTTGACACGATCGAGCCGCATGTCGATCCGCTCGGCCGACGCCGTGGCCGAGAACACCCGGCGGGCCAGCGACTCGCGTCGTTCGGTCTGAGCGGCGAGCTGCTGCTCGACCTGCTCGCGCTCGGCGGCCACCGCGCCGAGCTGCGCCTGGGCCTCATCGCGGGCGGCGCGCGCGGACGTACGCTCGCGCTCGGCCTCGGCGAGCTGCGTCCGCGCAGCGCGCAGCGCGTCGGCGGCCAGCTCGAACCGGGCCTCGTCGCTCTGGCGCTGCAAGCGCTCGTGGAGCTCAGCAGCCTCGGCCTGGCGCTTGAGGGGGCGCAGCCGGGTGCGCGCCTCACGCTCGACGTCCAGCGCGCGGTCGAGGTTCTGCTGCGTGCGCTCCAACTTGAGCTGCGCGCGGCGGCGACGCTTGCGGTGCTTGCCCAGCCCGGCGGCCTCCTCGATGAGCAGACGCCGGTCCTTCGGCTTGGAGGTGACAATCGCCTCGACACGGCCCTGCGAGACGACCGAGTGCATCTCCTTGCCCAGGCCGGTGTCCGAGAGGACCTCGAGCACGTCGACGAGTCGGCACTTCGCGCCGTTGAGGCGGTACTCGCCGTCACCGGAGCGATCGAGCCGGCGCGAGATGGAGATCTCGCTCATCGGCACGTCGATCTCGCCGCCGGAGTTGTCGAGCACCAGCTCGACCTCCGCGCTGTTGCGCGCCTGGACACCGTGGCCGCCGCCGAAGATCACGTCCTGCATCGACTGGCCGCGCACCGCGAGCGGGGACTGCTCGCCCATCGCCCACAGCACGGCGTCGGTGACGTTGGACTTGCCCGAGCCGTTCGGCCCGACGATGACCGCCACGCCGTTGGCGAACTCGAGCTTCGTACGATCGGGGAACGACTTGAACCCCTTCAGCGTCAACGACTTGAGATGCATCAGCTCGGGGCTCCTTCGGGGTCCTCCACGGGGTGCAGCGCATCCAGCGCCACGCGCGCGGCCTCCTGCTCGGCGGCCTTCTTACTCCGGCCCTCGCCACGGCCGACCGGCGCTGCGTCGACGGTGGCGACGACCTCGAAGATCCGTTCGTGCGGGGGACCCAGCTCGTTCACGACCGCGTACTCCACCACGTCGCCCCGACGGGCCAGGCGCTCCTGCAGCGCGGACTTGAAATCGACGGGATGCTCGAGCGCCTCGGCGATCTCCGGCTGGAAGGCCTCGACGACCGCGTCGGCGGTCACCTCGTAGCCGGCGTGCAGGTAGCACGCGCCGATGATCGCCTCGGTCACGCTCGCGAGCACCCGCTCGGTCTCGACGAGCTGCGCCTGCGCGTCGCCCTCGGGCGCAGCGGCCCGCAGCTGCGCCGGGACACCGAGCCGCTCGGCGACGCCCCGGCACGCGGGGCCGGACACCGACTGCGCGCGGATCTTCGTCAGCCGACCCGCGCCGAAGCGCTCGGCCTCCAGGCGCGGATACAGGTGCGACGTCACCGCCAGCCCGAGCACGGAGTCGCCGAGGAACGCGAGCCGGGTGTACGAGTCCGAGCGGCGTTCCGCCCAGGACTCATGGGTGAAGACCTGCCGATGCAGGTCCTCCGGCAGGTCATCCAGGAGTGCGGAGAGCTTCTTCAGGACTCAGTGGGGAGTTCAGCCTCGGACGCATGCTCGTAGACGTAGTCCACGGCCTGTCCGACGGTCAGGATCTTGGTGGCCTCCTGATCCGGGATGCGCACCCCGTAGGAGTCCTCCAGCTCGAGCACGAGCTGGTAGAGGTCGAGCGAATCGGCCTCCAGGTCCTCCTTGAAGCGCGTCTCGAGCGCGATCCGGGCGGGGTCGAGCTCCAGCTCGTCGGCCAGGTGCGCCCGAACGAGATCGAAGATCTCCTCCCGGGTCATGACGAACCGGGAACGCTACCGGCCGGTTCGGCGGCCGGGGGAGGATCCGGCTGGGCGGCCGCGACGGGAGCGCTGCGCAGCGCCCCGGCGGCTTCAAGCGCCTCGCGGGTCTTGCCGACGACGTCGCCCTCGGTTCCCCGCGCCGCCAGGAGGATCGCGCGAGCGATCCCGTCGCGGGTGAAGCGGCCGTGCGGGACGACGCCAAGGCGCCGCAGCCCGAGCAGGTACGCCCCACCCTGGAGCTCAGGGTCGATCTCCGCCCGGAAGCCGTAGAGCGAGGGCCGAAGAAGGAACCCGCCCGTCTTGGCACGCAGCGAGCGCATGGCGATCGCCTTGATCTCCTTCAGCGTGCGCTGGGACGTGCCCTCGAGCACCTTCAGCGCGACGTTGCCGCTGAAGCCGTCAGCCACGACGACGTCCGTGGTGCCGTCGAGCAGCCGGTGACCTTCGACGTTGCCGACGAAGTTCAGGCCGGCCGCCGTGGCGAGGCGCGCGTGCGCCTCCACGACCTCGGCCGTGCCGCGCGTGGGCTCCTCGCCGTTGGACAGCAGGGCGACGCGGGGCTTCTCGACCCCGAGGACGACCTGCGAGAGCGCGGCGCCCATGTACGCGAACTGCACGAGGTGCTCGGGGCGCACCTCGACGTTCGCGCCGACGTCCAACAGCGTGACCGGCTGCCCCGGGATGGGGAGCGGGAGCGCCAGCGCCGGGCGGTGGATGCCCCGGGCGCGCTTGATGTTGAACAGGCCCGCAGCGAGCGCGGCTCCTGTAGAGCCGCCCGCGACCAGCGCATCGGCCTCGCCCGCGGCGACGGCCGCGGCCGCACGGACGATTGACGCGTCACGCGTGGAGCGCGCCGCGGCCGCCGGGTCGGCGACCTTCGCGATCGACACCGGGGCGTCGACGACCTCCACGCCATTCGGCATGGGCCCGATCTCCCGCGCCGGGCCGAACAAGAGCACGCGAACCCCGCGCTCTGCGGCGAGCGCCGCACCTGCAGCTACCTCAGCTGGGCCGAGATCGGCTCCGTTGGCATCGACGGCGACGGTGACCGTCTCCGCCGGGCTCTGCCACGGCACCGATGTCACCTAGTGATCGTGATCGTGATCGTGCCCGCTCGATGCGGGCGCGACGACCTCACGGCCGGCGTAGAAGCCGCAGGTCGGGCAGACCCGGTGCGGTCGGCGCGGGCTATGGCACTGCGGGCACGAGTTGTACGAAGGGGCGGTCAGCTTGTGCTGGGAACGACGCTTCGTCGTGCGGCTGTGTGATTGCTTCTGCTTGGGTACGGCCATGGGCAGGCGAGGATACAAGAGCGGGAAGGCCACCGGCGAGCGCCGCATCGCGGAGCGGCTGGCGCGCTCCCCGAGGCTCCGCTACGCCCTGCTGCGCTCCCTCCTGTCGCTGGCCATGCTCGGGGCCAACGTCGTCGGCGTCGCCATCGTCTTCATCGTCGTCCGCTTCGTCCTGCCCCTGCCCGACATCGAGGATCAGGACGAGGTCACGATCGCCGCGCTCATCGCCCTCGGCCTCTACCTCGCGTTCGCCGTCCCCGCCGGGATCTACTGGGGTCTGCGCCAGTCCAAACCGGTCCGGGACTGGTGGCTGTCGGGGGCGCCGCCGACCGCCGGCATGCAGGAGACGATCCTCACGCTGCCGCGTCGCATGGTCCGCGTCTACGTGGTTCTCTGGCTCGTCGGTGCGGTGCTGTTCGCCGGGCTGAGCTTCCGGTACTCCTCGGAGCTCGCGCTCGACATCGGTCTGGCGGTCCTGCTCAGCGCCATGGGCACCTGGGCGTTCACCTACCTCCTCGCCGAGCGGATCATGCGCCCGCTCGCAGCCACCTCGCTGGAGGCGGGCCTGCCCGAGCGCACCCACACCCCGGGCGTGACGCTGCGGCTCATGCTCACGTGGGGCCTGACCACCGGCGTGCCCGTCGTCGGCATGCTCCTCGTCGCGGCGGGCCAGATCGTCGGGATCTACGACGCGTCGGGCGATCGCATCGCGGTCACGGCCCTGTTCCTCGGCGGCGTGACGATGGTCATCGGCTCTCTCGCGACGCTGCTGGTCAGCCGCTCGCTCGCCGACCCGATCATCTCCCTGCGCCGTGCCCTCGCACGGGTCCATGCGGGAGATCTCGACGTGCGCACGCAGGTCTACGACGGCAGCGAGGTCGGGCTGCTTCAGGCCGGGTTCAACGAGATGGTGGCGGGACTGCGCGAACGCGAGCGGCTGCACGATCTGTTCGGCCGGCAGGTCGGCCAGGACGTCGCGCAGCTGGCCCTCGAGCGCGGCGTGCAGCTCGGCGGAGAGCTGCGCGAGGTCGCGGTGCTCTTCATCGACATCGTCGGCTCGACGAGCATGGCGTCCGAGCGGCCGGCGACGGAGGTCGTCGGGCTGCTGAACCGGTTCTTCGAGGTCGTCGTCGAGATCACCGACCAGCACGGCGGCTTCGTCAACAAGTTCGAAGGCGATGCCGCGCTCTGCATCTTCGGCGCGCCACTGGACCGGCCCGACGCCGCAGGGGACGCCCTGCGGGCCGCCCGTGGCCTGCGCGAGACGCTCGCCCACACCGTCCCCGAGCTCACGGCCGCGATCGGCGTCTCGGCCGGCCAGGCGCTCGCGGGCAACGTCGGATCGGCGGCACGGTTCGAGTACACCGTCATCGGCGACCCCGTCAACGAGGCGTCGCGGCTCACCGAGCTGGCGAAGACGACCCCCGGCCGGCTGCTGGCATCCGCGGCGGTCGTCGAGCGGGCCGCGGCACAGAAGGAGCGCGACCGGTGGCGGGCCGACGGCGAGACCGTCCTGCGCGGCCGGTCCGTGCCGACGACGCTCAGCGTGCCGATCTAGGACTCGTCGAACTTCAGCTCGGAGAGCTTGGCCCAGCGGGAGTCGATCCCCGGCTCGGTCGCCGCGGCCTCATCGATGTCCCCGGCCCGGCCGGCCCCGCCGCGTTCGGCCATGGCCTGCTGGCGGGCCTCACACGCCTCGGTGTCCGGGCACGCGATCTGGACCGGCAGCGCCAGCACGAGGGCGTCCCGCGCCCACGCGGTGACATCGAGGATGTCGTGATCGTCGACGTACGGGCTCGTGAGCTCCTCGCCGCCGCCGGGCTGGTCGATCTCCCGGGCGTCAATGGCCTGGTGGATCACCGCGTCCTCCAGGCAGCGCATGCACGAGCCGCGCACGTCGGTCTCGAGGCGAAGCCTGAGGCTGTAGCCGGAGTTCGCCATGCGGCTCACGTCGACGATCACGTCTGCGTCGTCGGCGGTGTAGTCCTCGTCCCCGAACCGCAGCGGCGCGAAGGCCACGGAGAGGTCGAGGCGCTTGCCCTCCCCTGGGCTCAGCCGCAGCCGGCCGAGGTCGAACGTGTCGGTCCTGGCGGGCATCCCTCCAGGGTAGTGCGAGATCCGCGCGAAGATGGGGTCATGCGCGTGATGCTGCTCGACGAACCCGGACGCCCGCTGCGCGCGGCCGAGCTGCCGGTTGCCGAGCCGGCGGCCGGCCAGGTCCTGGTTCGCGTTCTGGCGTGTGGCGTGTGCCGGACGGACCTGCACATCCATGACGGCGAGGTCGTCCCGTCAGCCGGCGATGCGGGCTACCCGGTGGTCTGCGGGCATCAGATCGTCGGCGAGCGCCAGGACACCGGCGCGGTCGTCGGGATCCCCTGGCTGGGCTGGACGTGCGGCACCTGCCGATACTGCGTCAGCGGCCGCGAGAACCTCTGCGACGCCGCGCGCTTCACCGGCCTGGACCTTCCCGGCGGGTTCGCGGAATGGACCGTCGCCGACCCGCGTTTCTGCTTGCCGCTGCCGGAGCGGATCGCTGCCGACCCGGTCGCCGCGGCGCCCCTGCTGTGCGCCGGGCTCATCGGCCACCGCACGCTGCGACTCGCCGGCGACGCGCGACGCTTGGGCATCTATGGCTTCGGGGCCGCCGCACACCTCGTCTGCCAGGTCGCCGTGCACGAGGGCCGAGAGGTCTACGCGCTCACGTCACCAGGCGACACCGCCGCGCAGACGTTCGCCCGCGAGCTGGGCGCAGTCTGGGCGGGTGGGTCGGACGAGCAGCCGCCGGAGGAACTCGACGCCGCACTCATCTTCG
>JBPPNC010000176.1:0-21271 GCA_051306365.1 Solirubrobacteraceae bacterium
CGGAGAGGTCCTCGGCGTGACGGCCTCGCGCGTCTCCCAACTCCATACGGCTGCCGTGCTGCAACTTCGCGCGCTGCTGCAGCCATCGAACTGAACGGGGAAGGTCAGCATCCACGGCCCGCGCGATCGGCCGCGGCTGCCCGCTCGCCGCCTATGACGCCCGGACCTGCCCGCCGACCTCCGTGCTGGGAAGGCGACGGCGACCATCCCTCATCCGATCGTCGTTGCGCGGCCCCGCCACGATGGTGACGTCCCGAGGGTCGCGGCCCCCAAGCTGCACATCGCGCTCGGCGGGCGGCTGCCAATCACGCTCGCGGTCAGATCGGTTCGACCTCACGTTCGCTGCGGGCGCCGACAGCCTCCTGCAGGCGAGCCAGGACCTCTGCGCGCCCAGCGCGTGCCACTCGACGGGACATTCATCGTGCCCAGCGGGCACGGTGACGCGCAAGCTCCGGCGGTCACGGCAACCTTCGCCTTCGTCCCCTTCTCCATGCCTGTGGCGGTCAACCGAAGGCGTTCCCGCTGCAGACCCCCATGGCAGACGGCCGTCGTGCCGCTGCGGCGTTGCGCGTGCGCCCCTCGGCGTCGCGTGTTCGCCCGGCGGGACGGCTTCACGTTCCTCCGGCAGGGGAGACGCACGGAGTCAATGCTTCGTCTCGGGCACGACTGCACTTGCCACAGTCGGGCCGTTGCGGGCCGGATCGAGACCGTCTGGCTCGCGTGTGATCCCGACACGCCGGTAGCTGCCCGACCGTGCGGCCGTTGACAGGCGTACATGCGTCGGTTGTCCACGGGCGACCGTGAACGTGCCAGCGCTGACCCTGCCGCGCAAACCGACGAACCACAGCTCGTACACCTCGCCGGCGCGAAGCCCTGGGAGCGTGACGTCGAGGTCAACGTCCGTCCCCGTCCCCGTCTCACGGAGCTCCGCGCTCGCGTGTGCCCCGGCCGGGGCCCCGGGAGCCGGCCGGAGCGCGACGCGGGGCGGCTGCTCGACGGGCGAACGCAGCACGCCGGTCACCGCCACGACGGCTATCGTGACGGCGGCGCCCGCAAGCGCGCTTGGGACCGTCACTCGCGCGGCGGACCATCGACGTCGCCGACGCGGAAGTGCGACCGTCGCGCGACGGTGTGCGGCATAGCCCTCCAGTACGGCATGTTCGAGTCCGGGCGAGGGCGCACGCTCCCGCACAAGTCCGGCCTCGGACTCGGGCTCGACGAGGTCCAGCAACGACGGCAGCACCGCGAGCTCGACATGCTCCAGGCGACACGCCGGGCACGCGGCGAGGTGGCGCTCCACGGCCTCCGCCTCGCTCGGCGCAAGTCCGCCGAGGGTGTGCGAGCCCAGCAGCCACCGGACGTCCTCGCACCCCGTCACGGGCTCACCTCCATCTCGTCAAGGATCAGGCGCAGGCTCCGCAGCGCATAGAAGGTACGACTCTTGACCGTGCCCGGAGGCAGCCCGGTCCGCTCGGCGATCTCTTGCACGCTGAGCCCCGCGAAGTGCGCCAGCCGCAGGATCTCGCGATGGTCGGCCGTGAGCCGGTCAAATGCCGCCTGCACCTGCCATCGCAGCACGGCCTGCTCGATCGGCTCGACACCTTCGCCTGCGGCTTCGTCCGGCTCGAACGACGCCACCGGAGGCCGGCGAGCCCGCCTGCGGTCGGCGTCGATGATGGCGTTCCGGGCGATGCCGTAGAGCCAGGTCCGGATGCTCCCACGGGTCTCGTCGAAGGTGTCGGCGTGGCGCCAGACATTGGTGAACGTCTCCTGCACCACCTCCTCGGCGAGCCCTCGGTCACCGAGCCGGCGCTGTGCGAAGCCGAAGAGCTCCCGTCCGTACGTGCGGTACAGCGCGCGGGCGGCGTCTTCGCCCCGAGGGGTTCGCAGGTCGCGCAGCAGAAGGTCATCGGAGGGGGGCATGAGTGGTGTGATCGCGCGCAGGTCACCGGCGCTCTGCCGGGGGATACGTCCGCACGCTCGCCGCGGTTCGATCACCGATCTCTCGAACCGCTGCGCGCTCACCGGCGTAGAGCCGCCCGACCAGAGCGGCGTCCACACCGGCCGCTCGCAGACGCCCAAGGAGGCACTCGTGTCCGACGCACTCAACCGCGCCTACGACCACATCGATCGCTCCCACAGCCATCGCGACGCGGCGACCCGGCGGAACTTCGTCGCCGGCGCGGCCGCCACGATCGGCGGGATGGGGCTGCTCGGCGTCGCCGACGTCGCGGCGGCCCGTGACCTCCCCCACCGGCGGTCGCGCCCCGAGTTCACGGGAAACCTGCAGGAGATCCTCAACACGGCCGCGTCGGTCGAGGTGCTCGCGACGTGCATCAACACACTTGCCCACGAGCGCGGCACCGGTGAGGACGACGTCACCAAGCGCAACGTCGCGGCGGCTGGCCGGCACGAGCTGCTGCACCACGATGAGCTGGTGAGCGAGTTCGGCGCCCGCCCGGTCGCCACCCGCGTGTGGATCCCTGACGCGATCTTCGCGTCCAAGACGAACCTCCTGCGCGCCGTGCAGAACGGTGACGGGATCTTCATCAACATCTACCTGATCATGACCACGATCGCGGCGCAGCGCGGCAACGGCCTGCTCGCCCGCGCGGCCAGCGAGATCATGGGCGTGGAGGCGGTGCACCGGGCGCTCGCGCGTCAGTCGCTCGGCCTCCTGGGCAACGATCGCGCCTTTATCCGCTTCCGCCAGCCCGAGACAGCCGAGGGCGCCCCCGACCTCGGGCGCCCGGGATTCACCGATGTCAGCGAGGCGTTCGTCCGCCTGGAGGCGGCGGGCATCGGGTTCGACAAGCAGACGTCCGCGCCGGGGCAGTTCTACGACTTCGCCGAGTTGCGCCAGCGCACGCCGAACCCGCCGGACGTCAACACCCTCGAGCTCGACTGAACACGAGGCTGGCACGGGTGCGGGTCGTCGACGTGCCCGCACCCGCGCTGGTCCAGCCTGTGGATAGACGCCTCGAGGCGCGCGAGCGCCGGAAGGACGCAGAAGTGGATGCCGTGCCGGGCGCTCGACTGGGTGCCACGAGCGGTGCGCGCAGAAGCGCGCGCGACCTCTGCACTCTCCCAGCGCCTCCAGCGAGCGCCGACCGGAGCGGAGATGGCGCAGGCACTCGCGATGACCCCGGCGGAGTTCGGTGCATCGCTCCTGCGTGTCGCGAACTCCAGCCTGACGACGCTCGACGGACCGCTCGGCACCGGATCGATCGACGGCGATGGCTCTTCCCTGCTCGACACCCACGCTGACCCCACCGCCGATGATCCGGTCGCATCGATGGACGCTGAAATCGTCCGCGACCGTGTCGCCGACGCCGTCTCCAAGCTCAGCGAGCGCAGCCAGCTCGTCATCGCGCTGCGCTACCACGAGAACCTCACCCTCGCGGAGATCGGAGAGGTCCTCGGCGTGACGGCCTCGCGCGTCTCCCAACTCCATACGGCTGCCGTGCTGCAACTTCGCGCGCTGCTGCAGCCATCGAACTGAACGGGGAGGGTGACGCTCCCCAAGCGCCCTCCGACCGCTCTTCACGACCGTGCGCAGCACGTCGTCCTGCGACGTCCACCACCTTCTCACGCACCACACACCCCCACGCGAAGTGACATGCGCTCGGGCAGATGGACGACAGCGTCTCCGCACCCGAACTCGCACGGTGGCTCGGTGTCCGGGCTGTCACGTTTCGCGCGTGGCTGCGCCGCCAGTGGCGTGCCGGCCATCCGCTGCTGCAAGGCCACGATCTCAACAGCCGCTACCGCTTCAGCCCCAAGACCGCCCGCCAGCTCGCCGCGCAGTACCGCGTGTCACAGCGAGCCTGACCCGCAGCAGACGCTCGGGAGCCCGAGCGCCCCACGCCGCGCCAGCCCACAACGCGGCTTGGCGACCCATCTCCGCCTCCTGGTGGTGTCCTAGTGGCCGGGTCCAATGACGCGGGTGATGGTGTCTGCGACGGAGTGCAGGAAGGGGTCGTCGCTTGCGTGCCGCGCCTGTTCGAGTTCGCGTGCGAGCCGGCTCACCAAACCCGTCGCCGAGCCCCCACAGCTCGCCGCAGCGCTCGCGCAGACCGTCTACTCACTGGCCAGCGCGCTGGAACTGCTCGCGCTCGCCAGCACCATCGATGTCCGCACCCGTCTGCTTCAACACGCACTCGGAGCAGTCGCGACCTGCCTGGACACCGCCGCCGTCACCCTCACCCGCGCAGCCGCCGAGGCACCGCAGGCCAGCACCCCGCCCCGCGTGCCATCCGTACTGGCCCGCCAGCGCTTCGTCGCGGTGATCGAGCGACGCGAAGCCGCCATCGAACGCAACGCCCGCGCGATCGAGCGGTTCTCGCCCATGGTCGCTGACGCGACGCTGGAAGTGTCCGACCTGGCCGTTGCCACGCCGCTGCCGCCACGCGCCCGGTCGCTGATCGCCGGGGTCGACCCGCCACAACGCATCGACGCGCTCCAGGCCGCCCTGTGGTCCAGCCGCAAGACGATCCCCAACCTCCAGTGCCTCGGAGGCGACGACCTGCTGCCCTTGTCCCTGGACATCCACCGCCACGCCGTCGGCGCATCAGCATCCACGGCCCGCGCGATCGGCCGCCTGGTCTGCCCAGCGCTCGCTGCCGGCGATCTCCCCAAGGCGGGCATCGAGCGTGGCGAACTGGCGCTCGATGCCGTCCAGATGGGAGCTGCTGCAGCGCTTCGTGCCCGAGCGGGGCGTCCAGGCGCTGGCGGGCAATCCATGCCCGGCGAAGCTTGGTCCACGTCGTCTTGCCCTCGCGGAAGATCCGGCCGTGGCGGAGCATCGTCTTCAACACGCGGTTGCGGGCCGCCATCCGCGCGCAGCGCAAGATTGAGGCGGGGCCCTCAACAACCGCGCATTGTTCAACCCGCGAATGATGCGACGGACGAGGACCAGCCTCATGCGTCCGTCCTGGCTAGCCCGACCTCGCGCGCGTTTGGCAACATACGAGCACGTGGATGCTCCTCGCTCAACCAGAAGGCTCGCCGATGTCGCAGACCACGCCCCGGTCGTCCGCCCAACCGTGGCCTTTGGAGGTGTCACCGTGGCAGGTCTGGCGGCAGCGGGCGGTGCGCTGCTTCGCTGCGTTCACCTTCCGAACGCCGATGCCGCGATCACCGCTGTCGAGATCCACGATGTGGCGCACCGGCACGATCTCCGGCGCGCGACGCTCCTCCTCGGAATCGGGCTGGACGTTCATTCGCCGCTCGTGACGGACCTGCTCCGCGACGCTGCCGAGCATGGTGTCGCCGCCGTGGCGCTGGCCGGGAACCCCGACACCGTCCGGGACGTCACCCCACACGATGCGGCGGTGGCCGTGTTTGCCGTGGAACCCAACGCGAGTTGGGCCCATGTGCACACCGTCGCCCAAGAGCTGGCGGGCAGGCGCACGATGGCCCGCGAGATGCTCGCGCCCCATCAGGATCTGTTCGCCGTTGCGAACGCCGTCGCGGAGAGAGTGGGTGGAGCGGTGACGATCGAGGACGTCGACAGCACGCTCCTGGCGTTCTCCACCCCACAAGGCCATGTCGACCAGGAGCGGCTCGCAACGATCCTCGGTCGCAGCACCCCGATCGAGGCGGCTCGCTGGTTGCGCCATGCCGGGGTCTTCCGGCGACTGGCGGAAAGCGACGAGCCAGTCCTGCTGACCTCGTTCCACGAGGAGGGCCTGAACGCCCGCATGGGAATTGCGATCAAGGCCGGCGATCAGGTGCTCGGCTACCTCTGGGCGACGGAGAGCAAGCATCCGCTCAGCGAGCACGCGGCCGCCGTACTCAAGGATTACGGGCCGGTCATCGCGATGCACCTGCTGCAGACGATCGCGTCTGGCACCGCCGAGCGGACCCGCAGATGGCGTCTGGCCGCCTCCGCACTCGACGGCACCTGGACCGCGGACCACACGGCCGAGCTGCAGCTGCGATCCGGCGAGCGCGTTGCCGTCGTGTGCCTCGCCCCCGACGCCGACACCGACGCCGACGAACGCGAGCTCGACCTTGCGTATCTCTGCGAGCGCGCGTGCCACCTGATCGAAGGCCACACCTCCACCTACCGGGTGCGCGCCATGGCCACGCGCCGCGGCGCCCGGGTCTACTGCATCCTCCCCACCGGAGACCGTCGGGGCACGCAGTACGTACGCACCGAGACGGACCAGATGCTCCGGAAGCTCACCGTCAGCCTCCGCACCCCCTTCCGCGCGGGGACCGGCGGAGCGGTGACACCGCACTCCCTGTCGGTTTCCCGCCGCGAGGCCGAAGTGGCGCTGCGCACCGGCCAAGAGCTCAACCTCAACGAACGGGCGAAACAGATCGACGAGGTGCGCGATCTCGCATTGGTGGTCGCACTGCGGGACGTCGGCGACCTGCAACCGCTCGTGGAGCGAGGCTCCGTCGCTCGCGTTCGCGCTCATGACCATCGCCACCAGACGGCCTACGAGCAATCGATGCGCGCCTTCCTGGACTTCCACTGCAGCATCCCCGCGGCGGCCAAGGCCTTGGACGTCCACCCCAACACTATGCGCTACCGGCTGACCAAGCTCGCAGAGACCTTCTCGATCGATCTCGGCGACCCCCAGGAGAGACTGGCGCTGAGTCTGCAGCTTTGGCTGCTGCCCGCCGCGGCTCCACTCGAGACCGCTCCGGAATGATGCCCGGCGCGGCGCTGGGCTTGAGCCCACTGGTCCGCGCTCCTGGGCGTTGCCCACTCGGTCTGAGGCCGAGCGCGCCTCAATACGACGTGTGCCTGCCGGTGGACGTGCCGTAGCAGTGCGCGGCGATCTCCTCCTTGGAGAGGCTATCGCCCTCGAGCTCGCCGACAACCTGTCCGCGGTGCAGGACCAGCACACGGTCGCAGACGTGCGCGAGATCCTCGTATTCGGCCGAGGCGTAGACGATCGACGTCCCCCCGGCGGCCGAGTCGCGCAGGATCTCGAAGATGGCCTGTCGGGCCCCGATGTCGACGCCCTGCGTCGGCTCGTGCAGGAGGACCACCTCAGGGTCGAGGCGCAGCCACCGGCCCAGGACCACCTTCTGCTGATTGCCGCCGCTGAGCGTGGAGATCGGGCGGTTCGGATCGCGCGGGCGCACATCGAACTGCTCCAGCACCCGCTCGACGACGGCGCGCTCCCGCTGGAGCTGGATCCGCCCGTTGGCGCGGAACTCGTCCACGCTCGGGAGCGTCACGTTCTCCGTGACGGTGGCGCGAGGCACCGTGCTCAGTAGCTTGCGATCACTCGGGACGAGCACCATGCCGGCGTCCTGGCATCGCCTCGGCGAGGGGACCCCGAGCGATCGGCCGTTCAGCTCGATCGTCGCCGACAGCGGCTCCCGCGCGCCGTAGATCAGATACGGAAGCTCGTCCTGGCCGGCACCGATCAGACCAGTCAGCCCCAGGATCTCCCCGCGCCGCAGGTCGAACGAGACGTCCTGCACCGTCTCTCCGCTCAGGCCGCTCACGCGCAGCAGCGTCGCGCCCGCTCGCCCCTTCGACGGCGGGTACAGCTGTCCGAGCTTGCGGCCGATCACGAGCCCGACCAGCGAGTCGTGATTCAGATCCGGCGTCCGCACCGTCGCCACTCGGCGCCCGTCGCGCAAGGCTGTGACCCGGTCGGTGATGTGGAAGACCTCATCGAGATCGTGCGTGACGAACAGGACGCCAACGCCAGACGCAGCGACCGTTCGCATCGCCGCGAACAGCAGGTCCACTTCGTGGGCCGGCAGTGCCGAGGTGGGCTCGTCGAGGACTAGGAGGCCGCTGTGGCTGCGCCCTTGGACGTCCTGTAAAGCGCGCATGACGGCCACGATGACCCGCTGGGCCTGTGAGAGCTTCCCCACCTCGACCGTGGGGTCGATGTCGAGGTTGAGCCGCTCGAGAAGCTGCCGCGTGCGCTCGCGTTCGCGGCGCCAGCGGATGCGGCCACCGAACCCAGTCTCGAAGCGGCCAATCCGCAGGTTCTCGACGACCGACATCGTCTCTACCAGCCCGAGGTCTTGGTGCACGAACGCGACTCCGAGCCCGCGCAGGTCGGTGGCGGACAGCGGGAGATGCGCCGTCGTCCCCCGAATCGCAACCGCGCCCGAATCCGGCTGATGGTAGCCCGACAGAACCTTGATCAGCGTCGACTTCCCAGAACCGTTGTGGCCGACCAGTCCGTGGATCTCGCCCGGCAGGACCTCAAGCGAGACATCGACGAGCGCATGGGTCCCGCGGAACGCCTTCGAAAGTCCCGTCACCTGCAGGACGGGAGGTTCAGCCGCCACCGGCACGCTCCCAGTCACCTAGCCCTCCGGCCAGGATCGCACGACATCCCGCAGCGGCTCGCTCTCGCCGTGCATGACGTCGATGTCGAGCAGCGTCGCGCAGTTGGGACAGCAGAACAGCGCAAGCGAGAACTCGTCGCTGTCGGCACGGTCAGGGCCCGCCCAGGACGTGGCGGTCTGGAGCGTCGTCGCCTGATCCTTCCAGTGCGACGGGCCCGAGAACGTGTGACCGCACCACATGCACTGAGTGTCGCCATCGACGTCCTGCAGATACTCACAGAGTCGCCGGTGCGCAACGGCGACGTCTCCGCGGACCGCTAGCGCGGGATCCACCGGATGGCCGAGGCGCTCGCTGCGGATCTCCAGCCTCCGCTCCCGGGTCGAGGACTCATCGATGTTCCCGGCGGCCGCGTCCACGATGACGCCGTAGATCCGCCGAGCAGTCGGCACCGTCACCAGACCGGCGATCACGTCCTCGAGCACGGCGTCGGGCTCCCGATCGATCGGGTCGCCGTAGCCGCCGCCGCCCATGACGCGCGCGAAGTGGACATCGCCCCCGCTCAACTCGACGTGCCCCCACGCGCGATCGTCGATCTCCGCGGCGCGAATCGCCGCCGGCGACTCGGGAGCCTCGTTGAGATTGGCGTCCCGATACGTGGCGAAGGCGACGTTGCATCCCGGGAGCCCGCCGAACAGACCCAGGCTCATCGGTGCACGCGTTCCCTTGCCCAGCAAGGTCGTGCCGACCGGATGGCCCCCGGTCTCATGCGGCGCGAACGCGTACTCGTGGGAGACACCGCCTCGGTACTTACCGGGCCCTCCGGAGTCCGGGACCACCCGGCGGAACAGGTATCGCAGCGGTGCGTTGAGCTCTTGCGTTTCGACGTTCGCCCACCGCGAGACGACGTTCGCGATCTCCCCGCCAAGGTCAACTCCATCCGCGAACGCCCGCGCCCCGCCAGCGCCGGCGAACGTGTCCGTGACGGGCGCGATGTAGAACTCGCCCTCCGCGTTCACGCCGTTGAGGAACACCGGCGCGTGACTCCCGAGCCATACCGCCGTGGCCCGCTCTGCGTAGGCACGGCTGGCGCCGAGCATCTTCGACAGCACCAGCGTGGCCACGTTGTTGACGACCTGGACCGCGCCCACGGTCGCGATGGAGATCGGCGCAGGCCGGATGGCGTTGATGACCGTCCCCTCCGGGGCGACGAGCCGGATCGGCGCGGTCACCCCTTCATTCCACGTCATGTCCCAGGCCAGCAGGGGGAACACCGGCGCCAGCATCGCGCCCCACGTCGCCCAGTACGAACAGTTCACGCCGACCTCGAGCTGGGGACTGGAGCCCGTGAAGTCGAAGGTGAGCGTGTCGCCCTCTTTCGTCGCCGCCAGCTCAATCGTCGCGGTGACCTCTGGCATGTCAAGGTACTCTCGGGCGTGCCACACGCCGTCGGGCAGCTCCAGCAGCCTGTCGCGCAGCAACCTCTCCGACTGACCGATGAGCGCGTCGGCGACGGCATCGACCGTCTCGACGCCGTAATCGCCGAACAGCTGCTTCATGCGTTTTTTCGCGACGTGGTTCGCCGCCAGCTGCGACTTCAGGTCCAGCCAGGTCATGCCCGGGTCGCGCACCATGTTCAAGAACGTCTCCACGACGTCCTTGCGCACTCGTCCACCCTCGACGATCTTCAGGCCCTTCGTCTGGAAGCCCTCCTGATAGCTCTCGCGAGCATTCGGCGAGAAGCCGGAGGGGTCAATCGCGCCGATATCCGTCACATGGACGAAGTTGGCGACGAAGCCGGTCAGCGCGCCCTCATCGTGGATCGGCGAGATCATGTACACGTCCGGCGGGTGCAGCGCACCCGAGTAGGAATCGTTGAAGAAGTACACGTCGTCTTCGCCGATTCCCGGATCGTCCGTGAAGCTGGCGATGATGTGCTTCACCGCCTGCGCCGCGCTCGTCAGGTGCTGAAGGAAGCCCACACCGCCCACCATCAGGCTCCCGTCAGCTCGGTAGAGCGACACCATCATGTCGTGTCCCTCGTTGGTGATCGGCGATCCCGAGACGTTCTCCAGCGCGATGATCGACTCGTCGATCACCTGGTACAGCTTGTGCCGGATGATCTCGAACGTCACACGGTCGACGGCATGCTGTGACCCCATCGGCTACCCCAGACCCCACAGCTTCTTGTACCCGTCGACGAACGACGTGCCATACAGCGCGGAGTTGTCGGTCACGGTTACGTCGGCCAAGTTCGAGGTATCGAAGTAGCGGATCGGCACCTCGGGGTCGGCGGGCGGGTCGCCCAGCATGCCGCGCATCACCTGGTCGATCGAGTGCCACCCGAGCCAGATGTTGGACTGCCCCGGGTCTGCGACGATGCCGCCGTCCTTCTTCACGTTCGACAGGACGGCGGGGCTGCCGTTGAAGGTTGCGACGGGCACCTTCGTCGTCGCCTGCTTCGTGCCGGTGACGACGTAGATTGCCATGTTGTCGAAGACCGGCAGCAGGTAGTTGATCTCCGGGTTGCGCCGAAGCAGGTTGCTCGTCAGGCCCGGAAGGGTCGTCGTCCACGCTTCGACCGGAGTCTTCGTGACCGTGGAGATCTCACATCCATCGCACTGGGCGAGCATCTTCTTCGCGCCTCCGACGATGTTCGCGGCCGCCGAGATCGATGCCGTCGACATGATGGCGACGTTCGCCTTGCCATCGGTGTCGACGATGGCCTTGCACGCCAGCAGCTCGCCCGCGGTCGAGTACGACGGCGCGCTGGCCGAGTCGATGTCGTGATTGGGCGAGCCCTGGCCGGGGGCGTCCTTGACGGGCTCGTTGGCCAAGACGATGTCCGTGGGAATGCCCGCGGCCTTCAGCGACGCGATGGGCTTGGTCAGCAGCGTGGGGTCGACACCGTCGAGGACGACCGCGTCGGCCTTCTGGTCGATCGCCTGCTGGATGCCGCGCGAGAGGGTGCTCGGGTTCAGGTCGCCGTTGACGAACGTCGTCTTCAGACCCGCGGTCGCTGCGGCCTGCTTGACGCCGTCGGCCACCTCAGCGAGCGCAGGGATCGCCTCAGTCGCCGCGATGATCGCCACGGTCTTGCCCTTCAGGTCCGAGGCGGGGATCGCCGGGCCGGGGGCGGTGAACTGCGGCTGCTTGGCGTACTTCGCGAGCATGCTCTCGCAGGAGCTCACGACCGGGCTGGCGCTCGCTTGCGTCGAGGCTGAGTCTGTCGACGACGAGCCGCAGGCGGCAAGCGCCGCTGCCGCCAGCACGGCAGACAGGCCACAGGCCGCGAAGCGGACGGACCCGCTGGTCCTCCGAAGGATTCTGGATGACAACACGATTCTTCTTCTCTCTTTCACCGGACGGCGAAGTCAGCGCTCAGTTGAGGCCAGGTTTGCGAAGGTCACTGCCAGGACGAGCGCAGCGCCGTAGAACACGTTTGTGACCCAGTCGGCGACGCCGGCGAGTTGCAGTCCGGTGGTGCCGACGGCGAGGAACAGGGCGGCCGCCAGCGTGCCCCACGCGTTGTACCGCCCGGGCTTGATCGTGGTCGCCCCCAGGAACGCCGCGGCGAGCGCCGGCAGCGTGTAGGGCTCTCCGAACGTCGACACCGCGCCGTCGATCTGGCCGGCGAGGATGACGCCGGCGAGCCAGGCGCAGAGCGCGGAGCAGACCAGCGCGCCGACCCGAAGCCGGTTCACCCGCACGCCCGCCAGGCGCGCCGCCTCGCGCCCCTCTCCCGTGAAGAAGAGCCGGCGTCCTAGCGGGGTCTGCTCGAGCACGTACCACAGCGCTACTACGAATGCCAGGGCCACGAAGACCGGCATCTGGATCCCTCCGACAGAGCGCGTGACAGCGCCGGTCAGGCCGCTCGGGAGGTTGCCGATGGTCGCGTTGCCAGCGATGGCCACCGCGAGGCCCCCGATGAACGTTCCCATGCCGAGCGTCGCGATCAGCGAGTTGACGCGGAAGCGCACGACGAACAGCGCGTTGAGCAGTCCGATCGCCAGAGCCGCGACGAAGGTCAGTGCGAGCGCCGTTCCCGCGGACCAGTGACTGGCCGAGGTCAGGGAGGCCATGACGCTTCCGGAGAAGCCGACGACCGCGGGGAAGGACAGGTCGAACTCGCCGGTCACGAGCACCACGGTCACGCCGACGGCGATGATCACCAGCACCGCCTGGGTGTTGGCGATCGTCTTGAAGTTGGCCACCGTCGCGAAGGTGTCGGGCTCTGCCAGCGAGAAGCCGACGACCAGGGCGACCAAGGCGAGCACGACGGCGTAGCGCTCGACGAACTCCCGGCCGCGCGCTGCGTTCGAACGCGGCCCGTTCCGGCTGGGGCCGGAAAGATCGCGATTCGCTCCGTCGTCTACGCCGAGCGGCTGCTCATTCGGTTCGCCGCTGCTCAAGTCCGCCGTGTTCGTCACGCCTCGCGCTACTCTCTGCCTGGGTTTGGTGCCTGCGCTGCCGCCGTACAACGTGCGGCGTCGTCGTTGGCTTCAACGCTATCGACGCGCTCGACCCTGCTACCTGTGCGAGTTCACAATCGAAAACGGTGTCGACTTGTAGCGACGAACGAAGCGTCGGCTCAGACGGCGACGGCCGCGACCAGCTCGATCTCGACCGCAATGTTGTACGGCAGCTCGGCCACGCCGACCGCCGAGCGGGCGTGTCGGCCGATCTCGTCGCCGAAGACCTCAACGAGCAGCTCCGAGCACGCGTCGATCACGTTCGGCGCGCTGGTGAAGCCCGGCGAGGAGTTGACCATGCCGAAGACCTTCGCGATCGATCGAACGCCGTCCAGCGAGCCGGCCTCGGCGCGCAGCGCCGACAGCAGGAACAGGCCGACACAGCGCGCGGCTTCACGCGCCTCGTCGAGAGAGATGTCGCCGTCCACCTTGCCGGTGATCAGGGACGAAGCGTCTTCCGGCATTGAGATCTCCCGCGTCTGCTTGCCCGGAATCCGGCTGTTCTCGTCGATGCGAAACGGGCCGTGGCCCGAGACGAACACGAGCTCGCCGACCCGCTTGGTGGCCACGTAGCTCGCCATCGCCGGGTGGACGGCCGGAAGTGCGATCCCCAGCTCCGTCAGGCGCGCCTCTGCTGAAGTCATGGCGCCACGCTTGTCGCGGTCTGAGGCGACGGACCGGCCATCGCGATGATGACGTTGCGGTACTCGTCGACTCGCGCCCGCTGCCCCGGAGTCAGCACCAGCGTCGTCATGGGCGTCCACATGATGGCCGGACCCTCGACGATGTTGCCTGGACGAAGCTGGTCGTAGTCGTAGCCGCTCAGCTCCTGCATCCCGTGCGTCTCGTTGACCCACGCAAGCTGGGTCTTGACGATCGCGTTCGACGCGTCGGCGCCGGCGAGGTCGGACGTCAGCAGCTCCGGTTTGTACGACTTCCCGGAGCCACGGACCCGGAAGGTGACGAGCTCGACGCCCGCTTCGCGGTACGCCGACTCCTCGCCGTACTTCTGCTCGTACAGACGCTCGAACAGCCCCAAGGTGTCCTGGAGCGCAGCGTCGTCGATCGCGCCGTCCTGCTCCACTGGAACGGTGAGGATGTGCACCTGACGGCGGTAGCGCATGTCGATGGATCGGCGCAGGCGCACCGCGTCGGGTCCCGCGAAGCCCTCCTCCGCCAGTTGTCTGAGGACTCGGCGTTCCAGATCGTCGAAGATCTCCTTGAGGAGGTCGGCCTCCACCGGCATGCGCATCGGCCGGGTGATCTGGTCCTCGTGCACGATGTCTGACGTGATCAACCCGAACGCGCTGTGCACCGAGGCCGAATACGGGATGACCACCCTGTTGACGCCCAGCTGCTCGGCATACCGCGCGACGTGCATGCCGGCGGTTCCGCCGAACGAGTAGAGGTCGAAGCCGCGCGGATCGAGCCCGCGCTGCACCGTGGTCCTGTGGAGCAGGTCGTACATGAGGCTGTTGGCCAGCCTGAACATCTCTGCTGCCGCTTCGGTCAGCCCCAAACCCGACGGTCCGGCCACCTTCTCTGCGTACACCTCGCGAGCGAGGTTGATGTCGAGCTTCTCGCGGCCCCCGAGGAAGAAGTCGGGGTTGAGGTAGCCCAGAACGGCGTCCGTGTCGGTGACCGTCGGCTCCATGCCGCCGTGGCCGTAGCACACCGGCCCCGGGTAGGAGCCCGCGCTGCGAGGGCCGACGCGCGGCGCGCCGGTTCGCGGATCAATGGAGATGATGCTGCCCCCGGCAAGACCGAGTGAGACCATGTCGATCTTCGGCAGCGAGTAGTGGTAGCGCAGCACCATCGGCTCGCGCTGGTATTCGATCGCGCCCTCACGCACCGTCCCGACCTTGAAGGTGGTGCCGCCCATGTCGGCGGCGATGATGTTGCGCGAGCCGATGCGTCGACCAAGCTCCTGGGAGCCGACCAGACCGCTGATCGGCCCCGACTCGATCATTCCGACCGGTGAGGCGCCGGCCTGCTCGAACGGCAGCAGACCGCCGTAGGCCTGCATGACCAGGATCGTCCCGTCGAAACCCTCATCCCGGAGGTCATCTCTCAGGTTCTCCAAGTACCGCTGGACCACCGGGCCCAGGCCGCCGTTCAGGGCCACCGTCGCGGTGCGTTCGTACTCGCCGAGAATCGGTGCGATCTCGTGCGAGAGCGTGACGAAGCCATCCGGCCACACCCGCTGCACGATCTCGCGAACGCGCTCCTCGTTGGTCGCATTGGCAAACGACCACAGCAGACAGACGCCGAGCGCATCGATGCCCGCCTCGACAAGTTCCAGGACCGCTGCCTTGATCTCTGCTTCGTCGGCGTGTACGAGGACGTTTCCGTGGGCGTCGGTGCGCTCGGTGATCCCTCGGATGAGCCTCCGCGCCACGATAGGCGCGAGCTTGTCCGTGTTGATCGGGTTTCGCTTCTCGTCCTCCGTGAGCCCCGACCAGCGCCCGTACCCGCCGCGGGTGGCGGCGAGAGTGTCTTCGAAGCCGCGGGTCGTGATGATGCCGGTCCGGGCCAGTGTGCGATCGACGACCGCGTTTTCCGCCACGCTGGTGCTGTGCAGGAAGAGCCGAGCCTCCCGGAGCAGGGTGCTTCGCTCGATCCCGAGATCTGCCGCGACGACGGCGAGGGAGTCCATGATCCCACGCGAGAAGTCGGGTGGGGTCGAGAAGGCCTTCCCCAGCGCCACTTTGCCCTCCGCGCTCAGGACGACGCTGTCGGTGCACGTGCCGCCGATGTCGATCCCTATGACGTATCCCATGGTCATCTCCTGTCAGGCCTCGAACACGTCGCGGACGTCGTGCGCCCAGATGGGTTGGCGCGGGCCGAACGGCAATGTCTCGAGCACAGTGGCGAACGCCGCGTCCCGCGCCCGCTGAGCCGGGCCGTCTGGCAGGTAGAAGGTCTCGGCGGACTGCTGCGAGGACGCTTGCAGGTCCTCCGCGCGCGCCATCCGGATCCGCTCGTAGTCGGACAGTGCCTGCTCGGGGTCCTCCGGATCGCGCGCCAGACATTCCGCCAGCACGTAGGCATCCTCGACCGCCTGGGCGGCGCCCTGCGCCTGCCACGGCTCCATCGCATGAGCGGCATCGCCGAGGAGCGTCACTCGCCCCACTGACCATCGGTCGAGTGGCCGGCGCACGAAGACTCCCGCGCAAAGCATCGTTTCGCACGCGCCTATCCGCTCGCGCAGCGACGCATCCCAGCCTTCGAACTGCTCGAGAACGTCCTCGACGGAGGCCTCAAACGTGTGCGACGCGAGCGACCAGTCTGGCCGGCGAGAGCCGCAGTTGACCGCGAGCAACTCGCCGCGGGCCATCCAGTAGCAGACCGCGTGGCGGTCGGGACCGATCCAGTAGTAGTCGACGCCGTCCGAATGGACGTCGATCACGTGATCGCGCGGCGCGATCCCTCGATAGACGACCGTGCCCGAGAACTCCGGCTCATCGCCGAACAGCCGTGCGCGGATCGATGAGTGGATTCCATCGGCGCCGACGATGACGTCCGCCTCTGCGCGTGTGTTGTCCACGAGTGTCAGGACCATGCGATCAGCGCGGTGCTCGATCTCGCTGACGCGACATCCGAAGTGGACCGTCCCCTGCGGCAGCGCGTCGGTCAAGAGTCGATGCAGGTCGGGCCGATAGAAGTCCAACTGCGGAGCCCCGAAGTAATCCTCCATTTGCGCTCCGAACGGTGTGCGCAACAACACCGATCCGTCCTCCCAGCGCAGGAAGTCGGCGGTCTCGGGCCGACATCCGATCTCCCTCAGCCCGTCGAGGACGGACAGTTCGTCCATGAGCCTCAGCGCATTGGGACCGAGCATCAGCGAGGCTCCGAGCGCAGCCGACTCCGGTGCCTGCTCGTAGACGTCGACGGCGATCCCCTTACGTACGAGCGCAATTGCGGCGGTCAGGCCGCCGACGCCGCCACCAACGATCGCGACCTTCACAGGAGGTAACCAGAACGAGGCATAGTGATCGAAAAGCTAGACCACGAGGATGCCTCCTTGGCTTGGAGATCTGGCCACCGGCGTCTAGGTTCCGTCGGAGATCCGCACAACCCTTGCTGGGACCCGAGTGGTCTTGGCCTCCCGCACTTTCGTGGATATCTCCGACGTGACGCCTCGTCTGGCATCGTGGGAAGGTCGACACTCAGCTTTCTTCCTGTCAGAGGAACGTCCAGCCAGCATCGCTCCGACCTGTAGGCATCTCCCAAGGACGCGGTTTGCCCCTGCCGCTCGCGCTGGCCGATCCATTGGATCCCGCGCCTCTGGCACGTGCGCGCACCGGGCCGCGTCCTCGCGCGCACTGCTACGTCATGATGTCGCGGCCACGCGGGCCAGCGTCCGGGTCAGCACCTGCACGCCGACAACCAGATCGTCGTCGTCGGTGTTCTCCGATGGGTCATGGCTGCGTCCCTCGATGCTCGGCACGAACAGCATCCCACTCGGGACGTGACGACCGACCACCATGGCGTCGTGACCAGCGCCGCTGCTGAGTCGCATCGAGGCGGCGCCGGCGCCGCCGGCCGCGGCCTCGATGGTGTCGACCACCGCGGGTGAAAGCCGGCACCCGGGCATGTGCACCATGGGGCGGATCTCGAATGAGACGTGCGCCTGCATCGCGGCGTCCGCCGCCGCTTTGCGCACGACCGCGTCGAGCTGCTCGAGGAACTCGTCATCGGAATCGCGGTACTCCAGCAGCACGTCGGCTCGGCGCGGCACCACGTTGCCGGCACCCGGAGCCATCGTCACGTTCCCGAAGTTCCAGACCGTTCCGGGACGGCGCATGCGCTCGAATGCGTCCGCCATGGTCTGGAGGAACCGGACCGCCGCGGCACCGGCGTCGCGGCGCATGTCCATCGGCGTGGTGCCGGCGTGATCGGCGCGTCCGAGGAACGTGATCCCGCAGCGCCGCATGCTGACGATGTCGGTCACGACACCGATCGGGATGCCGGCCGCCTCCAGACGCGGCCCCTGCTCGATGTGCAACTCGACGTACGCGACGATGCGGTCACGGTCCAGACGCCGCATCTCGCGCCCGGCGTAGCCGCACTCCTCGAGGGCGTCGGCGAGGCTGTGGCCGTCCAGATCACGCATCTGTGTCAGCTCGCCGGGGTCGAGCACACCACAGAAGACGGAGCTACCCAGTGTCCCGCGAAACCGGCCCTCCTCATCGGCGAACGAGACCAGGTCGATCCCCACCGGGCCGTCGGGCCCAGCCCCCCGCAGCGCCCGGACGGCCTCAAGCCCGGCTACCACGCCGAGCGCTCCGTCCAGCCAGCCGCCCTGCGTCGTGGTGTCACTGTGCGAGCCGGTCAGGACTGCCCGCGACACGCCGGGCCAGCGGCCGTAGACGGTGCCGATGCCGTCGATCCCGGCCTCGAGGCCAGCATCGACCATGCGCCGGCAGAGCCATTCACGGGCCGCGCGATCCTCCGGCGTGAACGCCAGCCGCTCGACCCCGCTGCCGAGGCGGCCGAACTGCCGCAGGGTGTTCAGGTCCGCTAGGAAGCGGTTCGGGTCGACTGCGGTGCTCACCGACTGTTCCCGCGGTGGGGGTGGACTCGCCGCCAATGATCGGAGATCTCTTGGCCGGTGCAGAACCAGACGCGGTCGTGGCCGAGCGCGTAGTCCAGGAAGTGCGCCAGGGCACCCGCGCGTCCGGCGCGGCCCACCGTGCGCTCATGCAGCCCTATCGACATCATCCGCGGTTGGGTGGCTCCCTCGAGGTACAGCTGGTCGAACGTCTCGCGCAGGTAGGTCTCAAAGTCCGCGCCGGTGGAGAAACCACCCTGCGCGCTGCCGTACCGCATGTCGTTGACGTCGTAGGAGTACGGGATGATCAGCTGAGGGACGCCGTCGACGTCGACCCAGTACGGGAGTTCGTCGTTCAGCGCGTCGCGGTCGTACTCGAATCCGTGCTCGAGAACGAGCCGTCGCGTCCGCTCGTTCGGACGGCCGGTGAACCACCCCTTCGGCCGGGTGCCGGTGAGCTGCTCGATGCCCTCGATCGCGCGGCGCATGTGGTCGCGCTCCACCTCTTCGGGCACCGACTGGTAGTCGAGCCATCGGTAGCCGTGGCCCACGATCTCGTGGCCCGCGTCGAAGAACTCGCGGGCGACGTCCGGGTGGCGCTCGAGTGCCATGACCACGCCGAACAGGCTCACCTTGATGTCGCGCCGCTGCATGATCTCGAACAGCCGCCAGATGCCTCGACGGCTCCCGAACTCGTAGCTCGACTCGACCATCATGCTGCGCTGCCCCTCGTACGAAGGGAACGGTGTATCCGAGAGCGCCCATTCCGAGGCGGCGTCGCCGTGCAGGATGCTCATCTCGCCGCCGACTTCGTAGTTGATGGTGATGGCGATCGCCAGCCTTGCTTCGTTCGGCCACCGCGGGTCGGGCAGGCGGCGTCCGTAGCCCACGAGGTCTCGTGGATAGGCGGGCTCAGGCGTACTCATGACAGCTTGACCTCATCGATTGGAGATTCGGACTGATCGCGACCCGTGACGCCTGAACAAGCTAACGCCGCAAGTCGAGTCGGCGGGCTGTAACGACCTACGGCGGTCGCCGATGCCGCTTGGACAGATCTACGAATCGAGCAGGAGATTGGCCGGATAACGTCACGCCGAAATGAAGAACAGGAACTGCTGGCGTCGGTGAAATCCATGACGCGAAGCGCAACAAAGGCTACGTCCCTCCGCGATCTGGAGCGACGCGCACGACGGCGACTGCCACCGATCCTATTTGACTTCGTGGACGGCGGTTCCGAGGCAGAGGTCACCCTTTCTGCCAACCGGCACGCGTTCGATCGCGTCACGTTTCGACCGCGAGTCGGGTTGGCCGGCGAGTCCCGGCAGCTCGCGACCACGGTCCTCGGGCAGCCGGTGAGCCTGCCCGTGCTGATCGCCCCCTGCGGCGGGGCGCGACTCGTCCATCCGGCGGGAGAGCTGGGCCTTGCGCGGGCCGCATTCGCCGCTGGCACCGGCTATGTGTACCCGCACGTGGCGGGCCATCCGCTCAGCGCGGTCGGGCCGCGCCGAGGGCTGCTCTGGTACCAGCTCTATCTGATGGGAGGAGAGCGGGCGGTGATGCGCGCCCTGGAGCAAGCGCGCGAGGCCGGTTGCGAAGCGCTCGTGCTCACGATGGACGGCGGCGCCCGCCCGTCGATCGAGCGCGGCTCCCAAGGCGACCTCGATCGGCTGATCTCCGGCGGCCTGCGACCCACCCTGTCTCACGCCACGCAGTTCCTCGCGCACCCGCGCTGGCTCACGGGGTTCCTGCGCGACGGGCGGCCCCTGGCCATGGCGAACATCCGTGACGGTGACGGCCGACCCGCAGCGCTGCGCGACCCGCTGCCCAACCGGGAGATCGGCTGGGATGACGTCGGATGGATCAGGGACGCTTGGGACGGCCCGATCGTTTTCAAGGGGATCGTCACCCCCGAGGACGCGCGCCGCGCAGTGTCGCTCGGCGCCGCCGCAGTGGTCGTCTCCAACCAGGGCGGACGCCAACTCGACGGAGCGCCGGCGACGCTCCGCGCCCTTCCCGCCGTGGCCGCAGCCGTCGGCGGCCAGGCGGAGGTCCTGCTCGACGGCGGCGTGCGACGAGGTAGCGACGTCGTCAAGGCGCTGTGTCTGGGAGCTCGCGCGGTGCTGGTCGGCCGAGCCGCCATATGGGGCCTTGCGAGCGGCGGACAGCCCGGCGCTGAGCGGACGTTGTCGATATTGCGCGACGGGATCGACCGCACACTGATGCTGCTTGGTCGCCAGGACGTAGCCGAGTTGGACAACAGCTGCGTGAAGCTCCCGGACGAATGGCGGGTCGAGGGCGGCAGCTGATGAGGATCTGTGGGACTGGTCGCGATGGAGCAGGCCCGATGTCGCGGTCGGTCTAGGCTCCGACACCCTCTCTGATCTCGATTCACGAGACGGTGACGTCGGATCCCAACGAGGTGGCAGCAGACGTTCTTCGGGCAGTAGCCACCGTGATCGCGCACCGGATCGACGACGCCAGCACCGTGCTAGCCGCCGACCGGGAACTCCTCGACCTCCCGAATTCCCTCCGGGCGCTGTGTGGCACTCACATCTCGCGATTGGACGTGAGGGTCCTGCGCAGAAGGCGACAACATGTCGGCGCGTCTTGTTCGGCCGTCATCGCAGCTCTGGTGATGCCCTCGGCAGGCAACGCCGAGTTGCGCTTGCCATTGGCGTTGGTGCCCGGAGCAGAGCCAGGGTTTGAGATCGCGATAGGCGATGTCAAGGCCGCTCGAAAAGTGACCTCCTGCTAGCGCCGTTTGAAATCGGACCCCCCTGGGGGTGTGTGCTGGGTCTGCGGAAGCGCAGGCCCGGAGGGCCGAGCCGGGAGCAGACCCAGCGCGCGGTCCGCCGGCCGGGGTGGGGTTAGTCGGTGGCGGCGGGTGGCCGGGGCGAGGTCGCGGTCTTTGAGGCGGTCGCTGTCGCCTTTGAGCGCGACCCCAGGGGGGTCCGATTTCAAACGGCGCTA
>JBPPNC010000196.1:0-9782 GCA_051306365.1 Solirubrobacteraceae bacterium
CCGAACGGTGTGGCGGTGGGCACCGGCCGGGGTGTCAGCCGGCAGGGGGCCGGCGGAATTCCTCGGTGAGCAGGGACGCATCCGCCTCCCGCCCCGCATGCCGGCCCATCGCCTCCCGTGCGTCCTGCTCCGCGCGGGCACGCTCGTGCTGCGACCCCTCGTTCGCGATGCGCACCAGATCACTGAGATAGGTCTGCAACCCCGTCGGCTCGGCGTCGAGATCGAGGCCGCGCACAACGATCGCGCGGTGGTCGCCTCCGAGCTCGACCGTCATCCACGTCTGCCCGCGGGCCTCGCTCTGCCAGGACGCGACGAGGCGCTCGAACTCGCTGACCCACGGCGCTGACGCGTCGGCGGTCAGGTTCACCCTCAGCACCGCGTCGGCGGTGACCTGCGCCGTGGACCAGTCGATGCTCACGTCGCTCATTGGTGCAGCATCACAGGTCGGGCCGGCCGCCGCTGCTGACCGACGGCACCCACCCGACCACGGGCCCATGCCGTGCCGGACAGCCTGGCGGCGGGCAGCACGCGCCACCTCGCGGCCTTCAGCCGGTGATGCGGCATGCACCGTTGCTGCTTTATCCGGCGCTTCAGCAGTCTTGATCCGAACTTATCCCCGGCGTTAGCCCGGCGCCAGCAGGGAGCCGCACAGTGGTCGACATGCACACCAAGACCGCACTGGCGACCGTCGCCGTGGCCGCTACTGCGGCCGTCGGCGGCGCCGTGGCTTTCGAACAGCTCTCGCCCTCCGACACCCCCTCGCGGCCCCAGGCCGCCGCGCCCGCCACCGCGGGCGCCAACCGCTCCGTCTCCGACGAGACGTCCACCGCCCGTCAGGTCTACGACGGCGCGAAGAACTCCATCGCCTTCATCCAGGTTGCCGGCCAGCAGGGCCAGGGCGCCGGCTCGGGCTTCGTCGTCTCCGAGGACGGCCTCGTCGTCACCAACGCGCACGTCGTCAACGGCGCGCAGCAGATCGGCGTCAAGCTCGGCACCGACGGCGAGCTCCAGCAGGCACAGCTCGTGGCCGCCGACGTGTCGAGCGACCTCGCCCTCCTGAAGATCGACGGCAACAGCCTGCAGCCGCTGCAGCTCAGCGGCGAGGCGAACGTCGGTGACGCCGCGTTTGCGATCGGCAGCCCGTTCGGGCTCGACCAGACCCTGACGACCGGCATCGTCTCCGCGCTGAACCGTGACATCCAGGCGCCCGACGGCGCGACCATCAGCGGCGTCATCCAGACCGACGCCGCGATCAACCCCGGCAACTCCGGCGGGCCGCTGCTCAACAGCGACGGCCAGGTGATCGGCGTGAACTCGCAGATCGCGTCCTCCAGCGGCGGCAGCACCGGTGTCGGCTTCGCCGTCCCGGCCGCCACCGTGCAGCAGTTCCTCGAGCGTGCGAAGTCCGGCGACTCGGGCGACGTGCAGCAGCAGGAGCAGCAGCAGTCGCCGTACGGCGAAGAGCCGTCTCCCGCCCCCGGCTACGGACAGCAGCCGAAGCCTGAGAGCAGCAACCCCCTCGAGGAGCTGTTCTCCTGACGCCCTCCCACCGGCGATCGCGGCCCCGCGCGGTCGCCGGTGCGTCGGCGTCCCTAGTCCTCGATGCGCTCCCAGTGGATCGCCTCGGGCAGGTCCTGAAGGTCCTCGGCGATCTCCTCCCAGTGCAGCTTGCGGTCGATCGCCTCCTCGACCGTCATCGGGACCGCCGCGCAGTCGTGCTCGCTGCACACGCCCATACCCCCGGTGACGAGCGACACGCCCACGAGCTTGTCCCCCTCCGCCGACAGGCACAGCATCGGGTGGTAGTGGCAGTCCTCGTAGAAGTCGCCACGCTGGATGGCCTTGGTACTGACCGAGGACGGGATGTACATGGCCTCCCGGGTAGTCGGACGGCGTGCCCCACCACTGAGGCGCCGCGGTCCGTTGCAGGAGTTCGCCCAGGCGCGTCGACAGGCGCGGCCTTGGGGGTCCCCTCCCCGATATTGGGGGTGAGGTTCCGGGGCGGTCCCGATGGCAGGCGGGTGCACGCGCGGAAGGGTGAGGGCCATGACGACCACCACCCACATCCACACCACTCTGCGGCGAGCCGGCATCGTCCTCGCTCTGCTCGCCGCCTGCTACGGCGCCCTCGGCGTCGCCACCGCTTCAGCGGGAACCCTCAGCAGTGAAGGGGGTGTCCTCGTCTTCAGAGCGGCACCCGGCGAGAAGAACTTCGTGAACTTCGACGTCGACGACGCCACGGGCGGCATCCGCTTCGACGACACCGTGGCCCCGCAGTCCGGCGGCCTCTGCACCCAGGAGAGCGAGTTCTTCACGGCCGTGACCTGCCCGATGCCCGCCGCAGGCATCCGCGTGGAGACCGGCGACGGCGCCGACATCATCAACGCAGCGGAGAAGCTGTCCGCGGCCGTGCCGATCACGATCGACGCGGGTGCAGGTGACGACACCGTCCGCGGTTCCGCCTTCGGCGAGCGCGCCGAGACCCTCATCGGTGGTCCCGGCAACGACAAGATGGTCGGCGGCCCCGGCGACGACGTCCTGCGCGGCGGCGACGGCGACGACGAGCTCGAGGGCCAGGCCGGCAACGATCAGCTCTTCGGCGAGGGCGGCAACGACAAGCTGCGCGGCGACGGCTACCGCGACCAGTTCGCCGACGTCATCGACGGCGGCGCCGGGTTCGACAACACGGACGGCGACTGGATGGTCGAGTCGGGCAAGTCCCAGCCGATGATCACCGTCAGCCTCGATGGCGCCGCCAACGACGGCCGCCCCGGTGAGAACGACAACGCGACCGGCCTGGAGAAGATCTACCTCAACGCCCCCGCCACGCTCATCGGTGGCAATGACGCCGACGAGTTCACCGTGTTCAACACGAGCGACGGCTCGACCAGGTTGGTCGGCAACGGCGGCAACGACAAGCTCACGTCATTCGATCACCCGGACGAGGTCGACGGCGGCGCGGGCGACGACCAGCTCGCCGGCGGCTACGGCGACGACATCGTCACCGGCGGCCCGGGCCGCGACCAGATCCACGGCGACGCGCCGAGCAGCGCGTGCAACTACATCCAGTGCCGCCTGCCGTTCGGCAACGACACGATCCACGCGCAGGACGGCGAGGTCGACTCGATCGACTGCGGCATCGGCAACGACACCGCCTACGTCGACGCCAACGACGTCGTCAGCGGCTGCGAGAATGTCATCAAGGGCTCCGGTCCCGCGGGCGGCCAGCCGCAGGGCGGCGGCACCACGACCGCGTCGGCGCTCCCGCTGAAGCTCCGCGGCACGAAGCTCGCCAAGGCGCTGCGCAAGGGCTTTGTCGTCGACGTCACCGCGCCGGGCAGCGGCAAGGTCTCCGTCGTCGCGACCCGGGCGGGCAAGACGGTCGCGAAGGGTGCCGCCAAGGCGTCCGGCGCGAAGAAGGTCGCCGTGAAGCTCCGCTTCACCAAGGCCGGCAAGCGGGCGCTGCGCCGCGTCAAGAGCGCGTCGCTGGCACTGAGGGTGACGTTCATCCCCGCGAAGGGCGCGAAGGTCACCGCGTCGCACCGGATCAGCCTCAAGCGCTGATCAGGTTTCGGTCTCCACCACGCCCCCTCTCGACCGGTGTTCGCACCACCCCCTCGACACGGTGGCGGATCGCCGGGCGCCCGTACCGACCGCCCGGCGATACCGTGGGGGTGCAGGCCAAACCTAGGATCCGCCGGTGAGCATCCGCGTCGCCCTCGAGCACCGGACGGTCTACCGATACGACCGGCCCGTGCGCCTCGGCCCGCAGTCCATCCGGCTGCGGCCGGCGCCGCACACCCGCACGCCGATTCTGGCGTACTCGCTGAAGGTCGAGCCGGCCGACCACTTCGTCAACTGGCAGCAGGACCCGTTCGGCAACTACCTCGCACGGCTCGTCTTCCCGGAGCCCACCACGGAGTTCTCGGTCACCGTCGACCTCATCGCCGACATGACGGTGATCAACCCGTTCGACTTCTTCGTCGAGGAGGAGGCCAAGGAATGGCCGTTCGCGTACGAGCCAGGCCTTGCGTACGACCTCGCGCCGTACCTCGACGTGGACCAACCGGACCCGGTGCTGTCGAACTGGCTCGCGGACATCCCCCGCCAGCCGATGGGCACGATCGACGCGCTCATCGACGTCAACCAGCGGGTCAACGCCGCCGTGTCCTACTCGGTGCGGATGGAGCCCGGCGTGCTGTCCCCCGCGGAGACGCTCACCCGCGCCGTGGGCTCCTGCCGCGACAGCGCGTGGCTGCTCGTGCACACGCTGCGCCACCTCGGGATCGCCGCCCGCTTCGCGTCCGGGTACCTCGTGCAGCTCGCCGAGGACCAGCCGCCATTGGAGGGCGCCGCCGTCTCGAACGACTTCACCGACCTGCATGCGTGGGCCGAGGCATACGTGCCGGGCGCCGGATGGGTCGGCCTGGACGCGACCTCCGGGCTGCTGACCGGCGAGGGCCACATCCCGCTCTCGTGCACGCCGTCGCCCGAGGCGTCAGCCCCGATCGCGGGCGCGGTGGAGCCCGCCGAGGTCACGTTCGAGTTCTCCAACACCGTGACCCGCTCGGAGGAACGGCCGCGCGTGACGCTGCCGTACACCGAGGAGCAGTGGGCGGCCATCGACGCGCTGGGCCGCCAGGTCGACGCGCAGCTCGACACCGGCGACGTCCGCCTGACCATGGGTGGCGAGCCGACGTTCGTCGCGGCCGGCGACATGGAGGCCGACGAGTGGAACACCGATGCGATGGGGCCGACGAAGCACGGCCTGGCGGTGGACCTCGCGCTGCGGCTGGCCGACCGGTTCGCCCCCGGCGCGCTCATCCAGCACGGCCAGGGCAAGTGGTACCCGGGTGAGCCGCTGCCGCGCTGGGAGGTCCGCGTGCGCTGGCGGACCGACGGCGTGCCGCTGTGGCGCGACCGCGCGCTGCTGGCGCATCCCACGCGTGAGGCCGCCCCGTCGACGACCGCCGACGCGCGAGCGCTGACCGAGGCGATCACCGACGCGCTGGGGCTCCAGCCCGCCGCCGCCGTGCCCGCGTACGAGGACGAGGCCGAGCGGCTGCTGCGCGAGGCGCGCGAGCCCGGCGGCGACCCACCCGAGCTGGACGACCCCGACCCCGAGGACCCGCGGCTGGCCGATCAGGCCGCCCGCACCGCGTTCGTGGCCGAGCTCGACGCCGACCGCGGCGACCCCGTCGGCTGGGCGCTGCCGTTGCACCGCGGGGTCGGCGACGAGGCGTGGCGCACCGGCAGCTGGAACCTCCGGCGCGGCCACCTGTTCCTCATCCCCGGCGACTCGCCGATCGGGCTGCGGCTGCCGCTCGACGCGCTCACGTGGACCCCGCCGGTCCCCGACCCCGAGCCGTCGCGCTTCGCGACCCTCGGCGCGCTGGACCGCGAGCCCCGCGCCGCCGCCGTCGAGGAGATCGAGCCGCCGCCGATCACCGCGGTCTGCGTCGAGGTCCGCGACGGCCACGTCCACGTCTTCCTCCCGCCGCTCGACGACCTCGCGCACGCCGCCGAGCTGCTGCGGATCGTCGAGGACGCTGCCGCCGCGACCGGCACCCCGGTCGTCCTCGAGGGCTACGCCCCGCCGAGCGGCGGCGGGCGCGCGCAGAGCTTCAGCGTCACCCCGGACCCGGGCGTCATCGAGGTCAACATCCACCCCAGCTCGACGTGGGGGGAGCTCGTCGAGAAGGCCGACGTGCTGCACGAGGAGGCCCGCCGCATCGGCCTGGCGAGCGAGAAGTTCGCGCTCGACGGGATGCACACCGGTACCGGCGGCGGCGCGCACCTGACGTGCGGCGGCACGACACCGAAGGACAGCCCGTTCCTGCGCCGCCCCGACCTGCTGCGCAGCCTCCTCACGTACTGGCAGCACCACCCGTCGCTGTCGTACCTGTTCAGCGGCCGGTTCGTGGGGCCCACGAGCCAGGCGCCCCGCGTCGACGAGGCGCGCCACGAGAACCTCTACGAGCTGGAGATCGCGTTCAACGAGATGGCGCGGCTGGCGGAGGAGGACGAGGACGGCGCGCCCGTCCCGGCGTGGACCGTCGACCGGCTCCTGCGCAACCTGCTCACCGACCTCACGGGCAACACGCACCGCGCCGAGTTCTGCATCGACAAGCTCTACGACCCGGGCACCGAGTCGGGGCGGCTGGGGATCGTCGAGCTGCGCGGCTTCGAGATGCCGCCGCACCCGCAGATGGGGTTGGTGCAGTCGCTGCTGGTACGGGCGCTCATCGCGCGGTTCTGGGAGCAGCCGTACACCGGGCCGCTCGTGCGGTGGGGCACCGAGCTGCACGACCGCTTCCTGCTGCCGTGGTTCTGCGAGCAGGACATCCGCGCCGTCGTCGGTGAGCTCGACGGATTCGACCACGCGTGGCTCGACCCGTTCCTGGAGTTCCGCTTCCCCCACCTGGGGACCGCGCACGTCGACGGCGTCGACATCGAGCTGCGGATGGCGATCGAGCCGTGGCACGTGCTCGGTGAGGAGGCCGGCGCCGGCACCGCGCGGTACGTCGACTCATCGCTCGAGCGGCTCCAGGTACGCGTCGACGGGATGGTCGGCGAGCGCCACGTCCTGACGTGCAACGGGCACCGCGTGCCGCTGCAGCGCACCGGTGTCGCCGGGTCGTACGTGGGCGGTGTGCGCTATTGCGCATGGCAGCCGTGGTCGGCGCTGCACCCCACGATCGCCGTCCACAGCCCGCTCGTCTTCGATGTGCTCGACCGCTGGACGGAACGCTCGATGGGCGGCTGCGTCTACCACGTCGTCCACCCGGGAGGGCGGTCCTACGACACGTTCCCGGTGAACGCCAGCGAGGCCCAATCGCGCCGCTCGAACCGCTTCGAGGCCGCGGGGCACACGCCCGGCCCGGTGACCGTGCCGCCCGCCGTCGCCCCCGGGGAATACCCTCGCACGCTCGACCTGCGTCGCCCGGCGCAGCGCTGACGCCCCGTGGACAGCCCCGTGATCACCACGCCCCCCTCCGCGTACGCGCCTCCGGGCGGCCGTTACGACGAAATGGTCGACGCCGCCACGCGGGCGCCGCGCGAGCACTGGGGCGATCTGGCGGACGCCTTCGAGGGCCTGGGCATCGACGAGCTGCTGCGGCGCCGCGATGAAGCCGCGCGCCTGCTCGACCAGGACGGCGTCGTCTACAACGCGTACGGCGCGACGACGCATTCGTGGAAGCTCGACCCCCTCCCGACGGTCATCCCGAGCCGCGAGTGGCAGACGATCGAGTCGGCCGTCATCGAGCGCGCCGAGCTGCTGAACCTCATCCTCGACGACCTCTACGGCGAGCGCGACCTCCTGCGCCGAGGGCTCATCCCGCCGGAGATCATCTTCGGTCACGCCGGGTTCCTGCGCGCGTGTGACGGCGTGCGCACCGGCGGGCCGGACACCCAGCAGCTGTTCAGCTACGCGGCCGACCTCGGCCGCGACGCCGACGGCGGGTGGTGCGTGCTGGCCGACCGCTCCCAGGCGCCGTCGGGCTTCGGCTACGCCCTGGAGAACCGGACCGTCACCTCGCGGGTGCTGCCCAGCCTGTATCGCGGCTCGAACGTCCACCGGCTCGCGCCGTTCTTCCGCGCGCTGCGCGCCGGGCTGCAGGCGGCAGCCCCGCCGGGGGTCGAGGATCCGCGGATCGTCGTCCTCACGCCCGGCCCGTGGAACGAGACCGCGTTCGAGCACGCCGTCCTGTCGAGCACGCTCGGGTTCCCGCTGGTGGAGGGCTCGGACCTCGTCGTGCGACCCGACGGCGTGTTCATGGGATCGCTCGGCGCGCTCGAGCCGGTCCACGTCATCCTGCGCCGCGTCGACGGCTGGTACTGCGACCCGCTGGAACTCAAGCCCGACTCCCAGCTCGGTGTCGCCGGGCTCGTGGAGGCCACGCGGCGGGGCGCGGTGTCCGTCGTCAACCCGCTCGGCTCCAGTGTGCTGGAGAACCCCGCCCTCCTGTCGTTCCTGCCGCGCCTCGGCGAGCACCTGCTCGGCCGCACGCCGCGGATGGCGAGCGTGCCGACCTGGTGGTGCGGCGAGGACGCCGCGCGCGGCGAGGTGCTCCACCGCCTCGACGAACTCGTCCTGCGCCCGGTCTCGCGCGGTGCCGGGCCGGCGTCCGTGCTCGGCTGGGAGCTCAGCGCCGCCGAGCTCGACAACCTGCGCGCACGGATCGAACGGCACCCCGCGATGTGGGTCGGCCAGGAGCCGCTGGCGCTCGCCACGACGCCGACGCTCGGCTCGCACGGGCTGGAGGCGCGCCGCAGCGTGCTGCGCACGTACGCCGTCGCGCGCCGTGACTCGTACACCGTCATGCCCGGTGGCCTGACCCGCGTGGCGCCGCCCGCCGACGACGGGCGCAGCCGCATCAGCAACCAGGCCGGCGCCATCAGCAAGGACACCTGGGTCCTGACCTCCGAGCCGGAGCGCCAGACCGGCTTCTGGCTGGAGACCGGGCCCACCGTCGAGGGGCTCGACCCGATGGCGTCCCTGCCGGCCCGCGCGGCGGAGAACCTCTGGTGGCTGGGGCGCTACGCCGAGCGCGCGGAGTCCGCGGTGCGGCTGCTGCGCACGGTGCACGACCGGCGCAACGAGTTCCAGGGCGGCGACCCCGCGAGCGAGGCCGCACTCGGCGTGCTGCTCGGTGCGCTCACCGAGGTCACCTCGACCGCGCCCGGCTTCACGGACCCCGCACGTGTCGCCGACCCGGGTGCCGAGCTCCACGCGCTGCTCGTAGACGAGCAGCGGCCGGGCACCGTCGCCCACGCGGTCCGCGCGCTGCTGCAGTGCGCGTACGCGGTGCGCGACCAGCTCTCCGGCGACACGTGGCTCGTCGTCGGGGCACTCGACCGACAGATCCTGGAGTTGCGGCGCAGTGAGGGTGCGGGCGCACCGGAAACGCAGGCGACGCTCCAGCGCCTCATGCAGGGCCTGCTGGCCCTCGGCGGGCTGGGTGAGGAGAGCATGGTCCGCGACCTCGGCTGGCGGTTCCTGGACGCAGGCCGCCGCCTGGAGCGCGCGATCCAGCTCCTCGCGCTGCTGCGCGCGACGATCACCACCACCCGCGACGTCGCGGCCGACAGCCTGGTGCTCGAGTCCACGCTCACCGCGGCCGAGAGCATCATCACCTACCGGCGGCGCTACCGCTCGCGCGCGCAGCTCGAGACGGCGCTCGAGCTGCTGCTGCTCGACGAGCACAACCCGCGGTCGCTGGCCTACCAGCTCGGGCGGCTCACGGACGACCTCGCGGCGCTGCCGCCGACCGCCGGGCAGCGGCTGCGCGCCGACCAGCGCCTGGTGCTGGAGACGAGCACGGCGCTCGCCCTCACCGACCCCGCGACGATGGTCGGCGACAGCGAGGGCGCCGCCAGCCGGCCCGCGCTCGATGCGCTGCTCGGCGACCTGCACGCGCAGCTGCTCGCCGCCGCCGACGAGCTCGACCGCGAGCACTTCACCCGCCGCCTGCCGCAGCAGACCCTCGGATGGACCGGCCCCGACGGGGAGGTCTGACGGTGGGCGCCACGTACCGCATCACCCACCGCACCGAGTACCGCTACTCCGCGCGGGTCGCGCCGAGCTACAGCCTGCTGCACCTGCTCCCGCGCGATGCCCCGGGGCAGCGGTGCCTCGAGGCCGCGATCACCGTGGACCCCCTGCCCGACGACCAGGGTGAGCACCTCGACTTCTTCGGCAACCGGGTCGCCTACGTCGCGGTCACGGCGCCGCACCGCGTGCTCACGGTCACCGCGACGAGCGTCGTCGAGGTGGACGG
>JBPPNC010000198.1:0-7961 GCA_051306365.1 Solirubrobacteraceae bacterium
CGATCACGCTGACGGTGTCCGGGCGCAAGCGGTGCGCGTCAGGGTTGGGGTTCGCGTACACGCGGGTTGCGGATCCGGTTCGGCGGTCGGTCGAACTTGAATCCGCTGAAGCGTCCGGGATCGTGCTGAGCCGGCATACGCCGGCCTCCGGTCGGGTGCGACCAGGATTTGGCGCTCGGCGCGCAGCTCGCGACGGCCGGTGGCGCGCCATTCCAAGCCGAGCGTTGGTCCGAACCCTATCCACGCCGAGACCGTCAGTGGTCGCACTGATCGCCTCGGCGTCAGCGAAAGCCACGGCATCGCCTGCGCTTGATCGACGGCGAACAAAGATGAGACGACCTGACTGCTATGGGGGAACCTAACGCGACCCTATGCGGCTGAGCGATCGGCCGGCAGGGCACTGATTGATACCCCCTGACGGGATGCCAGACGCGAACTCCGTCTCGCTCGCTGCAGTTGGCAGCGGGGAGGACCCGCTGCTCCGGAATCCTCTGGCGGTGGCGAGACTGCGACGTCCACATCGCCTACGGCGAACCCTGCCGCCGTCGAGCAAGGCCGGCAGGTAGCGACGCCGAAGAGCACGTGGAGGGCGAGACCGTAGAACGCGGTGAGAAACGACCTGGAGCCGAGCGGTGTTGTCGGTCGGCTGTCTCCGCCATAGGCTGCGCGACATGAATCGAGCATTGCTCACGGTCCTGATCGTGGGAACGATGTCTGCCGGGGCTCCGGCGGCGCAAGCGACCGTGACGCTGACTCCGCGCGGAATCGGTCATCTGGAGATCGGGCAGACGGTCAAGCAGGCGAGCAAGGCCAGCGGCCGGCGGATTGTGCTCCAGCCCGATGCGTTCGGCCCAGGGTGTCGGTACGCGCGGATTCCGAGCCTACGCGCCTACGCGATGTTGAGCTACGGGCGGATCGTCCGGATCGACGTCTCCGCGCGCAGCTCGAAGGTGCGAGCGCTCGGCGGGATCGGTATCGGCGATGACGAACGCGCCGTGCTCGAGGAGTTCGGCCCGAAGGTAACCCGGACCCAGCACACGTATGTGCCGGAAGGCAGCTACTTGACCGTCGGCTGGCGAAGCGGTCGCTACAAGAACCGTGGGATCCGGTTTGAGACCGACGAAGAGGGGACTGTCTCGTCGTTCTACGCGGGCCGCCGCGACCAGATCCGTTACGTGGAGGGGTGCGCGTGACCCGTCGGCGCTCGGCGAAAGCCGTTCGCCAGGAGGCGATCCTCGTTGGTGGCTCTGCGTCGACGGCTGACCCGAAGCCATTTAAGTGAACGGCCGAGCAGTCGCTGGGTTCCAGCGTTCGTCGGAGGTCTCCGTCGACGGCTACGAGGCTCGGCAGAGCTCTTCGCGGAAATCAAGGCCTCCGTGAAGTCAGCCTGGCTCACGTTGGCCAACTCGACTGAACACTTGTCAGCCAGAGACAACATTTGACCCGGATCCTGTGTTCTGAGCGGGTGTCTCGCTGCGATGAGGTGTGCCGGTGGGACACCTCTGGGCACTAGCTGATCGCACAGGGCATGTGTAGCGTTCGACGCATGAAGCCTACGAGACCGTGCGCCCGCCGCCGTGGGGCGATTGCTGCCGCCGCTGCGGTCGCGCTCGCCTGCGTGCCGGCTGAAGCGCAGGCCAAGACACACGTTGTCTGCTACAGCTACGACAACAGCGACATTGGGTACTTCGAGAGACCCGGGAGCTGCGCGTTCCTTGTGAGTGGTGCCGACCCGATCAGTGCGAACATCGTCGACACGCTCAGCCTGAGGTGGCGCAACTGGGGCCGGCGGAGCGCGACGGCCAACGGCATCCAGGCCGGAAGTGGCGGGTACCGCGTGAAGGCGAAGGTGATCCTGTCGGACCGCGAGCGATGCGACGCCGGCTTTATCTATCGGCGCGTCCGCGTACAGGTTCGGGGCGCGACGAAGTTCAACTTCCGGCTCACGGGCTGCTCGCTATGACGTGGGGTCCGGTGCGGGCGGGCGGCCTGTTGGCCAGATCCACGGCTGCTAGCGCCGCCATGGCGCTGCTGCTCCTCGTCTCCGCGGCGTCGGTGGCGCCGGCGGTGTCGACCCCGCGTCTGTACGAGAACAAGTACAAGCCATCCGCGTACTGTCCCGCGAACCACACGTGCTTCAGTGGAGCGAGGTGGTCGTCGTGGGGCATGAAGCGGGCTGTGGCTACGGCGACCGCCCGTAACAGCTACCCAGGTGGCGAGCAACGAACGGAGCGCATCAGGTTCACCTTCAGCCAGCCCCGGCGCCTTTGCGGTGGCCGCTACTACACGCGGGTCCGCTTCCGGTTCTCGGGAGACACGGCGTCGACCAGCGCGACCTTTAGCAGCGCTGCTGCCTGTGGCTGGACCGGGGCATGAACTCGACTGTCGGCAGCGGCAGTCACCCGAGATTCATGCTCGGCGGCTTGGCCCCGGTTGAGCAGATCTGGAGAAGCCTCGCGGTGCGAGCATCCCGAATCGTGCTGCTGACGGCCGCTGCAGCAGCGCTGGACGTCGCACCCGCGGCTGGGCAGTCGCAAGCCCTGGCTCCGCAGGTCGCCTTCGCCGACGCCGCGACGCTGCCTGACATCGGACCAGGGCCCCGACGCGTCACGGTTTGCGTGGTCGACTCCGGGACGGATCCCGACTCGGTGCTTCAGCACGCGCTCACCGAGCGGATCGGGGTCGACAACGGGTCCGGACGGGTCAACACGCCGCGGGACCACCTGCGTCGCCGCCACGGGACGCTCGTCAGCCAGGTGGTCGCCGGAACCGGGCCGACGCTGCGCGCCGGGATCTGGCCGCTGGCGAAGCTCCGCACGGTCGCGGCGTTAAACCGCCGGGGCCGCTTTGACTGGGCGTCGGTGGCGCTCGGCATCCACGGGTGCCTCACGGACCCGCAGGTCCTCGTGATCAACCTCTCGCTCGGCCGGCCCGGCGGCGGCGTGCCGGCCGATGTCGAGACCGCGCTGGCTCGTGCGCGCACTGCGGGCGTCAACGTCGTCGTCTCCGCAGGCAACACCGCCGCCGCGCCGGTCAGCGGGTTCGACAGCAGCCCGGGGGTCATCAGCGTCGGCGGCGTGGACGCGTCAGGGCGCCTGTGCTCGAGCAGTCACAGCCGTCCCGACGTGCTCGGCCTCTCGTGCGGCGTACGGGTCACGGACGCGGCCGGCGCGCCGCTGCTGCGCAACGGGACGAGCTTCGCGGCGCCGCAGGTGTCCGCGGTTCTGGCGGCGATCCGCGGCCACGCCCCCGCCCTGACGGCCGACCAGGCCGCGCGGGCGCTGATCACGGGCGCGAAGCGGACGTCGTTCGCCCCGATCGTCAACGCGCGCGGCGCGCTGCACGCGGCGGGCGTCGATCTGCCGCCCTCGGCGCCGCTGCCGAAGCCGGTCGTCTCGGCCCGGTCGCGCGGCGGTCAGCTGCGGATCACCGTGTCGAATCGCCCCTCGTACGCGACCATCGTGGTGGGGCGCGGCGGCGAGGATCTGCGGCGCACGATCGCCCGGTCGTTCCGCGTCCCCGCGCGCGGGGGCCCCGTTCGGGTGATGTTCGAGCTCGGCGGCGTCCGCTCGGTGGCCGTGGCCGTCGGCGGATCGCGATGAGCGCGCTTCGGCGGGTGGCCCTGGCCCTGCTTGTCCTCGGGGCGTCGCTCATCGCCGCCCCCGCGCCGGTCTTCGCCTGCGGGGGCGTCCGCCATGCGAGTGCGCGCAGCATGCCGGACAAGGCGGGGCGCGCGCCGTTGATCATCGGCGATTCCACGCTGCTGCTCACGGTCTCGCGCTTCGGGCGGCTCGGGATCGAGGCCGACGCGCGCGGCTGCCGGCAGTTCAGCGAAGGGCTGAGGATCCTGCGCGCGCGGCGTGCGCGCGGCAGCCTCCCGGCCGTGGTGATCGTCGCGCTCGGCGCCAACGGGCCGATCGCCCGCGGGCAGGTCGGCGAGGCGCTGCGCATCATCGGCCGCCGCCGGATCCTCGTGCTGGTGACGCCGCGCAACTCGGGGGCGAGCCGAGCGCGGATGCGCGCGGCGGCGCGCGCCCATCCGGACCGCGTGGTCGTCGCCGACTGGCGCCGTCACAGCGCGAGGCGCGGCGGGTGGTTCGCCGGGGACGGCCTGCACGTCAGCCACAGCGGATCGCGCGGGTTCGCGCGGTTCGTGCGGCGGGCGGTCGCCCCGCTGGCGTTCCCGCCGGTCAAGGCGCTGCGGCTGCCGCGACACAGCGATGACGCGCGGAAGGCCTGCGGCCGCGTTCGTCGTCGCGGAGACGCGGTGCGCGTGTTCGTGATCCACGGGGCCTCGCGCCTGACCTGCCGTCGGGCGCGGTCCATCGCGCGCCGCCCCGCGCTTGCCGGACGTCCGGGATGGACCGTCTACGACGTGCGGCGCACCGACGCCGGCCCGTGGACGTGGGTGCTCGCGCGCGGCGATCGTCGCGCGGTGATCGGGATCGTCGGCTGAGGCGATCACCATGTCGAGCATGCGCATGCGACCATGCCTGGCCTCCGTTCTGACGCTGCTGCTTGCGGCGGGCGCAGCCGGCGACGCCCTCGCGGCGGACGCGGTCGCGCCCGGGGCGAGGCTCAAGGCGCCATCTGCAGTCGCGCTCGGTGGGGCGCTCGACGTCCGCAGCACGGGGCTGAAGCGCCCTGTGCGCATCGAGCAGCGCACGGCAGAAGGGTGGTCGCCGGCCGGCGAGCCGATCAGGGAGATGGGCGCCGCCACCACACTCCGCGCGCAGATGACGGAGCAGCGATGGCGGTTGCGCGGCCGCGGCGCGGACGGCCGGGTATCGCGCGCATCTACGGTCAGCGTCCGCCCGCTCGTGCTCGCCGCGGTGGGGGACATCAACTTCGGTGACGGGCCCGGTGCGGAGATCGCCGCGCATGGCCCGGGCTACCCGTGGGCGAGCGTCGGCGCCCGCCTCAAGCGCGCCGATCTCGCGTTCGGCAACCTGGAGTGCGCGGTCAGCCTGCGGGGCTCGCCGCAGGAGAAGATGTTCACGTTCCGCGGGCGCCCCTCGTCGCTGCGGGCCATGGCGACTAACGCGGGCATGGACGTCGTGAACCTCGCCAACAATCACGCGGGCGATTACGGCGACCTCGCGCTGCTGGACACGCTGCGCACCGCGCGCGCCGCCGGGGTCGTCACCGTCGGCGCCGGGGCGACCGCGGACGCCGCCTATCGACCGCAGGTCGTCGAGCGCCTCGGTCTGAGGATCGCGTTCGTCGGCTTCTCGACGATCCTCCCGTACGAGTTCCAGGCGGTCGGCGACAACCCCGGCACCGCGTGGGGCCACGCCGCGCGGGTTCGCGCCGGCGTGCGCCGAGCCCGGGCGGACGCCGACGTGGTGATCGCAACGTTCCACTGGGGGATCGAGAAGGACACGACCGAAAGCGCGGAGCAGCGCGCGCTCGCGGCGCTCGCGCTGCGCTCCGGGGCGACGGCGGTGATCGGCGCGCATCCCCACGTCCTGCAGCCGATCCGTCGCCCGGCCGGGAGGCTGATCGCCTACAGCCTCGGGAATTTCGTGTTCTCGGCGGCGAGCCCGGGCACGCAGCGCACGGGGATCCTGGACGTGCGCCTCGGCGCGGGACGGGTCGTCGGCTCGCGGTTCACGCGGGCCACGATCCGCGCGAGCCGTCCGGTGCTGGGCTGACCCAAGGCCGCGCGATCGCGGCTCAGCGCGGGTGCAGCCGTCCTGCCGGGCTCATCGTGGGCGCCCGCTTGCCGAAGTCGGCGCGGGAGACGCGCGCCACCAGCGCCCGCGCGCTCCCGCTGGGGTCGCGCACCGGGATCCCCGGTTCCTGCAGCCGAAGGGGCAGGAGCCGGCCGCGCAGGAATCTGCCCGTGCGTCCGATGCGCACGGTCAGAAGCCCCGAGACCGCGGCGTTGCCTCGCAGCGAGAAGTTCTTCCAGCCGGCGAGATTCCCGAGCGAGTAGGCGATCAGCCGGCCGCGGTAGACCTCGAGTCCGCGCAGGACGTGCGGCCCGGAGCCCAGCACGAGATCCGCGCCGGCGTCGATCGCGACCCGGGCGAACGCGCGCGTGTTCCCGCGCAGTTCGCCGTAGGCCTCTTCGTCGCGGTCGGGCGTGCGGATCTGGTCCTGGCCCTCCGCGCCCGCGTGGATGAACGCGACCACGACGTTGGCGCGGGCGGCGGCCTCCGAGATCAGGGCGCGCACGGCGACCGGATCGCGGATCGGCGACGACCACGGGTACGAGGAGAATCCGACGAACGCGACCCGGCTGTCCGAGCGCCGCAAGTAGCGGATCTCGCCGGGGCGGCCGGTGTAGGCCACCTTCTTGCGCTGAAGCGCGCGGACCGTCTGGCCCATTCCGTCAGCGCCGTAGTCCCATGCGTGATTGTTTGCCAGGTTGACGATGTCGACGCCCGCGTCGCGCAGCGTGCCGGCGTTCCTGGGCGGAGCCTGGAAGGCGAAGCAGGAGGAGCTCTCGGCGGCGTTGCACTTCGGCGTGCCGCCGCGGCCGAAGGTTCCCTCGAGATTGAGCGCGGCGATGTCGGCCGCACGTAGCCGGCTGCGGACCGAGCGCAGGAGCGCCCGCCCTCGGCGCGGAGGGTCGCCGTGGGAGGAGCCGAGCGTTACGTCGCCGCCCCAGACGATGGTGAGCGGCGCGCCGGGCGGCAGGCGGGGCCGGTCGTCGGCGGTCGCGGTCGGTGGCGTCGGCCCGCGCGACAGCAGGACTGCGGCGAGCAAGCCTAGGCCCACGAGCCCCGCGAGGCCGAACAGCACAATGCGGCTGGACAGCACCAGCAGCGCGAGTCCCATCCAGTCGCGCCAGGGGACGCGGCGCATCAGGTCATCGGTCTCCGGAGCGGTGGGCTCAACAGGATCGGAGCCGGTATGTCTTCGCAGGTGGACCCGAGTTGAGGTAGGTCAACGTCGCGCGCGTGAACATCGTGGCGCCGCAGACACGTCGCGGCGAGAACAGCCGGACGCTCGCTTCCGGCCAGAGCCGGTACGCGGTCGCCCGCCCGCGAGCCTCACGCGCGCCCCATCGTGACCAGCGCGCGCCGATCAGGTAGTTGGAGTTCGCTGCCGAGATGCCTGGCAGACCGCAGTCCGTCGGGCGCGTGCGCGGTGTCGCCGACGTGAAGCCCATGTCCCAGCAGCCGACCTTCGGCGCGGCGGAGGCGAGCGGCGCTTCGATCCCGGCCAGCGCCGTGCAGATCGCCAGCACGGCCCATCCTCGGCGCCCGCGCCTCATCTCCTCACGCCCCGTAGCCGAACGTGATTCGCTTCGCCTGACCCCGACGACAGTCGGCGGTGTAGGACTCGTATCCTGTGCGCTTGCGGCTGCAGCGGTATCCGCTGACGCGGCACCCGTGCCGGTAGCACTCCGCGCGGCTCGCGTACGAGACGGCGAGCTCGCGGGCGAACCGGCAGGACACGCCGCGCGCGACGAGGTTGAAGTAGATCGGCTCGCCGTCCTTGTTGTTGCCGCAGCGCGCGGACGCCGAGCGCGCCTTGGGCGGTTGACCGAGCCAGCGCACCTCCTGGCGGCCCTTCCGGCAGCTCATGCCGTGCCCGTTCCTCGTGTCTGTGCCTGTGCAGGTGAATCCGTACGGCCGAAGTGAGTCGATGTTGGCGTTGCCCTCCGCATTGCGCAGCCAGAAGCTCGCGACGCGTCGGGCTGTGCGGCAGCTCGTGCGGTACGCGGCGAGGTAGTAGGTGCGTGCGTAGACGGTCCCGTTGTCCAGGCGGTACAGAACGTCCTCGCAGCGCTTGCCCGCCGTGGTCGCACCCGGGGCCGGCGCCACCGCCAGCGCCAGGGTCGCGGTGCACATCGCCGCGACGGCGAGGAGCGGCCTGAGCGTCCGCATGGTTAGCAGTTGGGGAGGCCGAGGCCGCCGCGGTCGGCGGCGCGGATCCAGACTTCGCTGATGACGCCGAAGGTGCCGTCGGGGAGGCGGATGCCGTAGTAGCGGGTCGATTCGAAGCGC
>JBPPNC010000022.1:0-24285 GCA_051306365.1 Solirubrobacteraceae bacterium
GGAGTTCCGCGAGCGCATCGACCGGGCCCGCAGCGCCGCCGTCGAACGCGACGATGACGCCGACGAGGCCGTCGACGAGGTGCTCAACGACCTGCTGATGGAAGCCTTCGCCGTTGTGCGCGAGGGCTCACGACGGGTGATCGGCCAGCGCCACTACGACGTCCAGCTCATGGGTGGCGCCGCCCTCCATTTCGGCTGGATCGCGGAGATGAAGACCGGTGAGGGCAAGACGCTGGTGTCCACCATGCCGGCATACCTCAACGCCCTCGAAGGCAAAGGTGTCCACATCGTCACGGTCAACGACTACCTGGCGCGCCGCGACGCCGAGTGGATGTCGCCCATCTACAACTTCCTCGGGCTCTCGTGGGGCGTGCTGCAGAGCCAGCAGCCCTACGAGCACAAGCGCATGGCGTACGCGTCGGACATCACATACGGCACGAACAGCGAGTTCGGCTTCGACTACCTGCGCGACAACATGGCCCAGTCGCTGGAGGAGAAGGTCCAGCGCAACCACCCGTTCGCGATCGTCGACGAGGTCGACAACATCCTCATCGACGAGGCGCGCACGCCGCTCATCATCTCCGGCCAGCCCGAGCAGGCCGCGGACTTCTACGTCCAGTTCGCCAAGCTCGCCAAGCGCCTCACCGCCGGCAAGAAGCCGGAGGGGATGGATCCGCGGCAGAAGAAGGAGTTCGTCGCGGACTACGACTACGAGTACGAGGAGAAGCACAAGACCGTCTCGATCACGGAGCAGGGCGTCGCGAAAGCCGAGAAGTTCCTCGGCGTCAGCCACCTGTACCGCGCCGAGAACGGCCACCTCGTCAACCACCTCCAGCAGGCGCTGAAGGCCGAGTCGCTCTACAAGCGCGACGTCGACTACGCCGTCATCGACGGCGAGGTGAAGATCATCGACGAGTTCACCGGCCGCATCCTTGACGGCCGGCGCTGGTCGGAGGGTCTGCACCAGGCCGTGGAGGCGAAGGAGGGGGTGCGCGTCCAGGAGGAGAACCAGACGCTCGCCACCATCACGCTGCAGAACTACTTCCGCCTGTACGACAAGCTCGCGGGCATGACCGGCACCGCCCTCACCGAGGCGACCGAGTTCATGAAGATCTACAAGCTGCCGGTCGTCGAGATCCCGACGAACCGCCCGACGCAGCGCAAGGACCAGAACGACCAGGTCTACAAGACGCGCGACGGCAAGTGGCATGCGGTCGCCGCCGAGGTCACGGCGCGGCACAAGGCCGGCCAGCCGGTGCTCGTCGGCACGATCTCCGTCGAGGTCTCCGAGCTGCTGTCGACCGAGCTGAAGAAGCGCGGTGTCCCGCACACCGTGCTGAACGCCAAGCCGGAGCACGCCGAGCGCGAGGGCGAGATCATCGCCGAAGCCGGCCAGCCCGGCGCCGTCACGCTCGCCACGAACATGGCGGGTCGCGGCGTCGACATCAAGCTCGGCGGCAACGCCGAGCACCTCACGAAGCTCGAACTCGTCAAACTCGGCCTGAACTCCGGCGATCCGGACTACGACGAGCGCTACGACGACATCCTCCCGAGCGTCGAGCGCCGTGTGGAGGAGGCCCGCGAGCAGGTCATGGAGGCGGGCGGCCTCTTCATCGTCGGCACCGAGCGCCACGAGTCACGCCGGATCGACAACCAGCTGCGTGGCCGCTCCGGCCGCCAGGGCGATCCCGGTGAGTCGCGCTTCTTCCTCAGCGCCGAGGACGACCTCGTCCGCCTGTTCGCCGGCGACCGGATCTACAAGATCCTCGACCGCCTCGGCGAGTTCGACGAGGAGGGCCACGAGCTGCCGATCGAAGCGAGCATCCTCAGCAAGCAGATCGAGAAGGCCCAGCGCAAGGTCGAGGAGCAGAACTTCCTCATCCGCAAGCGCGTCCTCGAGTACGACGACGTGATGAACGAGCAGCGCCGGATCGTCTACGCGTACCGCAACGAGATCCTCGAAGGCAAGGACATGGGTCAGAACGCCCGCAAGGAGATCGAGGGCGTGATCGAGCGGCTCGTCGACGAGTACACCCCCGGTGACTACATCGAGGAGTGGGACATCGAGGGCCTGTTCGACCGCATGCTCGAGATCTTCCCCGTGGCGATCGAGGCCGAGGACATCGACCCTGCGACGATCGACCGCCCGTCGCTCACGACGATGATCGTGGAGGACGCGATCGCGCTGTACGACGAGCGCGAGGCGGAGCTCGGCGAGGAGCTCATGCGCACGCTGGAGCGGTATCTGCTGCTGCAGATCATCGACAGCAAGTGGCGTGAGCACCTGTACGACATGGACTACCTGCGCGAGGGCATCCACCTCCGCGGGTTCGCCCAGATCGAGCCGATCATCGCCTACAAGAACGAGGCCTTCACGCTGTTCACCGACCTGATGAACAGCATCTGGAGCGAGTTCGCCACGCTGGTCTACAACGTCGAGGTGCAGGTGGAGGCCGATGAGCCGCCGCCCGCCGAGCGCTACAGCGCGCCGGGCACGGCGACGCGGCCGGGCAACGTCTCCTACTCGGGTGGCGCCGCCGCCGGTGCGAGCGCCATCGCCGCGGCGGCCGGCGCCGGCGGCGCGGGCACGGCGTACGCCGAGCCCGAGCCCGAGGAGAACGCCGGGTTCCAGCCCGTCGAGCAGCGCAGGCTCGACGCCGAGCAGCAGCTCGGGCGCAACGATCCGTGCTGGTGCGGGTCGGGCAAGAAGTTCAAGAAGTGCCACGGCGCGTAGCGCCGGCAGGCACCGCGTCGCACACTGCAATCGATGAGTGACCGCGACGCGTCGGCGGACTGACTCCGGCGGCGGGCGCGGCGGCTCCCGCGATCTCGACGGCGACGTCCGGCGACGACTGGAAGCTCAGCAGGGCGAGCCTCGTCAGGGCAACGAGCCGTGGAAGGTGCTGGGCGCCGAGCACGTCACCGCGCTGCGTCTGAACGCCGGCGGGTCGGCGCTGAGCGACGAGGTGTGCCTGACGGTCGATCACACGGACTCGCGCTTCTTCACCCGGGCTCTGACGACAACGGGTTCGCTGCGCGTCGACGTGCTCCGGGAAAACGAGGGCGAGGACCAGCAGGTCGATCCCCACCGCACCCGGGAGCGGTCACGTGCACTAGCCTCATCGACATGTCGACCGGGGATGGATGGGACAAGTCCGAGACCATCCCGCAGCGCCTGTCGGCGATCCGCGAGCAGCTCGAGCTGCTCGCGTCGTATCTCGACCCGGCGGCACTGAGGGAACGCGTCGCCGCGCTCGAGGCGGAGATGGGCGAGCCGGGCTTCTGGGACAATCAGGCCGCGGCCGCGAAGGTCAACGGTGAGCACGCCAAGGCGTCGCGCAAGCTTCAGGGCTTCGAGCAGCTGCAGGCCGACGCCGACGACCTCGACGCGCTCGTGGAGATGGCGGCTGAGGATCCGGAGATGGCCGGGGAGCTCAGCGAGCAGATCGCGTCGGTCGAGACCCGTCTGGCGGCCCTCGAGGAGGAACGGCTGTTCAGTGGGCGCTACGACGCGGGCGACGCGCTCGTGACCATCAACGCCGGTGCCGGCGGCACCGACGCCCAGGATTGGGCGGAGATGGTGCTGCGCATGGAGATGCGCTGGGCCGAGAAACGCGGCTTCGACGTCGAGCTTCTCGAGGTGAGCCCGGGGGAGGAGGCCGGCATCAAGTCGGCGACCTTCAAGGTCACGGGCGACAACGCCTACGGCCTGTACGGCGCGGAGAAGGGCGTGCACCGCCTGGTGCGCCTGTCGCCGTTCGACAGCGCGAACCGGCGCCAGACGAGCTTCGCGGGCCTGGAGGTCGCGCCGATCGTCGACGAGGTCGACGACGTCGAGATCGAGGACGACGACCTGCAGATCGACACGTATCGCGCGTCGGGCGCCGGCGGCCAGCACGTGAACAAGACCGACTCGGCGGTGCGCATCACCCACCGCCCGAGCGGCATCGTCGTCCAGTGCCAGAACGAGCGCTCGCAGACGCAGAACAAGCTGACGGCGATGGGGATGCTGCGCGCCAAGCTCCTGGAGCAGCGTGAGCGCGAGCGCCAGGAGGAGATCGCCCGCGAGAAGGGCGAGGCGCAGGACGTGAACTTCGGCTCGCAGATCCGCAGCTACGTCCTGCACCCGTACACGATGGTCAAGGACCACCGCACGAACCATGAGATGGGCGACGCCCAGCGGGTGCTCGACGGTGATCTCGACGGCTTCGTCCGCGCGGAGCTGCTGCGGACGGCCGGGACGGCGACCCCCGCGAGCTGATCGATGGGCGCGCGGCAGGGTCCTGAGCAGCCGCGTACGCCCTACCTCGACGCAGTGGTCGCGTACGCGTTTCGCGGGGCCGGCCGCTGGCATGTGCCCGGCCACAAGGGCGGCCCCGGCGCCGATCCCGGGTTGCGCTACGCGATCGGCGACCGGGCGCTGGCGGCGGATGTGCCACAGGACATCCGCGGGATCGACGTCGGCCCGTCGCCGACGCCGTACGAGAAGTCCGAGACGCTGGCCGCCGAGGCGCACGGCGCGGCGCGGACGTGGTTCCTGACGAACGGCGCGACGCAGGGCAATCATGCGCTCACGCTGGCGCTCGCACCGCTGGGCGCGCCGGTGGTCGTGCAGCGCAACGCGCACGCGTCGGTGGTCGATGGGCTCGTGCTCTCGGGTGGCCGGCCCACCTTCGTGGCCCCCGAGTACGACGAGCCGCTCGGCATGGCCCACGGGGTCACGCCGGACGGGCTGCGTGCCGCGCTGGAACGCACGCCAGGCGCGCGCGCCGCGTTCATCGTCTCGCCGACCTACTACGGGATGGTCGCCGACGTGGGCGCCTGCGCCGAGGTCGCGCACGCCGCGGGCGTCCCGCTCATCGTCGACCAGGCGTGGGGCGGGCACTTCGGCTTCCACCGCGATCTTCCCTCGAGCGCCCTGGAGCTGGGCGCCGACGCGGTGCTCACGAGCACCCACAAGATGGCGGGTTCGATGACCCAGAGCGCGATGCTCCACATCGCTCACGATTCCCGGGTGAACATCGAGGCGGTGGCGCGCACCGTGCGGCTCGTGCGGTCGACGTCGCCGAACTCGCTGCTGCTGGGCTCCCTCGACGCGTCGCGCCGCCAGATGGCCATCCACGGCGAGGCGATCCTCCACGACACCCTGCTCGCGCTGCGCGACGTGCGCGGGCAGCTCGCGGGCATGCCGGGGGTCCGGCTGGTCGGCGAGGAGCTGGTCGGCCGCCCCGGCGTCGCGGCCTGGGATCCCCTGCGTATCTCCCTCGACGTGCGCGGCACGGGCCGGTCGGGGTTCGAGGTCGCCGACGCGCTGCGCCAGAGCTACGACATCCATCCCGAACTCGCCACCCATGCCATCGTCGTCCTCGTGGTCGGCATGGCCGAGCCCGCGCCCGCGCTGGTGCGGCTCGCCGGGGATCTCGACGAGACGATCAAGCGGATCGCCGAGCCCGGCCGCGAGATCCCGGTGGTGCGGTCTCCGCTGCACGGCGAGGCCGTCGCGGCGGTCGCTCCGCGCGACGCGTTCCTCGGCGCCTCAGAGGTCGTGGACGTCGACGACGCCGTCGGCCGGATCTCCTGCGAGTCGATCGCCGGCTACCCGCCCGGCATCCCGGCGCTGCTGCCCGGCGAGGAGATCACCGCGGACACGGTGCGGTACCTCCGCGAGCTCGTCGCCGACGGCGCACGCCTGCACGGCGCCAGCGACCCGGCGTTCCGGCGGGTCACGGTGCTGGTGCAGGGCGTCAGCTGACGGTCGCCACCACGAGCCGCACGCCGAGGTCGTGCTGGTCCTGGCCTACGAGGTCCTCGTTCGCCGCCGCCCACGCCCCGCTCTCCACGTCGGCGCGCAGACGCTCGAGCCCGGACGCCAGGTCGTCCGGCGGGAGGCGCCGGAACAGCGAGATGCCGTCGGCGGCCTGCGGCGCCAGTAGGGCTTCCGGCCGTCGCCAGAACGTGTGCACGAACTCGTCGGCGCAGTCGTAGGGCAACGGCACGGGCTCAATGAGGATGTCGCCGTCGCCTCCGAGCGACGCAGCCACCTCCGCGGTGCCCCACGGCGGCAGCATCGCCCGCAGGCCCGGGAGGTAGTCGCACAGCCATGAGGACGACAGGTACGACGGCTCGAACGTCAGCACCACGACGCGACGGCGCGCAACGCGGCGCAGCTCGGCGAGGCCCGCGCCCCGGTCGGGCCAGTGGTGGTCGCTGAAGATCGACAACACCGCGTCGAACGCGCCGTCGTCGAACGGCAGCGCGTCGGCGTACGCGCGGATCGCCGGGGCAGCCCCCGCCGGTCGCTGGGAGCGCATGGTCGCCGACGGTTCCACCGCGACGACGTAGCGGTCGGCAGGCTCGTAGTTGCCGGTGCCCGCCCCGACGTTCAGGACGGTGCGCGCGTCGCCGAGCCCGGCGTGGATGAACGCCGCGAGGCGCGGGTCCTCGCGGCGGACGCTGGCATACGCGTCGCCGAGCTCGTCGTAGGCAGTGCTGGTGGTCATGGGTGTGCGAGCATCACCGGCGTGCTCGCCGCATATCGTCGCACGGGCGCGGACGTACCCTTGGGTGACCTTGGGTGACCCGAGCGGGTACCACGGCACGGGCTTCGAGGGGTACTCTTCTGGCGGATCACGCACGTGCCCTCGCGCACCGTGCTGCCCGGCTCGGGCCCTTCGGCACGGTCGCGACCGCGCTCGTCGTCCGGCTCGGCGATGAGCGGTGTGCAGGTCGGGCGCGACGGCTGGCGGCTGCGGGCGCGCGGGCCGCGCCACCGCGTGGAGGTGGAGGGCCATCCCAACGGCACGGCCCCGCATCTGCTGCCCGTCCTGCTACGGCGAGGCGTCACGCCTGCCGGTCCGCGCGGGACGCCGCGAGCGCCAGCGGTTCCGCGCCGATGAGGCGCTCGAACGGCCCGACCGCGAGCCACAGCGAGCGCAGGCGTAGGGCGGCGCGCCGGTCGACCGCCTGCACGCGCGCCTCGCTGCGCAGCACGCTGCCGTCCCCGTCGGACTCGATCCAATGGGCGAACGCGACCCGCACGGTGCCCGGCACCGCCCAGGCGGCGAAGGCGTCGGCGCCCGCGAGGGGCGGGTAGTCGCGGTCGAGCGTCCAGATCCGTCCCACGAGCCCGGAGATCGACCAGTCCGGGCCCGTGTCGAGCACGGTGAACGGCGGGCGGGCGAACAGCTCGGCGTACGGCAGGTCGCCGGGTGTGCCGGGAATCCGCCAGCGGACGAGCCGGCCCAGTGCGCGGGTGTCGTTGAGCCGGATGGCGCGCGCCGCCGCCCAGAGCGTGTCGCCGTCGGCGGGCGCGCGGCGACGGTGGCGGGTCACCACCTCCGCTTCGGGCAGCCACGACTGCAGCAGTTGCGGCGGGGTGGGGGTGACGGCCTGGTCGACGATGCGCGGCATATCCTCGCCTACGGTGATGCCCGTCAGCCACGACTATCTCTCCGAGCTCGTCGAACGCGCTCTCGCCGAGGACGTCGGCGCCGGCGACGTGACGAGCCTCTCGACCGTCCCTGACGGCACCCGGGCGCGCGCGCAGATCACGCAGAAGGCGCCGGGCGTCGTGTTCGGACTCGATGTCGCCGAGCTCGTCTTCCGCCGCGGCGACCCCGAGGTGCGCCTGGCGCGCACCGGCCCCGAGGCGCAGTGGCGCGAGGGCGGGCCGGTCCTGGAGATCGAGGGCGACGCCCGCGCGCTGCTCGCCGCCGAACGCACCGCGCTGAACTTTCTCGGCCACCTCTCCGGCATCGCGACGCTCACCGCCACCTGCGTCCGCGAGGTCGAGGGCACCGGCGCGAAGATCCTCGACACCCGCAAGACGACCCCCGGGCTGCGGCTGCTGGAGAAGGCCGCGGTCCTGGCCGGCGGCGGGCACAACCACCGCATCGGCCTGTTCGACGAGATCCTCATCAAGGAGAACCACATCGCGATGGCCGGCGGGGTCGCGGCCGCGATCGGAGCGGCGCGCGAGCGGTTCCCCGCTCTCCCGCTGGAGATCGAGTGCGAGACCGCGGAGCAGGTGCGCGAGGCGCTGGAGGCCGGCGCCACCCGCCTGCTGCTCGACAATATGGACCCGCCCATGCTGCGCGCCATCGCCGAGGAGGTCGCCGGGCGGGCGCAGCTGGAGGCCAGCGGCGGCATGACGCGCGAGACGCTGAGGGCCCACGCGGAGACCGGGATAGACTGGATCTCGATCGGTGCGCTGACCCATTCGGCGCCCACCCTGGACCTCTCCCTCCTCCTGGAGCCGCTGCGATGAAGCTGCCCATGGCCCCCACCACTCCCGCCGCCGAGCCGCTCGAGCTCTACGACGTGCGGGCACTGTCCGAGGAGGTGCGCGCCCTGGCGAAGGAGCGCGACGCCGTCATCCTCGCCCACAACTACCAGGTGCCCGAGATCCAGGACGTCGCCGACTACGTGGGCGATTCGCTGGGCCTCTCGCGCCAGGCGGCCGCCGCCGACGCGAGCGTCATCGCCTTCTGCGGCGTCCATTTCATGGCCGAGACGGCGTCGGTCCTCTCGCCCGAGAAGACCGTCCTGATCCCCGATCTTGACGCCGGCTGTTCGCTCGCCGACTCGATCACCCCGGAGCAGCTCGCCGACTGGCAGGCCGGGCACCCGGGCGCCGTCACGGTGATGTACGTCAACACGACCGCGGAGGTGAAGGCGATCACGGACTACTGCGTGACGTCGGCGAACGCGGTGAACGTCGTGGCACACATCCTCAAGGAGCATGGCGCCGACACCGAGATCCTCTTCGGCCCGGACATGTTCCTCGGCGCGTACGTCGAGAAGACGCTCGGCCTGAACGAGCGAGGCGGCTTCCACATCTGGGACGGCGAATGCCATGTGCACGCCGGCATCCGCCCGAGCGACATCACGAAGATCCGCGGTGAGCATCCGGACGCCGATTTCCTCATTCATCCCGAGTGCGGGTGCGTGACGTCGGTCATGGAGTACGTGGCGGCGGGCGACGTCGCGTCGGAGGGCGTGCACATGCTCTCGACCGGCGGGATGCTGAAGTACGCCGAGGAGCACCCGGACCGCGAGGCGATCGTCGCGACGGAGACGGGCATGCTCTACCCGATGCAGAAGGCGGCGCCGGAAGCGCACCTCATCCCCGCCAACGCGCGGGCCGAGTGCGTCTACATGAAGATGATCACGCTGCCCAAACTCCGCGACAGCCTGCGCGACCTGCGCTACGAGGTGAAGGTCCCGGTGGACATCGCTGAGCGCGCTCGGGTGCCGATCGAGCGCATGGTCGCCATTTCCTGAACGGCATCGCGGCGAGCTTGACGCGCTCGACGTCGTCTCAAAGCCGCGCTGTTCCAGCGAGTTTCCGCACAATGGACTCAACCTGAACTTCGTTCAGATCTTCACTCAGGCGCTTGAGCGATCCGGACCCAGAGGCTTATGCTCACTCCGGAATGCAGCTCACCGTCATCCAAGGGGGCGCCCAGCCGGGAGCCGAGCCCGAGGCGCAGTCGTCCAGCGCCGGTACGGAGCAGTGGCTGGAACTCGCTGAACCGGACCTCCGCGTGCGGATCAGCATGTGGCTCGCAGGCCTGACGACGGCGAGTCGGGACCGGGCGCTCGCAGAGCTGGGGCCGCTCGCAGCTGCCGGGCTGCGCACGGAGGATGAGCTCGTCGCTGCGATCTCGCCGGCCACGCCCGCGGTGCTCGCCATCGCGGTGTGCCGCCTCGCCGGCACCGTGGGTGACGTCGCGGTCGCCGGGCCCCGCCTGCGTCGCGTGCTGGCCGACGCGTCCTGCGCGCGCGTCCGGGTGAACGCCACCCAGGCGATCGCGCGACTCGGGGGCCCGGAGGCCCGCGGTGCACTCGCCGAGGCGCTCATGCGCGATGACGACGAAGAGGTTCGGGCGCGGGCCGCCCGGGGACTCGGGCACCTGCGCGACCACCGGGCCGTCCCGGTGCTCGGCGCAACGCTGGCCAACCCCGGCGAGCTTCCCGCGGTCCGCGGGGAGGCCGCCGAGGCGCTCGGGGTCATCGGTCGCCGGTCGGCGGTGCCGCTCCTGCTGCGGGCGCTGCGCGACGCGGAGGCCGACGTCCGTGCGGGCGCGGCGATGGCGCTGGGCCTGTCGGGCGGCCTCGAGGTCCTGCCGGCACTGCGCGGGCTGTCCGGCGATCATGCGATGACGTCCGAACTGGACTCCGTGTCGGAGTGCGCGGATGCCGCGATCGCGGACATCCAGCGCCGCGGGATGCGTACCGGTTAGGCCGAACCTAGTGCGTCGTCTCAGTTTTAGTTGGTGATTGCTTCGAGGGCGACGCGGCCGCGGCGGACCTTTTCGAGGATCTGGTCGGCGGTCGCGGTCCAGACGAACGGTGTGGGGTCGTTGTTGGTGTTGGCGAGGTAGGCGTCGATCGTGGCGATCAGGTCGGGCACGGAGTGGAAGATGCCGCGGCGGGTGGCCTTGTCCTCGAGCTTGCCGAAGAACCGCTCGACCATGTTCAGCCACGAGCTCGACGTCGGGATGAAGTGCAGGACAAACCGTGGGTGCTTGGCCAGCCACTTCTTGACGTTGGCGTGCTTGTGGGTTGAGTAGTTGTCGAGGATCAGGTGGATCTGCAGGCCTTCGGGGACCTCGCTGTCGATGACGCGCAGGAACTTCACGAACTCCTCGTGGCGGTGGCGTGGCATGCAGCGTCCGATCACCTCGCCGGTCAGCACGTCCAGGGCCGCGAACAGCGTCGTGGTGCCGTTGCGCTTGTAGTCGTGGGTCATCGTGCCGGCGCGGCCCTTCTTCATCGGCAACGAGGCCTGGGTGCGATCCAGCGCCTGGATCTGGGACTTCTCATCCATGCACAGCACGACCGCCTGCGCCGGCGGGTTGAGGTACAGACCGACGACGTCGACGAGCTTCTCCTCGAACTGCTGGTCGTTTGAGAGCTTGAAGGTCTTGACGCGGTGGGGGTGCAGACCGCGGGCCGACCAGACCCGCTGCACGGTGGCCGGACTGACGCCCTGCGCGGCGGCCATCGACCGACAGCTCCAGTGCGTCTCACCCTCGGGCTTGTCGTGCAGTGTCGCGCGGACGATCTCAGCGACCTTCTCCTGACCGATCTGCGGCTTGCGCCCGCGCCCGGACTTCACGCCGCCCAGGCCCTTCAAGCCCTCTGCCGCGAAGCGCTCGCGCCACGCCTTGACCGTCGCCGGCGACACACCAACCGTGACCCCGATTGCGGTGTTCGCCCGGCCCTCGGCGGCCAGCAACAACACCCGCGCGCGCTGCACCTCGCGATGGGCAGCCGTACCCGACCGCGACAGCTTCTCGAGCACCTCGCGCTGACTCTCGGTGATCGACATCGGCGGCGTGGGAAGACGCATGCCACACCCTACCGCAAACACCAGCTAATTACGAGACATCACACTAGGCGAGCAGGTCCATGCCGTCCCGCACGGTGTCCCGCACGCGCTGCAGCTGCTCGACCTTCCGCGCGAGCTCCGGCGGGGTGTAGCAGTGGACCTCCGCCGCGCCGCGCATCTCCCGGGTGTCCCACAGGGATCCGCACTGGTGGACGCGCTCAAGCCACGGTATGCCGTCGAAGTGCTCGCTCACGAGCACGACGACGTACTCGGGGCCACGCTCGCGCTGCGGCCCCGCGCCGCGTGCATCGGCGAGCCGGGCGCCGCCGAGGTGGGCGCCGTCCAATTGCCAGCGATCCCCGACGCGGCGCAGGTAGCGCCGCAGCTCGGGGACGTTCAGCTCAGCGAGGGATCCGGGCTCAGAACTCATCAGCGCTGTGCGGGCCGACGCACGCCACCGCGAGCGTATCGGCCACGTCACGCGCCACAGTGGCGACGTCGTCGAAGCTGACGTCGTCGATCGCGCGGATCACGGCGTCGGGGTCGATCGGCTCTCCGAACACGATCGACTGGTACGCGGCGGTGCGCGCGACCGCGCCCGAGTTCTCAAAGCTCAGGACGAGCCGGCCGCTGGCGTACGCGCGCGCCCGCTCGACCTCCTCCTCCTTGGGCCCGTCGGTGCGGAGCTCGTCGACGATCTCACGCATCCGCGTGTAGGCCTCCACGCACTTGCTCGACTCCAGGCCGCTGCCGAGCTGCAGGATCGGCGTGTCCGCGTACGCGTGGTCCACCGCCCACACCGAATAACAGAGGCCGCGCTGCTCGCGGATCTCGTCGAACAGGCGCGAGCCCATCGAGCCGCCGAGCAGGGTGCTGTAGATCTTCAGCGCGGCGCGCTCTGCGGGGTTCTTGACGTCGATCTTCGGCTGATACTGCATCCGCAGATGCGACTGGTTGCTGTCGCGCTCCTCGACCATGATCTCGGGACGCAGCGCGGGCGCCGGGTCGTACGCCGGCGGCGGGGACAGGGTGGGGAAGCGCTCGAGCAGCTCACCGACCGCGCCGTCGTCGAGGTGGTCGACGTTGCCGACGAGGTACGCCCCACCGCGGGTGCCCGACCACTGCCGCTCGCGGAAGGCGACGATGCCGTCACGCGTGAACGTGCGCAGGTGCTCCTCCGGGCCGAGGACGGTGCGCCCGAGGGGGTGCTCGCCGAAGGTGGCCGTGTCGATCAGGTCGGCGGCGACGGACGCGGGCTGGTCCTTGTACCGCTGGATCTCCTGGATGACGACGCCGCGTTCGCGGTCGAGTTCGTCGGCCTCGAGGATGGGGCGCCCTGCGAAGTCGCTGAGGAGGTCGAGCGCCTCCATCGCCTTCTCGGCGCGTGCCGTCACATGGAAGGCGACGAGGTCATGACTCGTGAACGCGTTGAGCACGGCGCCGAGCCGCTCGGCCGTCTCGTTGACGTCGCGGTAGTGCGGGTACTTCTCACCCCCCTTGAACACGAGGTGCTCGAGGAAGTGGGCCATGCCGTTCTCCTCGGGGCGCTCGGTCCGTGCGCCGGCGTCGAACGCGACGAGGATGGTGATCGCGCGGGTGCCCTCGAGGCCGATGCGGTGCACGGGCAGGCCGTTGCGCAGCGTGGAGGAGGTGATCTGCGGCATGCGCTGAGGGTAGTCGACCGGGAAGCGCGCCCCGGCGGCCGAACCGGAGGCCACCGCACCGGCGGCGACCACGCTGTGGGCGCCGATCTCGGCGCCCGGCAGCGCGATGCTGCTGCCCCAGAGCCACACGTTGTCCTCGATCACCACCGGGTACTCTTCGGCTCGTCAGGCGCCGGCCGGCGAAAGTCCTGCAAGGAGGTTTGCAGCGAGGGGCGGTCAGAGGCCTGACCGGTAGCCTGATCCGTCGATATGCCCGCTTCTGAACGCATCCGACACCGTCCGGAGCACGCCCGCCGGCGCGCTCAGGGCCAGCCCGTTGCGCCCCCGGCGCGCGCGGCTGCCACCCCGCCCGATCCCCGCAACGTGGTCGAGTTCCGGGACGTCACGAAGGCGTACCCCGGCACGGATGTGGGCCTCGAAGGAGCGACGTTCAACGTCCGGCGCGGTGAGTTCGTCTTCCTCGTCGGCTCCACCGGCTCGGGCAAGTCGACGATCATGCGCCTGCTCATCAAGGAGCGGGAGCCCACGAGCGGTGAGATCCGTGTCGCGGGCCGCAGCCTCGCGGACCTCAAGCACAAGCAGGTCCCGTATTACCGCCGCAACCTCGGGGTCGTCTTCCAGGACTTCAAGCTCCTGCCGAACCGCACCGTGCACGACAACGTCGCGTATGCGCTGTCGGCCACGGGCGCGTCGCGCAAGGAGATCCGCTCGAAGGTGCCGGACATCCTCCGCCTCACCGGCCTCGCCACGAAGCTGCACAACTACCCGGATCAGCTCTCCGGCGGCGAGCAGCAGCGCGTCAGCGTGGCACGCGCGTTCGTCAACCACCCGCCGCTCCTGCTGGCCGACGAGCCGACGGGCAACCTCGATCCCAAGACGTCGATCGGGATCATGCAGCTGCTCTACCGCATCAACCGCACCGGCACGACGGTCGTCGTCGCGACGCACGACGCGCAGCTCGTCAACCGCGCGCGTCGCCGCGTCATCGAGCTGCACGCCGGCCGGATCGTCCGTGACGAGGCCACCGGCCTGTACGCGCCGACCGAGCAGAGCACGAAGGAGTTCGGCGCCATGATCAAGCCGCCGACCGACGAGTTCGAGGCGATCATGGACTCGACCTTCCCGACCGACATCCCGCCGCGGGAGATCTAGCCCATGTTCTTCGTCCGCGAGGCGTGGCGCTCGCTGCAGCGCAACGCCGTTCCCTCGTTCGCCGCGATGGCTTCGGTCGTTGTGACGATGCTCGTCCTCGGGGTGTTCATCCCGATCATCCAGGCCACCACCGGCGCCGCGAATGAGGTGCGCAGCAAGGTGCTCGTCGATGTCTACCTCAAGACGAACGCGAAGGATGCGGACGTCGAGCGCGTCCGCCAGGTCCTCGCCGAGGACACGCCGCACGTGGGGAACGTGACCTTCGTGAGCAAGGCCGACGCATACGCCGAGGAGAAGAAGCGCAACCCCGAGGCGTACGAGCTGCTGGGTTCCAACCCGCTGCCGGACACGTTCCGCGTGACCCCGGACAAGCCGGAGAACGTGCAGGCGCTGCGCGACGCGCTGGCCCCGCTGACCGCCAGCGGCGCCCGGACGACCACCGATCCGTCGATCGAAGAGGTCCGCAACCGGCGCGAGGAGACGGACAAGATCCTCTCCGCGACCCGCGTGGTGAAGCTCACCGTCGGCGTCCTGGCGGTCCTGCTCGTCCTGGCGAGCGTGCTGCTGATCGCCAACACCATCCGCCTGTCGCTGTTCGCGCGGCGGCGTGAGGTGGAGGTCATGAAGCTCGTCGGCGCGACGGACTGGTTCATCCGCTGGCCGTTCATCATCGAGGGCATCCTCGTCGGCGCGATGGGCGGGATCATGGCGGTGCTGCTGCTCGGGGTCGGCAAGGTCGCACTGCTCGACCCGCTGGCTGCGGACTTCGCGCTGCTGAGCTCGCCGGAGACCATCAACTTCGCGCTGCTCATCGCGGTGATCCTCGGCGCGAGCGTCGGCGTGGCCGCCCTCGGGTCCGGCCTGTCACTCCGCCGCTTCCTGCGGGTTTAGATTCGTTGAGGCGACGGAGGGCTGCCCTTTAGGTGGCTCTCCTACCCTCGAAATCCATGTCCCGCCCGCGTCGGTCCACGCTGCTCCTCGTCCTGCTGCTGCCGGTCGTGCTCGTCGCCGGCATCTGGCTGGGAGGGCACCCGACGACGTTGCCGGGGCCGGTCCGCGACGCGCTCGTCGACGACCAGGTCGCGGTCGTCGCCGAGGCGATGGACCGGGTGGGCGACGACTACTACCGCAAGGTCTCCGACGACGACCTCGCCGACGCGGCCGTCGGTGGCATGGTCTCGTCGCTGAAGGACCGCTTCAGCGCGTACTTCGACCCGAAGGAGTACGCGAGCTATCAGGACGCGACCAACAGCCAGTTCAGCGGCGTCGGGCTCGGCGTGCAGGGCGACGACGCCGGACTCCGGATCGCGACGGTGTACGACGACTCGCCGGCGAAGGAGGCCGGGCTGAAGGCGGGCGACGTCATCGTCGCCGCCAACGGCCGCTCCCTGAAGGGCAAGCCTGAAGAGGCGTCGACCGCGCTCATCAAGGGCCCGGCGGGCACCGAGGTGACGCTGACGATCCAACGCGGTGACCGCGAGTTCGAGAAGAAGATGGAACGCGCACGGATCATCGTGCCCGCGGTCGACAGCCGCACCGTCAAGACGCCGGACGGCGAGATGGCCGTCATCAGCCTCGCCTCGTTCTCCAGTGGCGCGCACGGCGAGCTGTACGCCGCCATCCAGCAGGCCGAGAAGGACGGGGCCAAGGGCATGGTGTTCGACCTGCGCGGCAACCCCGGCGGGCTCGTGAGCGAGGCGCGGCTCGTGGCGAGTGCGTTCCTCGAGGACGGCCCGATCGTCACCACGCGCGGGCGCAACGTCCCGACGCGCACGCTCGATGCGACGGGTGACCCGGTGGCGCCGAAGATCCCGGTCGTCGTGCTGGTCGACAAGGGCAGCGCCTCTGCCGCGGAGATCGTGGCCGGCGCGCTGCAGGACCGCGACCGCGCGACGCTCGTCGGGGAGGCGACGTACGGCAAGGGCGTCTTCCAGGAGGTCACCCCGCTGCGCAACGGCGGCGCGCTCGACATCACCGTGGGCCGCTACTTCACGCCGAAGGGCCGCAACCTCGGCGGGGGTGGGGTGGCGCGCGGCGAGGGGCTGCAGCCCGACGTCAAGGCCAAGGACGACGCTGAGACGGCCGCCGATGAGGCGCTGAACCGCGCCGTGCGCGAGCTGCGTTCCGACCTGTCGTCGTGAGTCGCCGGGACGCGTCGCCGGGCGGGCAGGCCGTCGGCGTGGTGAAGTCCAAGGGGCGGTTTCTCGTCATCGAGCCGTTGTTCGAGCGCGGCCGGCCGATCACCGTCGAGCGCGACAAGCGCTACGCCCTCGGGGATCTGGTGGTCGCCCGCTTCGGGGGTCGCGGCAGTGGCGGCAAGGCGAAGATCGTCAAGCGCCTCGGCAAGCCCGACAACGCGTCGGCGGTGCTCGAGGCGCTCATGCTCGACCGCGGGCTGCGCCGGCGCTTCGACCCCGTCGTGCAGCGGCGCGCCGCCGAGTCGCGCGACCAGGGCGGAAACCGCCACCACGTGCAGCGGCGGGATCTGCGCGACCTGCCGACGTTCACGATCGATCCCGCGACCGCCAAGGACTTCGACGACGCGGTGAGCGCCGAGCGCCTGGACGGCGGCGGGATCCGCGTGTGGGTCCACATCGCGGACGTCAGCGCGTTCGTCGAGCCGCGCTCGCCCGTCGACCGCGAGGCGATGCGCCGCAGCACCAGCGTGTATGTCCCCGGGCGGGTCGAGCCGATGCTGCCCGAGGCGCTGAGCAACGACGCGTGCTCGCTCGTGCCCGGGCAGGACCGCCTCGCCGTCACGACCGAACTCGACCTCCACGACGGCCGGTGCGAGCGCGTCTCGTTCTACCGCTCGGTCATCCGCAGCGACGCGCGCCTGGACTACGACCGTGTCGACCGGATCTTCGCGGGCACCGAGCGCGCGGAGGAGCCGTGGGCCGAGCCGCTCGCCGCCGCCCGCGAGGCCGCGTCGGGGCTGCACGAGGCCCGGCTGCACACGAGCGCGCTGGAGCTGAGCACCACCGAGCCCGAGTTCCTGTTCGACCCGACGGGCCGCGTGCGCAAGCAGGTGGAGACCGAGCAGACCGAGTCGCACCGGGTCATCGAGCACCTCATGATCGCGACGAACGAGCAGGTCGCGACGCTCCTGAGCGGCCAGGGCACCCCCGCGCTCTTCCGGGTGCACGAGCGGCCGGAGGGCGAGGCGGTCCGCCGGCTCGTCGCGCAGCTGGAGTCCCTCGACGTCGCAACGCCGCCCGTCCCCGACGCAATCTCGCCCGAGCAGGCGGGGGTGCTGGTCGCGGAGTGCTCCCGGCTCGTCGACGAACATGTGCGCCGCACCGGCCGCGGCCGGATCGGCATGACGTATCTCGTCCTGCGCGCCCTGAAGCAGGCGCACTACCACCCGCGCGACACCGGGCACCAGGGCCTGGGACTGCAGCACTACTGCCACTTCACCTCACCGATCCGGCGCTACCCCGACCTGATCTGCCACCGCGCGCTGCTGGCCGCCGTCGGCGGCGGGGAGGAGGCGCCGCGCGCCGACGACATGGACGAGGCCGCGGAGTGGACGAGCATGCGTGAGCGCCTGGCGACGACGGTCGAGCGCGACGCCGACCGCGTCGCGCGGTGCTTTCTCCTCGAACGCCAGCTGCGCGAGGGCGACGACGGGCCGTTCGAGGGCGAGGTGACGGGCGTGATCGGCGCCGGCGCGTTCGTCCGGTTCGCCGGCGGCCACGAGGGACTGCTGCCCGTCCGGCACCTGCGCGGCGACTGGTGGGAGCTCAACGACGAGGGGACGATCCTCTATGCCGCGCAGAGCGGCCGGCGCATCCGGCTGGGCGAGACGGTGAGCGTGGAGGTCGACCGGGTCGACGCGCCGCGCGGGCGCGTCGACCTGATCCCCGCGGGTGGGCGGCTGTAGCGGCGCCGGGTAATCGGACCGGGGACCACCCGGTAGGAAATTCGTCTGGACGGTCGGTCAGTTGCCTAACGCGCGGGCGCATATTGCCGAACCACGGGCAGACGTGTCCCCACTGACCCCCGAGATCGAAGCGCTGTTCGAGGAGCAGGGCGCCCGCGAGGCGTCGGCTCCGCCGGCCCGCACTCTTGCGGTCGAGCTGACGGCTGCCGGTGGCCTGGTCCTGGCCGTGCTCGCGATGACCACGCTGTTCGCCGACGGTTCGATGGCATCCCCTGCCGTGGTCATGGGTCTGGTCGTCGCGTATGCGCTGGCGGCACTCGTGCGTTTCGACGTCGGTCTCGGGTTCACGTCACCGTGTCAGCTGGTGTTCGTGCCCATGTGGTTCGCGGTTCCACCCGCGTTCCTACCCGTTCTCGTGGCGGCGGGCCTGCTGCTCGAGCAGATCCTGACCATCGTCGCGACCAAGCGCCGTCGTCACCCGATGCGGGTGCTCAGCAGCGTCCCGGATGCGTGGCACGCCGTCGGTCCCGCGTTTGTGCTCGGGATAGCCGGGGCGACGGAGCCGACGCTGACTGACTGGCCCGTCTACCTCGCTGCCCTCGCAGCGCAGGTGCTCGTGGACTCAACGGTGACGACGGTGCGCGGTTGGGTCGATCTCGGCATCCGGCCAGAGCTGCATCTGCGCGTGATGGCCTGGGTCTTCGTCGTCGATGCCGCGCTGACACCCGTCGGCCTCCTCGCGGCGGTCGCGATGGCGCAAACCCGGGCGGCGGTCGCCTGTCTGCTGCCGCTGCTCGGTCTGTTCGCCGTCTTCGCTCGCGAGCGCGACGAGCGGATCCGCCAAGCGCTCCAGCTCTCCAGCGCCTACCGGGGTACTGCCCTGCTGCTTGGTGACATGCTGGAGGCTGACGATGTGTACACCGGTGGTGTACACACCCAGGGCGTCGTCGAGCTCGGGCTGGAGGTCGGTCGGGAGCTCGGTCTTGGTCCGCAGCAACTGCGCGACCTGGAGTTCGGGTCGCTGTTGCACGACATCGGCAAGCTGCGGGTCAGCAACGAGATCATCAACAAACCCGGCAAGCTCAGTGAAGCCGAATGGGCCATCATCCGCCGGCATCCGGCAGATGGACAGAAGATGCTCTCCCGCGTCGGCGGCGCACTTGAGCAGGTCGGGGCGATCGTTCGCGCGCACCACGAGCGCGTGGACGGTGGCGGCTATCCCGACGGGCTCGAGGGTGACGAGATTCCGATGGAAGCTCGCATCATCTGCGCGTGTGACGCGTACAGCGCGATGACGACGCATCGCTCATATCGCGCGGCGATGTCGCGCGCGGAGGCAATCGCCGAGTTGCGGCGCTGTGCCGGCGAGCAGTTCGACGCCCGGGTCGTCGACGCGCTGATCCGGGTGGTCGAGCGCACTCCGGATCTCACGGCGCCGCGACTGCGCCTCGCGGTGTAGTCCCGCGAGGCGCCGTGCGGTTCCCGGGCGGTTCATCCCAGGTGAGATCTTCTAGCGACGCATGGGCATTGGGGATCCTCCGATCTCAGTGACAGGGTCGGAAGCGACCACGCGATGCGGCATCCGGCCACAGCGCGGTTGATCTGGGGATCGCGGTCGCCATCCGTCGAACAATGGGCGTCAGGTGGATGCGCTCACCCGCCGTGATGGGGTGAGTGCAAGGTCGGTGCGGGCATCCAGTGCTCGGGTGGTCGGTCGGCAGCGCGAGACCCCGAGGGCGAGCACGACGGCGGCTCCGAGCCCGCCGGCGAGCAGGTAGACCGCGGCTGGCGAGAGCACCTCGCTCAGTCCTCCGCCGAGCAGGTAGCCGACCCCCGGCGTTGCGAGTGCGAGGCTCTCGACGACGCCGCTGGTCCGGGCACGCATGGCCGGTGGCACAGCCTCGAGCGTCACGACGTTGAGGGCGCCCCAGAACATGCCGTTTCCCATGCCACCGACGACGGCGGCCGCGTAGGCGACGGGCAGGGCCGTCGCGGCTCCGAGGGTCAGGTAGGCGCCGGCAAGCAGCAGCCCGGCAAGGACGAACGCTCCGAGCATCGCGGTGCCCCGCAAGAGGGTGAACGCGAGGCCGCCGAGGAGCAGGCCGACGCCCCAGCTGGTGAGCAGAGCCGCGTACTCCGATGCGTCGCCGTCGAGGCTGTCCTGGACGTACGGCAGGAGAATCGGCTCGTCCATACAGAAGAGGACCAGCAGCATCGCGGCCGCGAGCAGCACGGCTGCCACCCCAGGACCTGCGGTCAGCACGCTGAGCGTCTCGCGGACGCCCGCCGGAGCGTCCGCCTCGTCCGTGCCTGAGGCGGCACCGGACAGCGACCAGGTTGCGACGGCGAGGCCGGCGAACAACCCGGCGGCGACGAGCACGCTGGCCTGGGTGCCGGCGAGCACGGTGATGGCTCCGGCCAACGCCGGGCCCAGGACATTGACCGCGCCCGCGCTCACGTTCAGGGCAGCGATCCCGTCGCGGAGACGCCCGTGGCCGTCGAGCAGGTTCGAGGAGGCGGTGCGGGTGATGACGCGCCCGGTTGCGGCAAGGGTCGACGCGACGAAGGTCAGCAGGAGGATCACCACGAGCGGCGCGGCCGTGCCGAGCGCGAGCGCCACGGCGGCCACAGCCGCTCCCGCATACAGGCCAGCCAGGACCGTGCCGAGACGGTGCACGGCGAGCCGCCCCGCGAATGGTGCGAGGAACAACGACGGACCAAACCGGATCGAGATCAGCAGCGCGGCGACGGCGAGTGCGCTGTGCGTCCGGTCGTACACGAACACGGCCAGGGCGATGCCCACGAGCCAGTCCGCTGCCTCGTCAAGCGTGTACGTGGCGAGGAGTCGCCCGAACGGGTGGATGCGGAGTGCTGCCAGCACGTCAAGCGGAACGTAGTCGTACCCAGCGCGTTGACAAGCGGTCGTTTCGCTTTGTGTCACCTTTGGGGCGAAACCTGTGCAAGACGCACCGGAAGCCGATTTCTCGGGGCCCCGGTTTCCGGGATGCAGTATCCCGTCAGCGCGTCAGACCAGCTGTGCGATCTCGCCGACGGCTTCGTCGAAGGCCGCGGTGTGGCGGTCGACGTGGGCCTCGGTGGTCGCCGGGCACATGAGCGCCATGTTGTGAAACGGCGTGATGAGCACGCCGCGGTTCAGTGCGTGAAGGTGCAGGAACCGCTCGAGGCCCTCGTGTCCGATCGCCTCGGACGTGCCGCCGTCGCGGGGCGGCTCGGCGGAGAAGCGGTACTCGGCGCGGGCACCGAGCTGCGTGACGTGCCAGGGCACGCCGTGGTGGGCGAGGACGTCGCGCACGCCGTCGGCGAACCGCCCGGCCAGCGCGATCGTGTGCATGTACGCGTCGTCGGTGAGCACCTCGCTGAGGGCAGCGCGGGCCGCGGCCATCGAGAGCGCATTGCCGGCGAGGGTGCCGCCCACGCCGCCCACGTCCTCGATGTCCGCGTCGCGGTCGGCGAGCATCCGTGCGGCGAGCTCCGCGCGCATGCCGAACGCGCCCGTCGGTACGCCGCCCGCGATGGCCTTGCCCATGACGACGAGGTCCGGGTCCAGGCCCCACGCCTGGGTGCAGCCGCCCGGGCCGGCGCTCAGGGTGTGCGTCTCGTCGATGAGCAGCAGCGTGCCGGTCTCGGTGCACAGGCGCCGCAGTTCGTCGTGGAAGCCGGGCTCGGGCAGCACGATGCCGATGTTCGTCAGCGCCGGCTCGGTGAGCACGACGGCGACGTCCTCATGGCGCAGCTCGCGCTCGAGCCCGTCGAGATCGTTGAACTCCACCACGCGCGTCGTCTCGCGCACGTCGAACGCGGGCCCGACGTTGCCCTCGCGGACGGCGGGCTGTCCGTCCTCCAGCGTGATGAACGCCTCGTCGACGGTGCCGTGGTAGCAGTAGCTGAACACCAGGACCTTCGGCCGGCCCGTGATCGCGCGGGCCATCCGGAGCGCGAAGCGGTTCGCGTCGGTGGCGCTCACGGTGAACTGCCAGCGGTCGACGCCGAAACGCCGCGTCAGCTCGGTGCCGACCCACGCCGCGTCCTCGGTGGGGAGCATCGCGGTCGCGCCGCGCGTGTAGCGGTCGGTGATCGCCTCGACGATCGGCGCCGGCCCGTGGCCGGTCATCGCGCCGGTGTCGCCGAGGCAGAGGTCGGCGTATGTGCGCCCGTCGATGTCCGTGACCGTCGCGCCGCGCGCCTCGCGCAGGACCAGGGGCACGGGGGAGGCCCAGCGCAGCATCCAGCTCATCGGCACGCCGCCGAGGAGCGACTCGCGCGCGCACGACGCATGGGCGATGGACGCGGGGTGCTCGCGCGCAAAGCGCTCGGTCTCGCGGGCGATGAGCGGCGCCAGCGCGGTATCGGATGGGGCGATCGGGCCGGTCATGCCCGGGCATGATCGCCGGTGCTGCGGGATGATGGGCGCATGTCGCGCGGCATGCCGGACTGGATGCGCACCGAGCGCGGCGGGTTGCTCGATCGGGTCTCGGACCGGATCGAAGCGGTGCTCGATGCCCCGTGGACGGCGATGGGGCGCGGGCGACCGGTCACGATCGGTCGTGGTGAAGGCTCCGGGGCGGCTGCACGCCGACCCGCACGGGGCGGCCTGGCACCGGTTCCGGGTGCCGGTCGGGCGCGGGCCGTCCGGGCGCGCCCGGATTCGTGAGGTCATGCCGCTGGACATCCGGAACCCGGAAGTGGCGACCCGGTCGCGCGACGTGCCCGAGTTGCTGGCCCTTGTGCGCCAGCACGGTGAGGTCAACTGTCGCTCACGGTCTGCGCCCCCGGACTCGAGAGCTTCGCCCTCCGGCAATGGCTGCCGTAGTCCGGCTGACGGAGGTCGGCTTTGGCTCGAGGTCGAGCGCAGCGACATCCTCAACGACTTCTCCACGCAGACCCGGCGCCATGCGGTCGTCCACCGGATCCTCGAGCAGATGCCCGCCGGGCTCCGGCAGGGGCAGACGACGGTCTTCCGCGCCGTGCAGCGCGCGCCGCCATAAGCTGGGAGACATGGCGAAGAAGGGCAAGCGCAAGGCTGCGGCCGGCGATGTGGCGACGAACCGGCAGGCGTCGTTCCGCTACGAGCTGGTCGAGCGCCTCGAATGCGGCATGGAGCTGCAGGGCACCGAGGTCAAGGCGCTGCGCACCGTCGGCGCCCAGCTGAAGGACGGCTATGTCGTGATCCGCAACGGTGAGCTGTGGCTGCACAACGTCCACATTCCGCCCTATCCGCCCGCGGCCCGGGAGAACCACGATCCGGACCGCGACCGCAAGCTGCTCGCCAACCGCAAGGACATCGAGAAGCTCGACGGGCGCGTGTCGGAGAAGGGCTGGAGCCTCGTGCCCACGCGGATCTACTTCAAGGGCCCGTGGGCCAAGATCGAGATCGCGCTCGGACGGGGCAAGGACCTGTACGACAAGCGCGAGGCGATCAGGGAACGCGAGAGCAAGCGCGAGATGCAGCGCGCGGTACGCGAGGCGATGCGCTGATTTCCCGACCGGGTGGACAACCCGGTTTGGACCAGATGGAGGTGTTGGCGCTCTTCGAGCGGCGTACTGTTCCCGCCACCAAACGAAACGCTACGTCGCGTAGTGTTTGGCGCTCCGAGGACCATGTCACCTGCCGCTCTCACCATCACCGAGGCCACCGTCGATTTCGGCGCCGGGCCTGTGCTCGACCAGGTTTCCCTGGCCGTCGCCGCGGGCGAATTCGTCTGCGTCGTCGGCGCGAGCGGGTCCGGTAAGACGACCCTCCTCAACGCGATCGCTGGTCTCGTCGAGCTCGACGGGGGCACGGTGGCGGTGGATGGGCGGCGGGTGACGGGTCCGGGTCCCGATCGGGCGGTCGTCTTCCAGGACGACGCGGTGTTCCCGTGGCTGAGCGTGGCGCGCAACGCCGCGTTCGGGCTGGAGACGCAGGGTGTCGGCAAGGCCGAGCGGCGAGCCCGAGTGACCGAGGTGCTCGCCACCGTCGGACTCACGGGCAGCGAGGAGCGCTGGCCGCGCGAGCTGTCCGGCGGGATGCGCAAGCGCGTGGACCTCGCGCGGGCGCTGGCCGTGCGTCCGCCGGTCCTGCTCATGGACGAACCGTACGGCGCGCTGGACATGCTCACGAAGGAGCGGCTCCAGGCCGACCTCGACCGCATCGTCAGCCACGAGGGCATGACCGTCGTGTTCATCACGCACGATCTCGAGGAGGCGGTGTTCCTCGCCGACCGCGTGATCGTCCTGGCGTCGCATCCGGG
>JBPPNC010000079.1:0-16517 GCA_051306365.1 Solirubrobacteraceae bacterium
GCCCACGACGCGCCGCGCCCACTTGACCTCGCCCACGAGCACCGGAGCGCGGCCGCGACCCGCGAGCGCCACGACGTCCAGCTCGACGGGAGGCGCGTCCTGCCACCAGCTGCCCACCGCGACGACGTCCCCCAGCTCGCCGTCAGCCGCCATCCGGCGCACATGCCGACGCACCGCCTCCTCCCATGGCGCACCGAGATGATCGTCGAGCGCAGCTTCAATCACGCCGGCGATGGGTCCACCGAGTCCACGCTCGATCTCTGCGCGATGCGGCTCGATGACACCGAGCCAGAACGAGAGGAAGTTGTCGGCGATCCGGTAGAGCCTGCGGCGTGACCGGCGGGGATCCTCGGTCACCGGCACGTAGCGCTCGACCAGGCGGAGCTCGACCAAGCGGTCCAGCGTCCGCGTCGGGTCCGCGCGCACGACGTCCGCGATCTGGTTGTGACGCGTTCGGCCGGTGGCGATCGCGCGCAGCACCTGCGCGTCGAGTTGGCCGGCGCTCGTCTCCGTCGCGAGGACGAGTTGTCCCTCGTTCAGGAGCCGCCCGCCCGGCGACGCCACCAGACGCTCGATGTTGGCGCGGACGCTTCGGGACTCGTCCCACCACGACAGGTACAGCGGCATGCCGCCGACCAGTCCCCAGACGAGCGCGCGCTGCGCTGGGGACAGCCGTGGAAGCATGAGTGCCGCCTCATGCGGGCGGAAGGGATGCAGCAGGAGGCTGAGCCCGAACCGGCCGTAGAGCGGCGCCCGCTCCTCCTGCAGCGCCTGCATCGTGCGCACCGCCGAGCCGCAGATGAGGATCCGCAGGTGAGTCTGCGCGCCCGCGCGATCCGCGAAGGCCCGCAGGATCCCCGGCAGCTCGGGCGCGGTGACGGCCACCTCCGGGAACTCGTCGAGCACGAGGAGCAGCGGCGCATCCGTCGCCATGCCGGCCACGTGGTCCAGCGCATCACCCCAGTCGACGAAAGGACGCGACGCGAGATCACGCCCGGCGTCGTCGGGTGACGCAGCGTGCACAGCAGCGCTGAGCACGCGCAGCTCGTCGATCACGGGTCGCCCGGCACCGGTATGAAACACCGTGCGTCGAGCCTCGGCGAACCGCTCGAGGAGCAGCGTCTTGCCGACGCGGCGGCGACCCCAGATGAGGCCCATGCCCCGGCCGGGGTCGTCCCACCATTCCTCGAGGGCGGCGAGCTCCGCTGTCCTGTTGACAAACATCCACAATCGACGTTACCGACACCTGCTGTCGGCGACATCGGGTGTCGGTAAAACCGGGCCCGCCGGGCCGGCCGGCCTCGACATGCGGACTCCGTGCCGTCCTTCGGTGCATCGTGACGGCCGGAGGGAAACGCAGGTGTCCAGATCTCCTGGACGCCCGCTCAAGCGAATCCCACAGCATCCGATCATTCCGGCGGAGAAGGACGAAGACGGAGCTCTCGACTGGACCGCCATGCGGAAGCCGTAGCTCCACCCCCTCCATAGGGAGCACGATGCTTGAAGGTATGTACGCGGCCGCCGCTGGTATGGCGGCGCAGCAGGACCGTATCGACGCGGTGTCCAACGACATCGCGAACGTGAATACGACGGGCTACAAGCGGACACGCGTGGCGTTCCGCGACCTCGTGTACACGGAGGCCGGCATGGCCACGAACCCGGGTGTCCGGGACGGTTCCGGCGCTGCCGCGACGTACCTCGGCCGCGGGACGCAACAGGGCGCGCTGCTCGACAGCACGAACCCGATCGACATCGCGATCGCCGGGCCCGGCTACCTCGCCGTCCGCGACGCCGGCGGCGACCAGCTGCTCACGCGTGACGGTCACCTCAGCATCGACGCGCGGGGCCGCCTGACCACGAATCAGGGCAACCTGCTCGACCCGCCGATCCAGCTTCCCGCCGGCACGCAGCCGAGCGACGTGGCGATCTCGTCCGACGGTCGTGTCGTGGTGAACAACCAGGTCGCCGGCACGCTGCGCGTCGTCACCGTCCCGTCCGACGCCGGGCTGCGCTCCGTCGGCGACAACCTCTTCGAGCCCACCGCCGAGAGCGGCGGCACCCGCCTCGCCGGCAACGGCACCCAGGTGCTCGCCGGCAAGCTCGAGGGCTCCAACGCGGACATGAGCGACGCGATGACCGAGATGATCGAGTCGCAGCGCGCGTTCGAGCTCGCCAGCAAGGCGATCCAGACGCACGACCGCCTCAACGAGATCGCCGTCCAGGTGAAGCGCTTCTGATGACCGACGCGACGCTCCCCATCCTCGCTCCGGGCGTCCAGCTCCCGGCCGCCGTTCGCGACGGCAGCGACCAGCGCAGGAACGACTACCGCGCCGCGCTGTCGTTCGAGCGCAGCCTGCTGCTCGAGATGACCAAGCAGCTGAGCAAGACCGCGCAGGGCGACGAGGACGAGAGCACGAGCGCCGCCACGAAGATGTACCGCGAGCAGCTCCCGACCATCCTCGCCGACTCCCTCATCGGCGCGGGTGGCATCGGGATCGCCGCGAGCCTCGACGAGTCCACGCACACGGAGGCCGCGAAGCCGTGAGCGTCGCCGTCTCCCCGATGACCGTCCACGTGGACATGGGCCGGTTGCTCATCGCGCACCTGGATGATCAGCTGCGCTCCGCCGAGCGCCTGCTGGACTGCGTGCTGCGCCAGGGCGCCGCGATCCGCGACCGCGAGGTCGAGACCGTCCTGCGCGCGATCGGCGAGATCCAGGCCGAGATGGAGCGCCGCTCGCTGCTCGAGCAGCAGCGCAGCCAGGTGCTCGCCCAGGCCGGCGGGATGCTCGGGATGCCCGAGCACGCCGTCACGCTCGACGCGATCTGCACCCTGCTCGACCCGGTCACCGCCGAGGGCGCCCGTACCCGCAGCGCCCAGCTGCGCGGACTGCTCGCCGAGATCGGCCAGCGCCACACGATCAACCGCGCCCTCATGCGCCAGGAGCTCGCGTTCCTCGATCATCTGACCCGCCTGCTCGGCGGTGGAGGGGACGAGACGGGCGCGTACGGCCCGTCCGCCGCCGCGAAGCACATCGATCCGGGCGCCGGGCGTTTCAACGCCGGCGGCGCCCACCGCGTCCTGGACCTGGAGGCCTGACATGCAGGTCTCGAGCTTCTTCGGCCTCCAGACCGCGCTGCGCGGCATCACCGCGCAGCAGCGGGCCCTGGACGTGACGTCGCACAACATCGCGAACTCCGACACCGACGGCTACACGCGCCAGGAAGTGTCCTACGCCGCGTCGTCGTCACTGCGCCTCCCCTCAGGGCTGAACGGCGGCGCCGGAGCGTGGCTCGGCCAGGGCGTCGAGATCGAGCAGTTCCGCCGCCTGCGCGACACGTTCCTCGATCTCCAGTTCCGCGCCCAGAACACCACAGCCGCGTACGACGAGACCACCGCCAAGGGCGTGCGCCGCGCCCTCGACGAGTTCAACGAGCCCGGCGAGGAGGGCCTGAACACGCTGCTCGAGAGGTTCTGGAGCTCGTGGAACGACCTCGGCAGCGCCCCGAACGACATCTCGGTGAAGACCGCCGTCATCGGCCACGCCACGACGCTCGTCAACGCGCTGAACAGCCTCGACACGCGTCTGACGGCCGTGCAGACGAACGCCACGACCGAGTACGCCGCGCTGACGACCGGCGCGCAGAACCCGATCCAGCCGATCGCCGACGAGCTCGCGCGGCTCAACCAGCAGATCAAGAGCATGCAGGGCGCCGGACAGTCGCCGAACGAGCTGCTCGACCGCCGCGACCTGCTGCTCGACCGTCTGTCCGGGTACGGCCGCGTCGCCGTGACCGACCTCGGCACCGGCGCGATCTCCGTCGACTTCGGCGACGCCGCCGTGGAGCTCGTCAACGACGCCACCGTGACGTGGCCGCAGGCGCTCACCGCGCCCGGCGGCAAGCTCGAGGCGCTGCTGAACGTGCAGACGACCGTGGCCTCGTACCGCACCGACCTCGACGCGTTCGCCTCCAGCCTCGCGTCGACGGTGAACACCGCGCACACCGCCGACGGCGCGCCGCCGTTCTTCACGGGCGCAACCGCCGCCGTGATCGCCGTGAACGTCACGGCCGCGACCATCGATTCGGGCACGGGCACCACCGCCGGCGCCAGCGACATCGCCCGCGCGATCGCCGCGCTCGGCAACGGCACCGCCGACAACCTGTACGCGACGCTCGTCAGCCGCGTCGGCCACGACGTGAACGTCGCCGAGTCGAGCGCCATCTCGTCGGACGCCCTGCGGAACACCATCGAGAACCGCAAGCTCTCCGTCACCGGTGTCTCCCTCGACGAGGAGATGGCGAACATGATCCGGTACCAGCGTGCCTACCAGGCCTCGGCCCGGACCATGTCGACGATGGACGAGATGCTCGACGTCCTCATCAACCGCACCGGGAGGGTCGGGCTGTGAGCATGAACATGCGCATCACCGAGGGCATGTCCTCCGCCCGTCTGCTGAACGACCTGCGGCGTGCCGAGAACGGCGTGAACACGAGCTCCGCGCAGATCTCCAGCGGTCGGCGCCTGCTCGACGCCGCGATCGACCCGCTCGCGACACACCGCGCGCTGCGGCTGCGCCAGGACCTCACCCAGACCGAGGGCCTGCAGGAGACCGTCGCACAGGCCAAGGGCTGGATGCAGACCACCGACGAGGCCCTCACCACGATCAACGACGCCGTGCACCGCGCCCGCGAGCTCACCGTCCAGGCCGGCTCCGGCGCGCTGCAGCAGAGCGACCGCCTCGCGCTCGCCGAAGAGGTCGAGAACATCATCCAGGCCGTGAAGCTCGCGGCCAACGCGCGCTTCAACGACTCCTACATCTTCGGCGGCCAGATCACGGACAGTCCGCCGTACACGCCGGCCGGCGTCGACGTGTACACGGGCGACACCGCCGGCGTCGTCCGCACGATCGGCCCCGGCGTCTCCATGCAGATCAACGTCACCGGAGACACGGTCCTCGGCGACGGCACCGACGGCCGCCTGCTGAACACGCTGCGCGACATCCACGCCAACCTCACCGGCGGCACCCCGGCGAACGTCGTGGCGCTGCAGACCACGGACCTCATCAACCTCGAGAGCAACCTCACCGACGTGCTCAACGCCCGCTCGCTCGTGGGCACCGGCGTCAACCGCCTGGAACACGCCGACGGCCGCCTCGCAGACCACGTCGTGACCGCCACGGACTTCCTCAATCAGGCGGAATCCACCGACATGGCGGAAACCATCATCAAGCTGAACTCGCAGCAGTCGATCTACCAGGCTGCGTTGAGTTCCGGCGCGAACATCATCCAGCCCTCGCTCATGGACTTCCTGCGATGACGACGGCGTTCGAAGACCACGGAGGACCCATGCAGGCACTCGTGCTCGAGAGCACGCGATTCGGTCAGCTCGAGATCCCCGCGGAAGCGGCGCTCGACTTCCCCAACGGCCTCATCGGCCTGGGCGGACATCGCTACGCGCTGCTGGCCCGCAGCGACGAGAGCGCCTTCGTGTGGCTGCACTCACTCGAAGACCCGGCGCTCGCGATCCCCGTCACGGTGCCGTGGCGCTTCTTCCCCGACTACGAAGTCGAGCTCTCCGACGACGAGGCCGAGCGCCTCGGCGTCACCGACCCTGAGGAGACGCAGGTCTATGTGACCGTGCGGGCCGCGGAGACGCTGGACGGCTTCAGCGCCAACCTCCGCGCGCCGATCCTGGTCGTCGAGGGCCGCGGGTTCCAGGTCATCAACCAGGCGAAGGACGCCCCGGTTCGGTGCCCCCTGTTCCAACCCGGCATGTCCCCCGGCTCGGAGGAGCAGGCCGCCTAGGGCGCCGCTCACTTCCAAGGAGGAATCCCCCAATGCTCATCATCACAAGGCGACCCGGCGAGAAGATCATGCTCGGCGATGACGTCGTCATCGAAGTGATGGAGGTCAGCGGCAACAGCGTGCGAATCGGCATCGCTGCGCCGCGGTCAGTCCCGGTCTACCGCGAGGAGATCTGGGCCGCAGTGAAGGAAGAGAACGCAGCCGCGGCGTCGGTTGACGTCACGCAGCTGCCCGACGACGTGCCCGTGGTAGCGGGCAAGGCGAACCGCCGCTAAGGACGGCAAGGAGGAAGCAACGGATGGCTCTTCGCATCCAGAACAATATCGAGGCCCTGGGCGCGCACCGCTCGCTCCAGGAGACCAATACACACCTGACCAAGTCGATGACCCGCCTGTCGAGCGGCTTCCGGATCAATTCCGGCGCCGACGACGCCGCGGGGCTCGCGATCTCAGAACGTATGCGCGGCCAGGTCCGCGGCGTTTCGCAGGCCATGCGAAATGCCCAGGACGGCATCTCGATGGTGCAGACCACCGAGGGCGCCATGTCCGAGGTGCACAGCATGCTCCAGCGCGTTCGCGAGCTCGCTGTGCAGTACAAGAACGGCAGCCTGAGCGCCAATGACCGGACCGCAATTCAGTCGGAGGTCAACCAGCTCGCGAGCGAGATCGAGCGGATCGGCAATCAGACGAACTTCAACGGGGTGTGCCTGCTCAACCAGGCCACGTCGGTGACGTTCCAGGTCGGCGCCAACGATGGCGAGTCGATCTCCGTTCCGACCATCTCGCTGACCGGCTCGCTCGGGACGACGTGGTACTCGCTGACGGCAGCGGGGACGACGGACATCTCCGAGATCGACGCCGCGATCAACGTGCTCAGCTCGCAGCGCGCGGTGTTCGGCTCGGTGCAGAACCGGTTCGAGCACCTGCTGAACAGCCTCGGTGCCTACCACGAGAACCTGGTCAGCGCGGAGTCGCGCATCCGCGACCTCGACATGGCCGAGGGCATGGTCGACATGACCCGGTACCAGGTGCTCCAGCAGGCCGGCACGGCCATGCTGGCCCAGGCCAATCAGTCCAACCAGGGCGTGTTGAGTCTGCTCCAAGGCTGAGCCGCGATCGGCCTGGCGGCCGACGCGGCCGGGAAGAACGGCCTGGCGGCCGTTTTCCCACGCTATGGATGGCGGGGCTCCCTCGGGGGCCCCGCTGCCGTTAACCGGCTGGTGGGCCACAATAGGCGCAGTGACCAGCTCCGTCGGCACCCTGTTGAACGAGCGGTACCGCCTCGACGCCGAGGTGGGGACCGGCGGGATGTCGACCGTCTACCGGGCGTTCGACACGCTGCTCGAGCGCCAGGTCGCGATCAAGCTCATGCACCGCGACATCGCGCGGCACGGCGACCAGCTGGAGCGGTTCCGGCGGGAGGCTCGCGCCGTCGCGCAGCTCAACCACCCGCACATCGTGCAGGTCATCGACGCCGGCGAGGACGACAACACGCCGTACATCGTCCTGGAGTTCGTCGACGGCGAGACCCTGAAGGACCGCATCCGCCGTATGGGCCGACTGCCGATCAGCGAGGCGGTCGCCTACGCGATCGAGGTGGGTCGGGCGCTGCAGGCCGCGCACGAGCGCCAGATCGTGCACCGCGACGTCAAGCCGCAGAACGTCCTCGTCGACGAGGAGGGTTCCGCGAAGGTCACGGACTTCGGCATCGCGCGGACGCTCGATCAGGAGGGGCTGACCGCGGACGGGCGGGTGCTCGGCACGACGGACTACGTCTCGCCCGAGCAGGCGCTCGGCCAGCCGGTCACCGGGCAGAGCGACGTGTACTCGCTCGGGGTGGTGCTGTTCGAGATGCTCACCGGCGACGTGCCGTTCAAGGGCGAGAACCAGGTGGCCGTCGCGATGAAGCACGTGCGCGAGGAACTCCCCGACGTGCAGCTGCGGCGCCCCGAGGTCTCGGCCGCGATCGCGGCGGTACTCGATCGAGCCACGGAGAAGGACCTCGATGAGCGCTACCCGAGCGCGGGGGCGTTCATCGCCGACCTCGAGGACGCGCTCGCGATCGAGACCGCACGCTCCGGCCAGGCTACGGGGGAGGCGACCGCGATCATCCGGACGCTGCCCGAGCGCGCCCAACGTCGGCTGCCGTGGCGGACGCGCACCGGCATCGGCCTGCTGCTGGCGATCGCGATCGGCGGCCTGGCGCTCGTGATGATCCTGGTGGTCTTCGCGGCCGACAACGCCGAGCGCGGGACCGGCACGCAACGCAGCCTCACGCCTCCGCCCCCGGACCTGGAAGCGGTATCGCTCGGCCAGCGCGCGGCCGGCGACTACGACCCCGCCGGCGACGACCGCGAGCATCCCGAGGAGGTGAGCTTCGTCCTCGACGGGAACAAGGCGACGACGTGGTCGACCGAGACCTACGCGGCGGGCGAGCTGCAGAAGGGCGGCGTGGGCATCGTCGTCGACGCCAAGCCGGACGTGTCGGCCGCGCAGATCCAGATCGCGACGACGACCCCGGGGTGGGACGGCGAGATCTACGTGGCGCCCAACGGGGACCTCCCGACCACCGCGCCACCGGACGGCTGGGAGCGCGTCGGCACCGTCGAGAACGCGTCGCGGACCGAGACGGTCGACCTCGACACCGCGGGCAACCGCTTCCGCTACTACCTCGTCTGGATCACCAAGCTGCCTGTGGGAGAGCAGAAGGCGGAGATCTCCGAGATCGTCCTTCGCAAGCGCACCGCCTAGAAGCTGTACCTCTGTGCCGCCTCCGCTCTGCGGAGCGCGAGGCGGCACAGGTCCTCGACGAGGTCCGGGTAGCTCAGGCCGCTGGCGGCCCAGAGCTTGCCGTACACCGACGTGGCGGTGAAGCCGGGCATGGTGTTCAGCTCGTTGACGAGCACCTCGTCGCCATCGACGAAGAAGTCGGCGCGCGCCAGGCCGTGGCAGTTCGCGCGGGTGAACGCCTCGGCGGCGAGCTGCTGCACGCGTGCGGTCTGCTCGTCGGTGATGCGGGCGGGCACGACGAGGTTCATCCCGCCGACCGCGTACTTCGCGTCGTAGTCGTACCAATCGGCGTCGCCGAGGAGCTCGATCTCGCCAGGTGTCGAGACCTCCGGCTCCTCTGGCGTGCCGAGCACGGAGCATTCGACCTCCAGGCCTGACGCCATCGCCTCGACGACGACCCGCGGGTCGTGGGTGAACGCCTCGTCCAGCGCCGCTCCGAGATCCTCGGCGGCCGTGACCTTCACGATGCCCACGGACGACCCGAGCCTCGCCGGCTTGACGAACACCGGGAGCCCGAGCCGCTCCAGGGACGCGAGCACGGTGTCGCGGTCCTCGCGCCACTGCGCGTCGTGCACTCCCTCGTAGTCGACCTGCGGGATGCCCGCGGCGCGCATGAGGTCCTTGAAGACGATCTTGTCGATGCACGCCGCGGAGGCGAGGACGCCAGAGCCGACGTACGGCACGTCGAGGAGCTCGAGGAGGCCCTGCACCGTGCCGTCCTCGCCGAAGGGCCCGTGCAGGACCGGGAACGCGACGTCGGCGCCGAGCAGCCCGCCGCCCGGGGTCAGGGCCACCGGCTCACCGTCCTCGGTCTGCCAGGACCCGTCCCGCCCGAGCAGGACCCAGACCGTCTCGTGGTGGCCACGGTGCAGGCCGTCGCGGACCGCCGCGGCGCTCCTCAGCGAGACGTCATGCTCGGAGGACCGGCCTCCGGCGAGGATCGCGACCTTCATCGGGTCGGCTCCGCGGCCGTCGTCTGGGGCGTGGTCTGCGGGGTCGTCTCCGGCTCCGGGTCCGGGTTGAGATCGGGGTCGAACACCCCCACGGTGATCGTCACCGTGCTGCCGCGCTCGGCTCTGCCGCCGCTCGGCGACTGCCGCTGAACGCGATCGTCCTCGTCGGGCGAGTCGACGTCGGTCGTCGCGACGTTCACGTCGAAGCCCGCGTTGCGCAGTGTGCTCGTCGCGTTGGCCTGCGAGCGGCCGGTGACGTCGGGCACCGCGACCTGCGCGGGCTCGACCGCGACCACGAGATTGACGCGGCTGCCGCTCTCGGCGCGGGCGCCGCCGGCTGGGTCCTGCCTGAGCACCGTGCCGGGCTCGGCGTCCGCGGTCTCCTCCTCGGTCGTCCCGACGGTGAACCCGGCGTCCTGCAGCGCCGCGGTCGCGTCGTCCTCGGACTGACCGACGACGTTCGGCACATCGTCGCGCTCGGGTCCGGTGGAGACGACGATGGTGACCGTCGCGCCGGAGGGAGCCTGCGTCTGCCCGTCGGGTCGCTGCTCGATGACGCGGTTCTCCCCGACGTCGTCGCTGGCCTCCGTCTCCTCCTCGACCTCGAATCCGGCAGCCTCCAGTGCCTGCCGGGCGCCGTTGCGCCCGTCGCCCACGACATCCGGAACCGTCGCGGTCCCCGGCCCGTCGGAGACCGTGAGCCGGACGCGGGACCCCTCGTCCACGCGCGTGCCCCCCTCAGGGTCCTGGCCGATGACCTCGTTGCGCTGCTTCGGCGAGTTCTCGCGGACGGTGACGACCTCGAAGCCCTCGTCCTCCAGCCGGTCGGTGGCGGCGGCGAGCGACGCGCCGACGACGCTCGGCACGGTCACACGCTCGTTGCCGGCCAGCAGCAGGGCCGCGACCGCGACGACGGCCACGACAAGGCCGAGGCCGAGCGCCCACAGCCACGTCCGGTTCGAGCCGTCGCGCTCCTCCTCCTCGGGCGGTGCCCACGGCTCGACGGCGGGTTCTTCACCTGTCCATTCCTCGGGCGGAGGCACGATCTCGCCGGGCGGCAGCGCGCTCGGGTCGGGCAGCAGTGCACGTGCGTGCTCGAGCTCGGTGATGAACTGCTCGGCGTCGGCCTGGCGGTGCGCCGGATCCTTGCTCAGCGCGCGCAGGATCGCGTCCTCGAGCTCGGGTGTGACGGCCGGGTTGAGCTGCGACGGCGGCCGGGGCTCCTCGCCGACCTGCTTCAGCGCGATGGTCACCGCGGACTCGCCCTCGAACGGCACCCGCCCGGTCACGAGCTCGTAGAGCATCACCCCGATCGAGTACAGATCGGCCTGCGGCCCGGTGGCGTGCCCCTGCGCCTGCTCGGGCGACAGGTACTGCGCGGTGCCCATGATCGAGCCCGTCTGCGTCATGTCCGACGCGCCGGCCCGCGCGATACCGAAGTCCGTGACCTTCACCCGCGGGTGCGTGGGGTCGGACTCGTCGACGATGACGTTGTGCGGCTTGAGGTCGCGGTGCACGATGCCGCGCTTGTGCGCGAACTTCGCCGCGCGCAGCACCTGGGTGGTGACGTCGATGGACTCGGCCAGCGGGAGCGCGCCGCTCTGCGTGATGACGTCCTTGAGAGAACGCCCCTCGAGGTACTCCATGGCGATGTAGTAGGTACCGTCCCATGACCCGCGGTCATAGACGCTCACGACGTTCGGGTGCTGGAGCCCCGCGGCGTGCGACGCTTCCCGGCGGAAGCGCTCGACGAACTCCTCGTCCTCGGCGAACCGCCGGTACAGGAGCTTCAGCGCGACCTTGCGCCCCAGCTGCAGGTCCTCCGCGCAGAACACCTCGGCCATGCCGCCGGCGCCCAGGCGGAAGAGCACCTGGTAGCGGCCGTCGATGACGGCGCCCTCTTCCGGCGTGTCGATGGGCGTGCTCATCCCAGGAGCTCCTGCAGGACGCGTTGGGCGACGGGCGCGGCGACGGTGCCGCCCTGCCCGCCCTGCGAACGCTCGACGGTCACCGCGATCGCGTACTGCGGGTCGTCGAGCGGCGCGAAGCCGATGAACCAGGGCTGGTTCAGGTCGGTGTCCGGATCGATCTCCGCGGTGCCGGTCTTGCCGCCCACCTCGATGCCCTGCAGCGCAGCGGCGGTGCCTGTTCCCTCACGCACGACGTTGCCCATCATCTGCTGGAGCTCCCTGGCCGACGACTCGCTCATGACCCGCGCCTTCTGCTCTGGATCGGAATCCTCGCGGGTCCGTCCGTCGGGATCGACGATCCGCTCCATGAGCCAGGGCTTCATGCGCTTGCCGTCGTTGGCGACGGCGGCGGCGACAGTGGCCATCTGCAGCGGCGTCACGAGGAGCTTGTCCTGGCCGATCGCCATGCGGCCGACGTCGACGAACTGCGAGGTCGAAGAGAGCAGGCGGCCGTTGCGGTACTCGCCGCTGGGGGCCTTCTCGTCGGCCGGGAGATCGATCGGAGGGTCGACACCGAAGCCGAAGCGTTCCATGTACTCGCCCATCGTGCCCTTCCCCAGGTCCTCGGCCACCTCGGCCCACACCGTGTTGACAGAGTTCGTGAGCGCCGTCGTGAGGGTGATCGGCCCGAAATCCCGGCCTCCGGAGTTCGCCAGCGGCACGCCGGAGATCTCCTTGCCGCTGTTGCCGTCGACCGTCGACTCGGGCGTGAACTTCCCGCTGTCGATCGCCGCGGCGGCCGTCACGACCTTGAAGGTCGAGCCCGGCGGGTAGAGCGCCTGAGTCGCACGGTTGAGCAGCGGCGCGTTCTGCTCGTCGCGGTTCAGCGCCTCGAACGTCTCCTGGTTGCGAATCGCGTTCTGGTCGTAGCCGGGCACGCTGGCGAGCACCCGGACCTTGCCGGTGTCGGGCTCCATGACGACGACGGCGCCCTTACGCCCGCCCAGCGCGTCAAACGCCGCGCGCTGCGCTCCGGGGTCCAGCGTGGTGCGCAGCTCGTCGCCCTCGCGCTTGCGGGCGAGGAACTGGTCGAGCAGCGACGTGATCTCGCCGTGGTCGCCGACGAGCGCGTCGCTGTAGAAGCGCTCGAGCCCGGCCTCGCCACGGTCGACGTACGCGTAGCCGACGGCGTGCGGGAACAGCGGGTTCTCGGGGTAGCGGCGCGAGTACGTGTCCTGGGGGCCTGCGACGGACCGCGCCAGGAGGTTCCCGTCCCGGTCGCGGATCGGACCGCGGTCGATCCGCTGCTGGTCGAGCAGCTCGCGCCGGTTCTTCGCGTTGTCGCGCAGCGCCTCGGCCTCGAAGACCGTCCACCGCGACGTCCACGCCACGAGCAGGGCGAAGAGCACGACGACCACGAGGTAGACCCGGTAGATCGGCGTGTTCATCGTCCGGCCGCCTCGCGTCGGGCGCGGTCGGAGATGAGCAGCAGCAGCGCCACGAGGACGAAGTTCGCCACGATCGACGAGCCGCCGTAGCTGATGAACGGCAGCGTGACCCCGGTGAGCGGGATGAGCTTCACGACCCCGCCGACGATGACGAAGACCTGGAGTGCGAACACCGCGGCGAGGCCCGCGGCGAGCAGTGTGCTGAACGAGTCCTGGGCGAGCATCGCGATGCGCATGCCACGCTCGGTGACGAGCAGGTAGACCACCAGCACCCCGCACGCCCCGGCCAGGCCGAGCTCGTTCGTGATGAGCGCGTAGATGAGGTCGGTCTGCGCGGCGGGCAGGATCGGGCTGCCGTTCGATGTCTCGATGAGCGCCTGCCCGAACCCGGCCCCTGCCACGCCACCGTCGGCCTGCGCGAAGAGAGATTGCGCGATCTGGTAGCTGCCGCCGACCTGCTCGTAGAGCCCGTCGTCGAACGGGTGCTGCCACGCGTCGATGCGGTCCGCGACGTGCCCGACCGTCGAGGCGAAGAACCACGCCCCGAAGGCGAACATCGAGAAACCGATCGCGACGAACGACACGCGGTCGGTCGCGACGTAGAGGATCGCCAGGAACGCCCCGAAGAACATGAGTGACGAGCCGAGGTCGCGGATGAAGACCAGCAGCACCATCGCCGCGCCCCACACGACGAGCAGCGGCCCGAGGTGCTTGAGCGGCGGGAACGTGATCCCGGCGAACCGCCGTGCGCCCTGCACGAGGACCTGCCGCGTGTCGCGCAGGTACGAGGCGAGGAAGATGATGATGCAGATCTTGGCCAGCTCGGCGGGCTGGAAGGCGATCGGCCCGAGGTCGATCCCCAGGTACGCGCCGTTGACCTGCGCCCCGATCCCCGGGATGCGCGGCAGCAGCAGCAGCACGATCCCCACCAGCGCGATCGTGTACCGGTAGCGCTCGAGCACCCGGTAGTCGCGGCGTAGCAGCAGGATCGTCGCGGCGAAGACGATGAGCCCGATGACGAACCACTGCGCCTGCTCGCGCGCCAGGGTCTCGTCGATCCGGTAGATCATCACCAGTCCGAAGCACGCGAGCAGCGCGACGAGCGGGAAGAGGTACGGGTCCGCGTCCGGGAGCGTGGCGCGGATGATGAGGTGCGCGACGAAGCACAACCCGAGGAACACGCCGCCGTACGTCAGCGATGCGTCGCTGATCAGCTCGCCCTCCTGGATGAACACCGCGGCGAAGCCGACGGTGACCAACAGCGACGCCGGAATCAGCGCCAACAGCTCTCGGTTCCGAGCACTCATGTGCCGGCGAGCTGCCCCCGTTCGAGCTGGTTGATGAGGTCCGCGGCGTCCTCGCGTGACCGCAGCGAGTGGTCGAGCAGCTCGTCCCGGCGGGTCTCGGTGACCGCGTCGACGGGCACGCCGCTCGTGTAGTTCAGCGTGTAGAGGTCCAGCCCGAACGGGAGTTCGTACGGCAGGCCGCGGTACATCGCGACGAAGCCGTCGTTGCTGCCGACGAAGTAGACGGCCTGCGACGCGGCGTACGCGCCGAACAGGATGGGGATGCCGAGGAACAGCGCGACGCCGGCGGCGATGAGCAGGCGCCGGCCCCGGCTGCGGCCCAGCGTCTGATCCTGCGGTACCTGCTCGGGCGCACGCGGCTGGAGCCGCCGGGCCTGCTCGGCGGCAGCGCGTTCCTGCGCGGCGGTGTCGGCGTCCTCGACGGCGGCGCGGACCTGCGCGGCGGTCGGCGCGTCGTCGCCGGCGACGGTCGCCTGGTCGTCGCCCCAGCCCTCGCCCGTCGGCGCACCCCCAAGCTCTTCGATCCTGAACAGGACCACGGTGATGTTGTCGCGGCCGCCGGCCTCGTTCGCCGCGGCGACGAGCCGTCGAGCGATGCTCTCCAGCGACTCGGATTCGCCCGTCTCGGTGAACACCGCGGCGACCTCGCCCTCACTGATCATCGACGTCAGGCCGTCGCTGCAGAGCAGGTACAGGTCGCCGGCCTGCGCCCGCCATGAAGCGGTGTCGACCGCGACCTCCGGCTCTGGGCCGAGCGCCCGCGTGATGATGGACCGCTGCGGGTGGTCCTCGGCCTCCTCGGCAGTGAGCTTGCCCTGGCGGCGCAGCTCCTCCACGAGCGAGTGGTCCTCGGTGAGCCGCTCGAGCTCGCCGGCCCGCCAGCGGTAGGCCCGCGAGTCGCCGACGTGCGCGACCGCGATGTCGTGCTCGCCGACGTGTGCGGCGGTGACGGTGGTGCCCATCCCGGCGCGGTGCACGTCCGCGCGGGACATCTCGTGGATGCGTGCGTTCGCCGTGCGGATCACCTCGGCGAGCGCCTGCTCGGGGGTCATGTCGGGCAGGCCCTCGCCGAACGCCTCGACCGCGGTGTTCGACGCGACCTCGCCCGCCTGCGCGCCGCCCATCCCATCGGCGACGACGAACAGGGGCGTGCGTGCGAAGAGCGCGTCCTCGTTGGCGCGGCGCTGCCGGCCGGTGTCGCTCACCGACGCGTACTCGCTGACGCGCAGCATCAGGAGCTCGGAGCGGCGGTTGTGGGCAGCTGGATGGTCACGAGTCCTCGAAGGTGAAGACGGAGTCGCCGATGCGGATGCGATCCCCGGGGTGCAGCGGCTGGGGACCCTGAACCGGCTCCTCATTCAGGTACGTCCCGTTCGTCGACCCGAGATCCTCCAGCACGATGACATGTCCCTGTCGCGTCAGGCGCGCGTGGCGGCCCGAGGCGAACGGGTCCTCCAGGTGGATCTCCACGTCGCCGCGGCCGAGGGTGCAGTCACCGACCAGATCGTACGCGGCGCCCTGCTGGTGCCCGGGGACGGACGTGGCGACGAGCCGGGGAGCGTCGCCGCCGATGCCGACCCCGTGGGCTGCGGAATGCAGGCCCGTGGCGTCCGGCGAAGCGACCGGCGCGCGCTCGTGACCGGGGGCGGCGGCCGCGGTGGCGGAGACCGTGCCGCGGCGCAGATCCTTCAGCGCGCTGCGCGCGACCCAGAGCAGGAACAGGTACAGGATCGCCAGGAAGGCGAACTTCAGCGCGACAGAGGCGGGCTCGACCACGACTGCATCTTCGCGGATCGCCCGCCGGAACCCGTGTGCGAGCGCGACCAGCGGGCGTCGGAGAACAGCGACGCAAGGTCCAGCGGCGGCAGATCGACCGTCCCGCAGACGACCTGCTCCGGCGCGCGCACCACCCGCGTCGTCGCGTACCCGTCCTCGCGCGGATCCGCGCGGACCTCGACCGTCCAGTCCACGAGGTCGACGATCCGGTACTCCCGGATGCCCGCCCGCGCGTAGATGCGGGCCTCGCGGCCGCGGTCGATGCGGCGTGAGGAGGACGAGACCTCGACGACGAGGTGCGCCCCGACCGGGTGGTCGGTGAACGTCGATGCGGCGCGGTCACAATCGAGAAGTCCGGCTGCGGCTCGGAGTGGGGCCGGAACGTCAGCGGGGATCGGACCCGCACAAGAAGGCGTTCCTCATCGGGCAGCCCCTCGATCAGGAAGCGAGCCACATCCGCGACCACCGTCGCGTGCGCGGGGCCCTCAGGCGCCACTGCGACCAGCGCGCCTTCGAGCAGCTCCACC
>JBPPNC010000058.1:0-17340 GCA_051306365.1 Solirubrobacteraceae bacterium
CCCACCATGCGCTCCATCACCCGCCGTTCCCCCGGTCTCCTCCTCGCCACCGGTGCCCTCGTGCTGTCGCTCGGCGGCACCGCGTCAGCGCTGCCCGGCATGAACTCGGTCGACCGCAACGACATCCGCACCGCAGCGGTCAACTCGTCTGACCTGCGCAACGGTCAGGTCAAGACCCCGGACCTCGCGTTCGGCAGCGTCAGCGCCGACAAGATCGGCGACGGGCAGATCAGCTCCCTGAAGCTCCTCGACAACTCCGTCACGGGCGCCGACGTCCAGAACGAGACGCTCGAGAGCCAGGACATCAAGAACGAGACGATCCAGAGCGAGGACGTCAAGGACAACTCGCTGACCGGCGCGGACATCCAGGAGGGCACGCTCCAGGGCATCATGCCCGCCCAGACGCGCTTCGTCTTCAACGAGACGGCGCAGCTGTCCGGCGCCGGCGGCGGCACCCCCGCCACGATCTCAGTGAGCTGCCCGACCGGCGAGCGCGCCATCGGCGGCGGCGGCGCGTGGCTCATCCCCACGCTGAACGGCGGCAACGACCCGACCGCGCTCGACCGCGCGTTCCTCTCGGCCTCCATGCCCACCCCGGCGCAGCCCGGCGCCGCCGCGGCCACCGGCTGGCAGGTCGCGGGCCGCAACGTGACCGGGACGAACCGCATCCTGCGCGTGTACGCGACCTGCGTCCCGAACGCGATCCCGGCCTCGTAGCCCGCGGCTCCGGTCCGCGGCTCCCCGCCCTCGAGGCCGGCGCCCACGCGCCGGCCTCGTCGGTGTTCTGAAGGACTCGCGAAGGAGTACGGATGATCGGAGCCATCAACGGCACGAACGGAGCTGCTCGGCGGCCCGTCGGTACACGCAGGACCAGACCTGGTGCTGCGCCAGGGCCTCGGCGTGGACACGGGCTCCTGACGTCAGCGCCAGGCCGCTCGCGCGCCAGGTGGGAGCGGCCTGGCGCGTCGCCCCTCTGATCGGTGAACCACGCCCCGGGGGCCGGAAGAAGGGCCCGGCACCGAATGGACCCGACGAAAGGACCCAGCGTGGCCACCTCCAACCCCTCCGTCCCACCGGACCGGACGCACGCCTCGCGGCGCCGCTTCCTGCAGATCGCCGGCGCCAGCGGCGCAGCCGGAAGCGCGCTGCTGCTCGCGGCCTGCGGCGATGACGATGAGAACGCCGCGTCGACGAGCACGACGAAGGCCACCGCCATGGGCGGTGATCTCGCGATCCTCAACTACGCCCTCACCCTCGAGTACCTGGAGGCGGACTTCTACGACAAGGTCATCGCCGCCGACGTCCTCTCAGGCGCAGACCTCGAGCTCGCCAAGCAGTTCGGCGACACCGAGGCCGCGCACGTCGAGACGCTGAAGGGCACGATCGAGAAGCTCGGCGGCTCGCCCGTGGAGGCACCCGAGACGACGTTCCCGCTGAAGAGCCGCGACGCCGTCCTCAAGCTCGCCGCGACCGTCGAGAACCTCGGCGCCGCCGCGTACCTCGGCCAGGCCGGCGCGATCCAGAGCGACGAGGTGCTCGCCGCCGCGCTCGCGATCCATTCCGTCGAAGCCCGCCACGCCGCCGCGCTGAACCGCGTGCTCGGCATGAGCGCCACCCCCGACGGGGCCTTCGCCCAGCCGGCCACCGAGGCCGACGTGCTCAAGGCCGTCAAGCCGTTCATCGTCACCTCCTGAAAGGACCAGCGTCCATGAGTCAGCCACATCCCCTTGAGACCGTCCGGGTCGAGGGCATGTCCCGTCAGGCCCTCCTGCTCCGCGGCACCCTCGCCGCCGGCGCGGTGTTCGGCACGTCGATGGTCTCCCCGTTCCTGCGGCGCGCGTTCGCCCAGAGCGACATGGGCGACGTCGACATCCTGAACTTCGCCCTCACCCTCGAGTACCTCGAGACGGCGTTCTACGAGGAGGGCGCGAAACTCGGCCTCAAGGGCGAGGTCGCCTCACAGGCCAAGCGCTTCGGCGCAGAGGAGGCCGAGCACGTCGACGCGCTCACCGCCACGATCAAGGACCTCGGCGGCACCCCCGCCAAGATGCCGATGTTCTCGTTCGGCGTGACCGACGAGAAGAGCTTCCTCGAGCTCGCGCAGACCCTCGAGGACACCGGCGTCGGCGCGTACAACGGCGCGGGGCCGGCGATCAAGAGCAAGGAGGTCCTGGCGGCGGCGGGGTCGATCGTGCAGGTCGAGGCGCGGCATGCCGCGGCGGTCCGCCTGCTTCGCTCGCAGGAGCCCGCTCCAGATCAGTTCGAGCCGCCGCTCACGACCTCGCAGGTCAACAAGGCGGTTGCGCCGTTGATCGTGTCGTGATCTCGGGGGTGACCACCGCGCCCTGCTCAGGCCGCTCCATGGACTTCGATGGCGTCCAGCCGCCCAGCCGGCCGAGCGGGTCCTCCTCGGCCTCGACCGCGACCTGCCAGTCGTCGACGCCGCCACCGACCCCCACGGCGCGATGGACATCCGACTGCTGTCCCGTTGACAGGTCCCTCCCGCGCAGCCGGTGCACGATGGCGCCGGTAGGCCCGTCGAAGCGCGCGGTGTCACGGCTGAACTCGTGGGCGCACCCGTCGGTGCCGGGGATCGCAGGGACGTCGGAGTTGTTCAGGCTCAGGTTCTCGTAGACAGGCCCGCAGCAACTCCCTCAGAAGCACGCGGCCAGCGCCCGAGCGAGCGCCACGGGCGGGGCCGGTGGGTTCGGGCCCCACTCGGAGCGAATCTCCCAAGCGGGCGACAGGCCCGCGGACCAACCACGTGACTCCCGTGAAGCGAGAAGCGAAGAGGGGGCCCGGACCACCGGCGCCGCTCCGAGGAGACCGCGCTAGGCCTCAGACCCGAGAGGCTGGCCCATGGCCTTCGTCTCGGGAGCATTCCGGTACGGCTGCTCGTCGATCTCATCCTCTTCGAGGTAGACCGACTCCACATTGACCGCCCAGATGTCGTGGTTCGCACCGAGGACGAGGTTGTCCACCGCGCGCATCGCCGACAGCATGGAATGATCGCTGTTGTTGTACCGGTGCAGGCCGTTGCGGCCGACCTGCTGAAGGTTCTCGAGCGAGTCGACCCACTCGCGGATGACGGCGACCCGCTCCGCGTAGTCGGCGTCGTACATCGGGTACGCCTTGGGCACCCGGACGACGTAGCCCTTCTCGACCTTCGACGCGTCGCACAGGCCGAGTTGCGCGATCTCGCGGGTGGCGAGGGCGATGAGCTCGTCGTCATCGGCGTCCCACAGCTCGTCGCCGGCGAAGCAGAAGTACTCCATGCCGATGGAGGCCTTCGTCTCGTCGGGGACCATCCATGGGCTCCACGAGCGGAAGTTCTGGATGCGGCCGACCGTCACGCCGGGCTCGTGGATGTAGATCCAGTTGTCCGGGAAGAGGTCTTCGCCGTCGACGACGAGGGCGACCGTGAGGAAGTCGCGGTAGCGCAGGCCCTGCGCGGCCTCGAGGACCTTCTGCGGCGCGGACTTGCCGGCCATGCCGACGATGTTGCGCAGCGGCAGTGAGCTGATGATGCTGCCCGCCGGGTACTCCTGGCCGCCCGCGACGACTGCGCTGACGCGGTTGCCCTCGATCACGAGCCGCTCGACCGGGGTCTCCATGAGGACCTCGCCGCCACGCTCGTGGATGCGGTCGGTCATCTCCTCCCACATCTGGCCGGGGCCGAAGCGCGGGTACTTGAACTCCTTGATCAGCGACTTGATCTTCTGGTCCTTGTCGCCGAAGAACGCGGCCTTCGCCGCGGAGACGAACGACAGGTCCTTGATCCGCTGCGCGGCCCATTCGGCGCGCAGTTCGGTGCAGGACACACCCCAGACCTTCTCGGTGTAGGACTTGAAGAACAGCTCGTACAGCCGCTTGCCGAAGCGGTTGGACACCCACTCCTCAAGGCTCTGCTCGTTGCCCTTGCGGCTGAAGACCGCGGCGCGGAGGTACGAGAGGCCGGCGCGCATGAGCTCGATCGGGCCGAGCTTCTTGACGACGTCCATGCCGTCGAGCGGATACTCGAGGAACTTGCCGTTCCAGTAGATCCGTGACTGGCGAGGGCGCTTGAGGAACTCCTCGCCCATCACCTCGTGCCAGAGGTCGTCGACCTCCTTGTTCTTCGTGAAGAACCGGTGGCCGCCGAGATCGAAGCGGTAGCCGTCGCGTTCGACGGTCATGGCGATGCCGCCGACCTGGTCTTCAGCCTCGAAGACGGTGACGGGGCGCCCGGCCTTGACGAGCTGGTAGCCGGCGGTGAGACCGGCGGGACCGCCGCCGAGAACCAGGGTGGGACGCTCGAAGCGCCGACCGTGGACAGGGGGAGTGTGCGCAGGAGTTGCCATAAGCGGAGAGCGGAAGACTACCTAAAGCGAGTCTAAAGACTAGCCGGCAGGTGTGGAGGTTGAACGGGACGTCGGACGGACGCGGTACAGCACGGCCCGAACCCCACGGGGCGGCGGCCGCAAACCAAAGCGGGGGAAAGACTCTACGCGGCGGAGTCTTGCGTCCGCGTTAAGCGCACGTTCCCATTCGATGGAGCGCCGCTTGACGAGCCGGGTCCACGGGGCGTTCCAGCGGTAGCTGCGCAGGATGGGGAGCACGAGGATGACCGCCTGCCCGGGCTGCAGCCTGTCGACGAGCTTGCGTGCGGTCGGGGTGGGCGGCGTGGTCAGCAGGCGGTCTGTGACGTCCGTCCAGTCCAGGTAGCGCGGGTCGTCCTGCGCGCCCAGCGACGTGGCGTACCGGAACCTGTCGCCGAGGTAGTAGTGCAGGACGGCGACCTGCTCGGGGTGCGTGGAGATCACCAGGTCCCCGGTGTTCACCGGGCGGTACTCGATGCTCGCCGCGACGTCGCGCGCGTTGCTCTTGGTCGTCAGTGCGACCGTTCGCGGGTCAGCCCACAGGAAGACCAGCACGGCGAGCGCGGCGATGCCCAGCGCGCGAGTCTGCGCGAGCCCGATCCCGCCCAGCAGGACGACGGGGCCGACGAACACCGCGAGATAGCGGTTCGTCCACGCCGGGGAGATCTGCGACGCCAACCACGCGGCGAGCAGCCCGGCGCCGACCATGACGACGAGCCCGAGGGCGACGCGCGCGCGGTGCGTCTTCTCGTCCGACGGCATGGCCGGGGCGACGCCCGCGAGCGGCCGGCCGAGCATCGCCGCAACGCCCGCGCCGGCGACGATGAGCAGCAGCGGCCCCCCTCCCCCGCCACCGCCGCCGCTGCCCAGAGCGGTGAACGCGCCTTCGAGCAGTTGCTCGGTCCCCGGCTTGCGCGCCCACGGGGCCCCCGTGTGCGCGGCCTGGTAGAGCAGCGTCGGCACCCACGGCAGGAACAGCAGCCCCATCCCGCCGTAGCCGAACGCGGCGTCGCGGGTGAACGCCCGGCGATCCGGCGCCCGAGACCAGAGCGCCGCGACCGCGGCGACGCTGCCCGCCAGCAGGAAGATCGACCAGGTGTGGGTGTACAGCAGCAGCGCGCCCGTGATCGCGACGGGCCCGACATACCGCCGGTCATCGAGCGAATACGCGCGCGCGAAACACCCGGCGAACAGGAGTGCGAGGAGCGCCGCCAGCGCGTACATCCGTGTCTCCTGCGCGTAGAACGTGAGGAAGGGATGGAAGGCTGCGAGCACCGCCGCCATCCACGCGGCGCGGCTGCCTGCCAGGCCCCGCGCCGCCCACCACGCGACCGGCACCATCGCGACGGTGAAGGCGACCGAGAGCCCGTGGGTCGCGCCCTCCCCGTTGCCGACGACCGCCATCCACAGGTGCAGGAGCATGTAGTACAGCGGCGGCGAGCCGTCCACCCGCAGGACGCCAGGGATGTCCCAGAAGTCGCGAGTCGCGATGCCGACCGACAGCCCCTCGTCGATCCAGAACCCGGCACGCAGCGCCTGCGTGCGCAGCAACAGGCTGATCACGGAGAGCGCGACCAGCCCGAGGATCGTCAGCACGGTGGCGAGGGACCCGGCGCGAAGCCGCTGCACCGGCTCTGTGCGCGCGGCCACGGAGCTCATCCCCGAAAGGGTAGTCAGCCGGTCAGCGCCGCCCGCACGCGAGCGCGATCGTCCACTCGCCGGTGCGGGCGACGACCCGCCCGTTGGGCAGCCGCTTGGGCAACGGGCGCGAGCGCTGGCCGCGGACGTGCGCGACCCGCAGGATCGCCGCCGGGAACTCCGGCCGGAAGGCGACGTCGTTGGTGTGCACCCCGATGGTCCACGCCACGAGCGGGACGGTGTAGGCGTTGGTGTACAGGTGGCCGCAGTCCTTCAGGCGCTCAGCGCCTCCGCCTGCCTCGATCGCGCCCTCGAGCTGGTCGGCGATCTTCACCTGGTAGCCGATCCCCCGTAGGGTGTCGGGCAACCCCGACACCGCGCCCGTGACGATCAGCGCGATGGTCGCGCCGCCGATCGCGGCGACGACGGTGCGCCCGTGCCTGCCGGCGCGGACGGCGAGCGCCCCGGCGGCCCACGAGATGCCGACGCCACCCAGGATGCAGAGCAGTGCGGCGGGCGCGACGAGATAGCGCTGGTTCCCGGCGTACCCCGCCTCGGTCATCGCGGCGACGAGGGTGATCCAGCCGGCCGCAAGCCCGGCGAGGCCGAGCGCCGGCGCGCCCCGGCCCACGGGGACCGCCCGGGCGAACCCCACGATGACGGCCGCGACAAGCCCGACGAGGACGTACAACGGCAGCATCTCGATCGCGTCGCCGAGGATCGCGAGCGTGGGACTGTCGGCGAACGCCGGGCTGTTCGCGTTCGGCTGCTGCGCGCGCTCGGCGGCCCGCCAGAAGCTCCCGGAGCCCCACTTCTCCGGCAGCAGCCAGGCGGCCGGCAGCGAGAGCAGCCCGAGGCCGATCCACCACCAGCGCCCGCGGTCCTGCCACAGCAGCCAGGCCGCGTACAGCAGCAGGAACGGCCACGCCTCGGGGCGCAGCATGCCGGCCGCGATCGCGAGCGCGAACGCCTGGCCGCGATGGCCGTCGAGATGCCGGTCGCACGCCCACAGCACGCAGAGGACGAGCAGGCCCTCGCTGTTCCCGAGCGCCGCGTTGCGCACCGTCCACGGGGCCAGCGCCAGGGCCACCGCGCCGATGACGCCCGCCGCCGGACCGCCCAGGCGGGTGCCGAGCCGGTAGGCGACGACGAGCCCGCCGAGTGTGCCCGCGCGGGCGACCACGAGCCAGAGATACGGCGCCGCGTCACCGAAGAGCGCGAACGGCGTCGTGAACAGGATCGGCAGCGGCTTCCACGACGGGCCGCTCGTCGTCAGCAGATCGAACTGCGTGATCTCGCGGCCCCAGATGATCCACGCCCACGGGTCGTACGTCGGCGTGCTCGGGAGCAGCAGTGAGAGGAAAGCGAGACCCACACACGCCGCGAATGGCGACCAGAAGCCGGTCCGCGCGAGCACGGGCGTCACCACTGAGGGACGGGAATCCAGCAGCATCGCGGCGCGGAAGCCTACGCGGGCGGCGCGTCTTCGCGGGCGCCGGGCACCGGAGGGGCGCCCATGACCGACGCGATGGCGAGCGCGGCGATGCCCTCGCCACGCCCGACGAAGCCCATGCCCTCGCCGGTCGTCGCCTTGATGTTCACGTGGTGGGGCCGCAGGCGCAGCACCCGCGCGAGCGTCTCGCGGATCTGCTGCTTATGTGGGCCGAGCCTCGGCCGTTCCATGACCACCGTCGCATCGACATGCTTGACGCGCAGCCCGTCGGCGCCGATCAGCGCCCGGGTCGTCTCCAGCAGCTGGAGCGAGTCGGCGTCCTTGAACGCGGGATTGGTGTCCGGGAAGTGCTCACCGATGTCCCCCAGGCCGGCCGCGCCGAGGATGGCATCGATGATCGCGTGCGTCAGGACGTCGGCGTCGCTGTGGCCCTCCAGACCCAGTTCGGCGTCCTCGAACGACACACCACCGAGGATGAGCGGGCGCCCTGCGACGAGGCGGTGCGTGTCGTAGCCGATGCCGTGACTCATCCCTGCGCGCTCCCGTCGAACCGCTGCAGGCCGTCGTCGGGAATCGGCTCCCAGGGCGCGGCGCTGCTGACCCACTGGCGCAGCGACGGGCGCACCCCCGGGTCGGTGTCGAACGCGCCCATGCGGATGGTCGCGGGCTCGTCGGCGAGCCACCGCAGCGAGCCCGGGACGATGATCGCCTGGGCCGACGCCGCGGTGCCCGTGCGGCGCTGGCAGCGCGTGCAGTGGCAGTACGTCGCGAGCTTCGGCGGCTCGGTCAGTTCGAAGCGGATGGCGCCGCAGAGGCAGCCCCCGGTCAGGGGCGGGCTCATCCGACCGGCTCCAGCCGGCGCTCGCGGCCCTCGAAGACGGCGAGCTCGCTGACGCCGAGCCGCTCGAGCGCCTGCAGCGCCTGGTCGTAGCCGAATCCGAGGTGGTCCGGGGTGTGCGCGTCACTGGACAGCGCGACCGGGCAGCCGGCCTCCAGGCACATCTCCAGGAAGGCCGTCGATGGGTACAGCTCGCCGACGGGCTTGCGCAGTCCTGCGGTCGACAGCTCGATCGCGATCTTCGACTCCGCGATCCCGTCCATCGCCAGCTCGTAGAAGCGACGCAGGTCGCCCTCGGGGACCGGCCGGCGGCGCGGGCCCCAGATCTTCACGAGGTCCGGATGGGCGAGGATGTCGAACAGGCCACTGCGGGCCGCCTCGCCGAGCGTCTCGAAGTACCGGCGCCAGATCTCGTCGGGCGCGTGGCCGCGAACGTCCCAGATGTCGTACTGCTCCATGTCCAGCGCCTCGTCGCCGAGAAAGTGGATCGAGCCGACGACGTAGTCCCAGTCGCGCGCCTCCAGCAGGGTCGCCATGCGGTCCTCGCGGCCCGGGATGAAGTCGGCCTCGATGCCGACCTTCAGGTCGGTGTCCTCGCGCAGGAAGCCGACGTAGGCGTCGATGTCGTCCCGCGCGAAGGCGCGCCACAGCGGGTGCTGCCAGACGTCCAGTGCGGCGGTGAAGCGATAGATGTGCTCGGCGGCGCCCAGCTCGGCGATCCCGCGCTCGCTCGCGGCGTCGCGGTAGCGCTGGATGTTGGCCGGCACGAAGAACTTCTCGGCCTCGCTGCCGGGGCCGTCGGGGCGCAGGTGGACGTGGTAGTCGGTCAGCACAGCGACGCATCCTCGCCGATGACGACGCGAGACGTCACTCCGGGGACGCGTCGGGGATCGTCGTGACCCCGAAGGCGTATGCGATGAAGCCGTACGTCACCAGCGCAGCGACCACCACGATCGCGACGCCGAGGCCGTTCGTCCCCTGGCGATACGCGCTCCACCCGGCGACCGCCGGTCCGAGCAGCAGGCTGAGCACGAACGCCAGCTCGGCCAGCGGTGTGAGCGATGCGACAAAGCCGCCGACGATGCCGCCCAGTGCGCCGATGAGGCCGAGCAGGATGAGCGCGCCGCGCTGCGGCGGATCGAAGTCTTCGGGGGCGATGTCGGTGCGCATGGGCGGGCACGCCGGGTGCTCGACGCGGAATCGACGATAGTCGTGGATCTCGCGTCGCGCTGTCCTACCGCGACGCGAACCCACAACTATGGGGTGGTTCGCGTCGAGGAGCGCAGGAGGAGCTCCGCGACCTGCAGGTCATGCGGCGTCGTGACCTTCAGGTTGGACGCCGCGGTGGGCACGATCCGCACCGTGCCGCCGGCGGCCTCCACGAGCGACGCGTCGTCCGTCGCGGCCGCCAGGACGTCGTCGGGCTGGCCCAGCGCGGCCTCGAGTGCCGCGCGGCGGAAGACCTGCGGGGTCTGCACCGCCCAGAGCACCGAGCGGTCGAGGGTGCGCACGACGTCCCCGTCGGACCCCTCCTTGATCGTGTCCGTCACGGGCGCCGCGGCGATGGCGGCGTCCGCGTCACCCAGCCCGTCCAGGCACGCCGCGACGATCTCCGGGGTGAGCATCGGCCGGGCCGCGTCCTGCACGAGCACCGGATCCCCGGACGACGCCGCGAGCGCCGCCCGCACGGAGTGCGACCGCTCGGCGCCGCCGCGCACGCCCACGCACCCCTGCGGGGCCTCGTAGCCCGCGGGCAGCGCCACGACGATCTCCCCGACCTGCGGGCTGTCGCGGAGCGCGTCGAGCGCCCATTCGAGCATCGGACGTCCCGCCAGAACGGCGAACGCCTTGGGCCGGTCAGACCCAAGGCGTTCGCCACGTCCGGCGGCGACGATCAGCGCAGAGGCCGACATCGCCTGATGCTCAGTGCTACGCCAGCGCGCCCTGCTCGGCGGCGGACTCGGCGAGGAGGTTGTCGAGGTACTCCTCAGCGCCGTCCTCGTCCTTCTCCAGCGCGTACATCAGCTCGGAGGCCAGGATTTTCTTCGCGCGGGTGAACATCTGCTTCTCACCCGTCGACAGGCCCTTCTCGTGCTCACGGATGGCCAGGTTGCGGACCACCTCGGCGAGCTCGTAGATGTCGCCCGTCTTGATCTTGTCGCGGTTGTGCTTGAACCGGCGGTTCCAGTTCTTCGGCATTTCCGACACCTTGTCGGACAGCACGCCGAGCACCTTCTGCACGGTCTCCTCGTCGATGACGCGGCGCAGACCGGCCTTGCCGGCGTTCTCGCACGGCACCATCACGGTCATGTCGTTGTGGAGAATCTTGATGGTGAGGTATTCGCGCTCCTCGCCGAACATCACCCGCTTCTCCTTCTTCAGGACCTGGCCCGCCCCGTGGTGCGGATAGACGACGTTGTCGCCCAGCTCGAACTCGATGTTCTCGATCTCGCGTTCGACCTCAAGGTCCTCAAGCAGCGTTTCTTCGATGTTGTCCGAAATGGTGTCCTCCTAGTGTCCGGACGGCCCAGTCGCCGCCGTCCGCCTTGTGCGTCAGGTCTGTAGGTACCGGTCCACGAGATTGATCTCCTGCAGCCTCCGGAGGCCCTCGCGGATGTCCTTGGCCCGGATCTCCCCCACGCCTTCGACGGTCTCCAGTTCGGAGTCTGTCGCGGCGAGCATGTCGTCGAGACCGCCGAACTCGCGGACGATCTGGTTGACGACCATCTTCGGCAGACGCGGAATGCGGCCGAGGATGCGGAAGCCGCGGGGTGAGACCGCGTAATCCAGAGTGTTGAGCTTGCGGTCGTAGCCGAGCATCTCGGCGAGCCGGCCGAAATCGAGCAGGTCCTGGTGCGGCAGGCGGCCGAGCTGATCCAGGGCGCTCGCGAAGGCCTCGTCCGAGTCCTCGGTGATGTAGTCGTGCACGAGGGCGGCCTTGTCGCCCGCGACGCCGACCATCGTCTCCTCGAGCTGCATCTCGATGAGCCGGCCTTCGGTGCCAAGTTCGACGATGTACCGCTCGATCTCCACCGCCATGCGCGTCACGAGTTCGGAGCGCTGCAGCACGGTGAGGACATCATGGAGCGTCGCCCCGCCCTCGAACTCCAGCGCGGTCAGGCGGGTGGAGACCTGGTCGAGGCGCGTGCGGTACTTATCGAGCGTGGCGAGCGCCTGGTTGGCCTTCGCCAGGACGATCGGGATCTCGACGAGGATGTACTTCGCGCCGCCGACGTAGAGCGACACGACCTCGCGCCGCTCGGAGATCGCGATGACGAGCGCGTCGGTCTGCTTGGAGACGCGCTCGGCGGTGCGGTGGCGGGTGCCCGTCTCGAGCGACAGGATCGTCGGATCGGGCATGAGCTGGACGTTCGCCATCGCGATCTTCGTCGCGTTCGCGTTCACGATGATCGCCCCGTCCATCTTTGCCACCTGGTAGAGCAGCGCTGGGGTGTAGTCGACGTCCAGCTGGAAGCCGCCGGAGAACAGAAAGCTCAGCTCGTCGGGGTCGCCGATGACCAGCAGACCGCCGGTGTGGGCGTGGAGGATGTTGTCGATCCCCTCACGCAGCGCCGTTCCGGGTGCAACCATTTCCAGCGCCTTGACGAGCCGGGGCTCCTGCCGTTCGAGCTCCTTGAGCTCATCCCCAGTTCGGGCCACCATCACGACCCATTCTACCGGACGGTCACCGAATCTGACAGTCCGGGTTTGCAGGAATGACGTGTGGTTCCGCGACAAGCCCGCTCAAGCGGCCCTGATCGGTCCCTCTTCGCGTGCCGCGGCGAACGCCGCCCGGAGCGCGGCGCGCAGACTCGTGACCCGCGGGGGCGCGACGACGTCGGCCAGGCCGAACTTCGCGGCCTCCTCCTGCCGGCGGTCCGGGTGGCCGACCGACCGCAGTTCGCCGGTGAGGCCCACCTCGCCGAAGGCGGCGAGCGGGCGCTCCGGGGCGCCGAGCGCCACGCCCTTCTGCGCGCTGGCGATCGCGAGCGCGACGGCGAGGTCGGCGCCAGGTTCATCCACGCGGACGCCGCCGACGACGTTGACGAAGACGTCAGCCGTGCCGGTGCCGATCCCGCCGTGACGGCCCAGCACGGCGAGCACCAGGGCCAGGCGGTTGCGGTCGATGCCGGTGACCACGCGACGGGGCGGAACCAGCTCGGACGGGCTGACCAGCGCCTGCACCTCGACGAGCAGCGGGCGGCTGCCCTCCATCGCCGCGAGGACGACAGATCCCGGCTTGCCGGTGGCCTCCCCCACGAACCGCGCGCTGGCGTCCAGCACCTCGACGAGGCCGCCGGAGCGCATCTCGAACACGCCCGCCTCGTTCGTGGAACCGAACCGGTTCTTCAGGGCGCGGAGCGTGCGGTAGGTCCGCTCGCGCTCGCCCTCGAACTGCAGCACGCAGTCGACGAGGTGCTCGAGCACACGGGGACCGGCGAGCGCACCCTCCTTCGTGACGTGGCCGACGAGGATCACCGCGGTGCCGTTGGCCTTCGCCACGGACATGATCCGGCGGGCGACCTCGCGCACCTGGCCGACGGAGCCGGGCGCGCCGGTGAGGTCGGGCGCGTGGAGGGTCTGGACCGAGTCGATGACGCACGCGACAGGCCGCTCGGCGTCGAGCGTGGCGACCACGGCGTCGAGGTCGGTCTCGGCCACGATGGGCACGTCGAGCGCCCCCGGACCAAGGCGCTCGGCCCGCAGCCGGACCTGTGCGGCGGATTCCTCGCCGGTGACGTAGAGCGTCCTGTGCCCCGCCTGTGCGAGATGGCCCAACGCCATGTTCGTGAGTGTCGACTTGCCGATGCCCGGCGATCCACCGAGCAGCACAAGCGACCCGGGAACGAGCCCGCCACCCAGCACGCGGTCGAGCTCGCCGATGCTCGTATGCAGGCGTTTCGTCTGCTCGGCGTGAACGTCGCGCAGCGCAGTCGGCGTGCGGGCCAGGGCGCTGTTGGCGGCGCCCCGCGCGCGGGCGCCACGGCTGCCCCCGGCTGTCGCCTTCGGCGGAGCGGCCTCCTCGACGAGCGTGTTCCAGGCGCCGCAGCCGGCGCACTGGCCGTGCCAGCGGGGCTCGGTGTGCCCGCAGTCTGAGCAGACGTGGATCGTGGCGGTACGGGCCATGAGGCGAACAAATGTACGTGTCGCTCCGGCGGGAGCTACGCAGCCGAACTCGGCGGCGGCGGGAGCCGGTCAAGCAGGGCCTGGCGTCCGGCCTGGCTCTCCTCGCGGACGTCCCGCAGTTCGGCATCCAGTCTCGCGTACCGCGCCTGGACCTCCGCGGCCGTGTCCCGGTAGACCCTCATCCGCTCGTCATCCGCCATGCCGCCATGCCGCCATGGTCGCAGGCGACCTGTGACAGAACAACGCAGCGGTGTGCCGATTCAGCGCCGCGCGTCCTTGCGGTGCTGTTTGGCTCGCGCACGCTCGGCGTCCGGGTCAAAGCGGTCGTCGCCGGCGAGGTCGAGGATCACGGCGAGATCCTTCGGGTCGTAGAGCACCCCGACGAGGTCGTCCTCCTCAGGCCGCTGCATCCCGGGGCCGAACGTCTCGGTCAGTTCGGCCGCGAACGCCGCGCGATCCGCCGGCCGGACCTCCAGCTCGAACGTGGACGTGCGCCCGCCGCCCGCCGTGACGCGATCCTCCACCGCCACGACCTGTGCCTGAGCCTGAAGGCCGTGCTTGCGGATCCGTCGCTTGGCGAACATGTGCCGGCGAGACTACGGGTCGCGCGGCGCGCTCGCACTCACCCCGCGAACATGCCCATGTCAACGCCCGCCCAGCGCTCGGCGACGCCCCTCCGCCGGCGTCAGCCCTGAGCGGCGTCTGCCGCGAACGCGCGGAGCTCAGCCCGCCCGCCCTCGGCTTTCGGCGCGCCGTGTGCGAGCAGCAGGACGTCGAAGTCGAGCGTGTCGCAGAGCCCGAGCAGGCGCTGGCCGATCCCCTGCCTGATGGTCGCCGGATCGTCACCCAGCAGGACGTCCGGCACGAACGCCAGGACGCACTCGATGCGAATGATGGCGTCGGCGAGCGCCAGCACCCCGGGGCGCCCGCCGCGGGGTGTCATGTGGATCGCCGTCTCCTCCGGGCACAGTACGCCGACCTCGTGCGCGACCACGCCGGGGGCGAGTTCGTCACCGAACGCGAACGGGGTGATGCCGTGGTCGGGCAGGTCGGGCAGACCCGCCTCGTGCGCGAGGATCGGACAGCCGAAGCGCTCGGCGAACACGTCGGCGTGGCGCAGGTGGTGGCGGTTCGTCAGCGCGATCCGCGTCGGCGGGCAGTGACGCGCGAACCAGCCCGTCCCGTCGGTCGGCACCCGCGGGTCGATGAGCAGGCCCGGCCGCGCGAGATGGTGCGAGTGGACCGTGACCCCGATGCCCTCGTGGAACGTCGTCCAGTCCCACACACCGTCGATGACCTCCTCCATCGCGCCATCATCGCGCGTCAGCCCGGGATGTGCGCGGGGTGGAGGCGCGGCCGCCGTCGATGACCCGAGTCTGCGAGCTGCCGATCACCAGTCGAACGCTCGACCGGCCGGTCGCCGAGCGTCGTGACCCTTCCCAGGCCCAGTGGCATCGCGGCCATCTGCTCCCCGGACACAGTGGCGAGGACCGTGCCGGACCACACCGGGTCCTCGTTCGAGCGCGCCAGATCCCACACGGCGAACAGACTGGACGAACGGAGGGTTGGCGTGGGTGCCCGCCCGCGGTACGGTGTCGGCGAACCAGCGGCAAACCCTGGGGAGGGAACGCCATATGGAGACAGGAATCATCTACCCGGAGTTGGGGGAGCCCGTGGTGCGGGACGCACTGAGCGAACTGCACAACCACGCTGACGCCCTTGAGGCCTCGGCGCAGGACGACGAGGACAAGCGGCGCGGCCGCGTTGTCCGCAAGCAGGCCGACGACCTGGATCGTCGCCTGCACGTGCCCTTCGGGTAGGCCCCACCTGCCTGGTCTGGCGCGTCGCCGTGGGCGGCGCCCGCCACGACGCGCTCAGCCGCGTGAGACGCCCAGTGCCGCCACGACGTCGGCGCACAGGTCGCCGGGATCCTCGACCCCGGCGCTGAAGCGGATGAAGCCCTCGCCGACGGCCTCGAGCCCCCAGCGGGCGCGCCGCTCGGCCATGCTGTGCACACCGCCGAAGCTGGTCGCCTCGGCCACGAGCCCGCACGCGTCGAGGAAGGCCTGCGCGCGGCGCTCGCTCCCGAGGTCGAACCCCAGCATCCCACCGAAACGGCCGTGCATCTGCGCGGCAGCCAGTGCGTGGTGCGGATGGGACGACAGGCCCGGGTAGCGGACGTCGGTCACGTCATCGCGGCCGGAGAGCAGCTCGGCAAGGGTCAGCGCGTTGGCGCACTGCCGGTCCAGCCGGACGTCCAGGGTCGCGAGGGAGCGGTGGGCCAGCCACGCCTCGAACGGGCCTGGGACCGCACCCACGGACGACCGCCACGACCGCACCGGGTCCAGGCGCGCGGCGTCACGGACCGCGACGTAGCCCAGGATCAGGTCACTGTGGCCCGTCAGGTGCTTCGAGCCGCTGCACACCACGACGTCCGCACCGAGCGCGAGCGCCTGCTGCAGCAGCGGCGTCGCGAGCGTCCCGTCGACGATGAGCTCAGCGCCCGCCTCGTGCGCGGCCGTCGCAACGGCCGCGACGTCGATCACGTTCAGCCCCGGGTTCGTCGGGGACTCCAGCCACACCACGGTCGCGCCGGCGCACGCGGCCACGAGGCCTTCGGTGCCACCGCCGGCGACGCGCAGCTGCACTCCGGCCGGCGCCAGGCGCGCACGGGCCAGTGCGGGCACACCGCCGTAGCACTCGTCGGGGAGGACGAGGACGTCGCCGCGATCGAGTGCGGGCAGCAGGACCGCGCTGACGGCGGCCATGCCCGACGCGAACGTGAGCACCGGCCCTTCCTCGAGCTCGGCGATCGCAGACTCCAGCGCGGTCCAGGTCGGATTGGCGTAGCGCCCGTAGCCGTACGGCGTGCTGTCCGGCTCGCCACGCAGGTGGTACGGCCCCGCGAACGTCGGACCGGGCAAGATGGGCGCCCCCTGCTCGGGGTCCGGGAGCCCCGCATGGACGACGCGCGTGGCAGGCGCGTGGCGCCCGGACCGCATCGGCATGCCTGAAGTCGTGTCGTCAGGGGCAGAACCCACCCGTTCAACCATACGGAGGATCCCTACCCGTGCAACGCCTGATTCCCTCACCGTCGATGGCCGTAGCGCTGCTCGCGCTCGTGCTGGCCACCACCGGGACCGCCGTCGCAGCGGTCAACTACGCCCAGAACGCGGGCAAGGTCGACGGCAAGGACGCAGTCGCCTCGAGTGTCACCCGCAGCCAGGCGGCGGGCAACGTCGTCGCCACCGCCTCGAAGGGCGACAACAAAGGCATGATCCCCGGCAAGTTCGTCAGCGACGTCATGCGCGGCGGCGCCGACTCGTTCGCGCGTCCCGCGGTGGTCAACGACAACGCGAACGATGTCGCGACCGCGATCGGCTCGATCCCCGGCCTCGGCACCCTGAGCGCCAGCTGCTTCGACCAGAACAAGAACGCGGGCGTCGAAGATCCCGCGACCACCCTGACGTTCGGCAACACCGCGCCGATCGCGGTGAACCTCTCCCGCGAGGTCCCCGGCCAGGCGGCGGCGATCACCGCCATCGCCCCGAACACCACGTCGGCCTTCACCATCGGCGGCTCGAACACGTTCCGGCTGCACCTGGAGAAGAGCGGCATCAACTACGTCTTCGAGGGCGTCGTGCGCCAGGACGGCCGCAACACCCCGGACGCGCGTTGCCTCGTCTACGGCTACGCGCTGCGCATCAGCAACACGCGCTAACCCGGACCCCGAGGGGCGAACGTCGAAATGTGGCGGTTCTCGGCGCCGAACGCCGGACTATGGTGGCCAGCCCAACCACTTTCCGACGTTCGGCCCGAGCGGTACCGTTCACGCATGGCCGATCCGCTCGCCGGCGTCGAACTCCGTCATCTCGTGGCGCTGCGCGCCGTGGCCGGCGCCGGGTCCTTCGGCGGGGCGGCCGACC
>JBPPNC010000066.1:0-5004 GCA_051306365.1 Solirubrobacteraceae bacterium
GGTTCTTCCGCATCACCGACTACGCCGACCGGCTGCTCGACGACCTCGACATCATCGACTGGCCCGAGCACGTCAAGACGATGCAGCGCAACTGGATCGGCCGGTCCGAGGGCGCCGAGGTCACGTTCCACTGCGAGGAACTGCGCATCGACTACCCGGTGTTCACCACGCGCCCGGACACGCTGTTCGGCGCGACGTTCTTCGTCATGGCGCCCGAGCACCCCGACGTGCTCAAGCTGGCCGCGGGGACCGAGCACGAGCAGGCGGTGCGCGACTACATCAACCACGCGCTCACCGCCGAGAAGGAGGACCGCGGCGACGCCGAGAAGCCGAAGACCGGCGTCTTCCTCGGCCGCCACGTCGTCAACCCGGTCAACGGCGAGAAGCTGCCGATGTACGTCGCCGACTACGTGCTCATGGAGTACGGCACCGGCGCGATCATGGCGGTTCCGGGCCACGACGAGCGCGACTTCGCGTTCGCGCACGCGTACAACCTGCCGGTCAAGCGCGTGATCGGCGGCGGCGAGGACCTGCCGTACGTCGGCGACGGCCCGCTCGTGCACTCCCACCCGAACTTCGACGGCCTGCACAACCGCGACGCGCTGGAGAAGATCACCACGTGGCTGGACCGTGACGGCAAGGGCCACCAGTCGATCAACTACCGGCTGCGCGACTGGCTGCTGAGCCGCCAGCGCTACTGGGGCTGCCCGATCCCGATCATCCACTGCCCGACGTGCGGCATGGTCCAGGTCCCCGACGACGCGCTGCCCGTCGAGCTGCCCGACATCGCGGACTACGCGCCGAAGGGCAAGTCGCCGCTCGCGGCCGCCGAGGACTGGGTCAACACCGAGTGCCCCAAGTGCTACGGCCCGGCCAGGCGCGAGACGGACACGATGGACACGTTCGTCGATTCGTCCTGGTACTTCCTGCGCTACTGCGACCCGGACAACGGGGACGCGCCGTGGGATCCGAAGGTCGTCAACGCGTGGATGCCGGTCGACCAGTACATCGGCGGGGTCGAGCACGCGATCCTGCACCTGCTGTACGCGCGGTTCTTCTGCAAGGCGCTGACGGACCTCGAGCTGCTCGACGTCAACGAGCCGTTCGCCCGCCTGTTCACCCAGGGGATGATCACCAAGGACGGGGCGAAGATGTCCAAGTCCAAGGGCAACGTCGTGTCCCCGCGGGAGATCGTCGCGAAGTACGGCGCGGACACCGCCCGCTGCTACATCCTCTTCATCGGCCCGCCCGATCAGGACGCCGACTGGTCCGACGACGGCGTCGACGGCATGCAGCGCTTCCTCGGGCGGCTGTGGCGCACGTGCGCGGAGGCGGCCGACGAGCTGGCCGACGACCCGGCCCCCGAGGAGGCGAGCGACGACGACACGCTGCGCGTCATGCGCAAGGCGCACTGGGCGATCGACAAGGTCACGCACGATGTCGCCGGCCGGTTTGCGTTCAACACCGCGATCGCCGCCGTCATGGAACTCATGAACGAGCTGACCCCGGCCAAGCGCGGCGCCGCCGAGCCCGGTGCCGTGCGCTTCGCGCTGGCCACCGCCGCGTCGCTGCTGTTCCCGTTCGCGCCGCACACGTCGGCGGACGCGTACGAGAAGCTCACCGGCCGGCGCGTGTGGGAGGAGCCGTGGCCCGCGGCGGACTCGCGCTTCCTGGAGGCCGACACGTTCGAGCTCGTCGCGCAGGTCAACGGCAAGGTCCGTGACCGGGTGACGGCGCCGTCGGAGGCGGGCAAGGACGAACTCGAGGCGCTGGCCCGGGGCTCGGAGAAGGTGAAGGCGCTCCTCGATGGCAAGGACGTCGTCAAGGTCATCGTGGTGCCCGGCAAGCTCGTCAACATCGTCGTCCGCTGACGACCCGCGGCGTGGGCGGTCGCGCCAACCGCCCCCGGCCGTCACTTCTTCGACTTCTTCTTGCTGGTCTTCTTCTTCATCTTGGCGGTGACGCGCTTGGTCGTCGTGACCTTCGCGCCGGTCGTCGACCGCGCGGCGATGGTCAGCGTGACCTTCAGCGAGCGCCCCTTCTTCAGCTGCGCCTTCGCCTTCTTGCCGGGCTTGAGGACGAGGGTCACCTTGCCCGCGGGCACGCTGCGGGACACCGAGCGGCCGAAGGCGAAGGTCTTCGCCTTCTTCTTGCTCTTCGCGGCCGCGCGGGACTTCGCCTTCTTCTTGGCCGTGGGCAGGGCGGCGCGCGCGCTGGCCGTGATCTTCCCGGCGGCGGTCGTGGTGAGCTGGATCCGGATCGAGCCGTCGCTGCGACGCGTGGCCCGGATGCCTGTGACGCGCAGCTTCGCGGGCGGCGCGATGACCGACCCACCGGTGACGGGGGGTGCGGCGATCGGCGGCGGCGCCGGGGCCGGGCTCGGGCAGTCGAGCACCAGGCGCAGGTCGGTGACCGGCGGAGGGATCGTCAGGACCGCGCTGGACGTGCTGGCGCACCCGGGTTTCGAGGCGGTCACCTGGTAGAAGCCGGCGACGACGTCCCAGCCGAAGCGGCCGGCGGCGTCGGTCACGTCGGGGTTCTTGCGGTTGCTCGGCGACATGAGGTCGCTGCCGTCCGGCACCTGGACGAGCGGGCCCGCGGCGGTGTCGGCGCGCGTCAGGACCACGGCGGCGTCCGGCACCGGGGTGCCGTTCTGGTTGACGACCACGCCGCTCGGATCGATGTAGACCGAGAACTGATTCTGCTGCGTCGCGCCCCCGGGACACGTCAGCTTCAGGATGACCGTGGCGTTGCCGACGTAGTCGGCCGGCGGGGTCAGCGTGCCGCGGTAGACCCCCGGCTCGCGCTCGGTCAGGCCGGCCGTGGCCAGCGGATGGGCCTCGTCCAGCGCGCCGGTGTTGTCATTCAGCGGGGCGAGCATCGTCGCGGTCGCGGCGGTCGCGCCGACGCACCCGGTCGCCTGGACCTCGGTCGGGTCGCCCGGGTACAGGACGGGGATGCCGCCGTTGAACGTCGAATGGCCGACGGCGACGTTGCCGTTCGCGGGTGCGGTCAGCGTGCTCATCGCCACGTCGCGCGTCCCGGGAACGGTGAACGGGCCCACGGTGGTGCGCGTGCTCGTCGTGTCGCCGGTGGGCGGCATGACGGTCGAGCTGTACGTGCCGGGTGCGAGGTTGGCGATGACATAGCGGCCCTGCGCGTCGGTCGTGGCGGTGCCGCAGCCGCCACCCGGGTTCGGGAAGCCCGCCGACGGGCAGACCTCGACCCGCGCGCCGGGGAGGGCGACGTGTTGGCTGGTGACGAGGCCCTCGACGGCGGCGTCACGCACGGGCGTGCCGGCGCTGACCGGGTAGACGTAGCGGCCCGGAACGAGGGTGCCGCGCGAGGTCGTGACGAGCGCGACGGGCCCGCCGTCGAGGAACGCCCCGGACGTGCCCGACCCGGGCAGTTCGAAGGACTGGCCGGCCGACCCCACGGAGTAGCCGACGCGGGCGGGGCTCCCGCCGAGCCCGCCCGAGCCGCCGCTGGCCGAACCGGTCTCCCACTGGACCTGGTCGTAGTTGAAGATCGCATCGAAGTCGCCCGCGGCGCGGTCGCTGCGGTCGACGAGCAGCAGTTCGAACTTGTTGAGCTTGTCGGCCGCAGAGCTGAAGTAGCCGACACCGTCCCATTCCACGCAGAACGCCTTGTGGCCGTTGAACAGCGACGTCGTCTGGCCGTACGTGACAATGGCGGAACCGGCCGCGCGGGTGTCGACGTCGGCCCAGAACGGGGCGATGATGCGCTGCGCTGCGCCGGAGATCAGCGATGGGGTGTACGCGGCGAGTGACTGACCGAACGTGACGTTGCCGTTGTTGTTGACGTAGACCTTGGAGAACTGCTCGCCGGTCAGGTTCACCGTGAAGCCGAGGTCGACCTCGGGGGAGGAGCCGTCGTCGTTGCGATCGAGGGCATGCGCGGTGCACCCTGCGGGGCGCTGCATCGCGGCGTTCGCGGGCGCGGCGGAGAGGGCCGCGAAGAGCGTGAGGGCGAGCACGACGGCTGCGCGTGTCGTGCGGCCCCGTGGAGTGAGGCGGAGCATCAAAGATCCTTGTTGCGTGGCAGAAGGGCCCAGGCCGGCGTGGCGAAATCCCGGCGCGGCGCGACGTATACCTCGAACCTATGCCTGCGCCCGAGCAGTGTCAAGAATCCGGCGCGTTGGGGCGCGCATCGTGGTCCGAGACTACGTAGTACTGCGTACAGGTCGACCGGCAGGCGCGTTTTTCCGCAAAGTCGTAGCTCTCTGTCGCACACCCTGCGCGAGGCCGTCCATAGCGTCACGCGGGTGCCTGACCGCCGCGCCCTGCTCCTCTACCTCGCGCTCGCCGTCGTCGTTCTCGGCCTCGGCGTGCGCCAGCTCCGCTCGGGCGGTGGCGAGGAGCTCGAGCCGGTGACGCGGGAGACCCCGGTGGCGGCTCCGCGCGTGTCGTCGGGCGCGGGCGATCGGCGGGTCGTCGTCCACGTGACCGGGCGCGTACGACGGCCCGGCGTCTATCGCCTGCGCGCCGGCGCGCGGGTCGACGATGCCGTCCGGCGCGCCGGGGGCGTGCGTGCGGATGCCGACCTCGTCGCGGTCAACCTCGCGGCGGAGGTCGAGGACGGGCGGCAGATCGTCGTGCCGGCCCGCGCATCGGCCACCACGCCGCCCGCGGCGGGGGCCGGGACGGTGACGACGCCGGCCGCGCCGGTCAACCTCAACACCGCGACCCCCGAACAGCTCCAGGAGCTCGACGGCGTGGGTCCGGGGATCGCGGCGAAGATCCTCGCCTACCGCCAGGAGCATGGCGGCTTCGGGTCGGTGAAGGAGCTGGGGGACGTGCCCGGGATCGGCGAGAAGCGGCTCGCGGCGCTCGAGGCGTCGGTGACGGTGTGAGCCGGTGGCCGCGCCACGCCCTGCTCGGAGCGTTCGCGGTGGGGCTGCTCGTCGCAGGAGTGGCGCCGGCGTTCGTGGTGCCGGTGTCGGGTGCGGCCGCGCTGGCGGTGGGGCCGGGAGGGTCTTGGCGC
>JBPPNC010000083.1:0-5404 GCA_051306365.1 Solirubrobacteraceae bacterium
ACTGCGCCGGGACCTTAATCCCGGCGACCGCCGCGGTACTCATCGCCGTCCGCAGCTGGCCGCTGCGGCGCTCCCGCGCGCCGCAGCGGTGAGCGGACGGCAATTCCCCTGCCCGGGGCCTGTGTGGCCTCACATCGCCATCAGCGTGCGTGCTGCGGCGGTGAACGCTCCCTTGTCCTGCTCGCTGAGCGTGGTGAGGCCGAAGTAGTGCTCGCGGTCGCCGGTCTGCCCGTTGGCGCGGAGGTCGCGGCCGTTGTAGACGAGGAAGTGCCGGATGCGGCCGCCGTAGCGGGCCTGCATGTCGGCGACGGTGCCGGACAGCGCGGCGGCCGCCTCGTCGTAGGTCATGCAGCGGTTCCAGCCGTAGTTGTCGTCGAGGCAGCGACCGTTGTCGGTGGAGAGGCCCCACTCGGTGATGTCGACCGGGATGCTGCTCGGGGCGCCGCGTGAGCCGGTCGCGCTGATGACCTCGTCGATGCGGTCCTGCCACTTCGAGCGCGGGCCGTAGGGGTGGACGGTCCAGCCGGCGGCGTAGTCGTGGACGTTCGGGACCGCCGCGTACATCTGGGCGACCCAGTTGTCGCTCTGGTTCGCGTTGTCGGCCTGGACGAGGAGGCCGACCGGCGCGCCGGTGGCCTGGATCGCGGCGTGCGCGTCGCGGACGCGGCGGGCGTAGTCGCCGCCGCTCTGCTGCGTGCCCTGGTAGGCGAAGGAGGTCTCGTTGCCGAACTCGACATGGGTGATCGCCAGCGCGGCCTGCGCGGGGCGCGACGCCCAGAAGCTGCCGCCCGGGCCGAACTCCTTGGCCCAGTTCGCGACGTTCTGCGCCTCACCCACGGACGGGATGCGGCCGTGGAAACCGGCGAGGGGGAGGATGCGGATGCCGCGGTCGGCGTAGTCGGCGACGTACTCGCGCATCGAGGCGACCGGGGTGCCGATGGCGAACTCGACCCGGACGACCTTCGCGCCGAGCTTCGCGCCGACGCGGGCGTCCCAGTCGTTGGCGCCGCCCTGGATGCCGGTCCACCAGCTCTGCGACGTCTGTGGGGAAGGGGAGACCGTGGGGGAGGTGCCGGGCGTCGGCGCGGTGGTGCGGCCCGTGTTGCCGGTCGCCGGGCGGGAGGTCGTGGACTTCGCACCCGCGCTGCCCGGCGTGACCTTCCTCTGCGTGCGGGCGCTGCAGCCCGCCCGCCTCAGCGACTGCGCGATGAGCGACGCGCGGAGCGCCTTGCGGCGGGTCTTGCTGTGGCGCTTGGCCCTGCTGACCCGGTTGGCCTTGCGGGTGGCCGTCGCCTTGAGCTTGGCGACGTGCGTCGTGCTGCACTTCGCGACCGACCGCTTCTTCACGGCCTGCGCGGGGGCGGCGACCGCGAGCGTCGCGATCATTGCGGCCACCATGGTGCATGCGAGCAGCATGAAGCTGCGGACGCGTCCGGCTGACATCCTTGTCGGGTCTCCTTCGGCAGCTGGGCGGTCTCTGGGGCGAGATCCCTGGCTTTGCGGCCCCGCCTCGCGGCGGGTGTGCCGTTATCGGGAGGTCTGGTCATTCGTGACCAGCTCCCCGGTTCATGCTCAAGCATCGGAACGGCTCGGCAGGTCTGAGAGCGGTTTGAACAGGGGTGGACGTCTGTCTGAGCGGTCGCTGCCTCGACCGGGCGTCCATGAACTTGAATCTCTGCGAGCCTCCCGGGCCGCATGCCCTCCGCCTGGGTGATCCTCCCGACGTACAACGAGGCCGAGAACGTCGAGCGCCTCGTCGCGGCGGTGCTCGCCGCGCTCGATCATGCGCCCGTCGAGGCGCACGTGCTCGTGGTCGACGACGACTCTCCTGACGGCACGGGAGCCATCGCCGATCGCCTCGCGGCTGCCGATCCCCGCGTCGCGGTGCGCCACAACGGGCCCAAGCACGGGCTGGGCCGCGCGTACCTCGCGGGGTTCCGCCAGGCGCTCGAGGCCGGCGCGGACCTGCTCGTCGAGATGGACTGCGACTTCTCCCATGACCCGGCCGACCTGCCGCGCCTGCTGGCGCCCGTGCTGGCCGGAACCGCCGATGTCGCCTTGGGATCGCGGTACGTCCCGGGCGGTGCGATCGAGGACTGGGGCCCCGCTCGGCGCCTGATCAGCGCGGGCGGCTCGCGGTACGCACGGGTGGTCCTCGGCGTCGACGTACGCGACCTGACGGGCGGGTTCAAGTGCTTCTCGGCCGAGGTGCTGCGGGCCCTCGACCTCGACGGGGTGCGCGCGAACGGCTACGTGTTCCAGATCGAGATGACGTTCCGCGCGCTGCGGGCCGGGTTCCGCGTCTCCGAGGTGCCGATCGTGTTCTGCGACCGCCGGCTGGGCGCCTCGAAGATGACCGCGCGCGTCGCGCTGGAGGCCGCCTGGAAGGTCCCGGCGCTGCGTCTGGCCGCGGGGGTGCGCAGGCGCCGCGCGGCCAGGGCCGGAACTGGACGGGGGCGACCCTGAAACGGGGTGGTCCACACGTCTTCACCATCCGGTCACGATCAGCTACAACCCGTGCAGTGGTGTTGCTCGTCACCCGTGTCCTGGTGGTTCTGTCCGGCTGCCTGGCGCTTCTTTGCGCGCCGGTCTCGGCGGCCGAGCCGACCCTGCCCGCGGGGTTCACGAGCGAGCCGCTGGCGTCCGGCCTCGACGCGCCGACCGGCTTCGCCTTTCGCCCGGACGGCGGCATGTACGTCATCCAGAAGGCGGGCCGCGTCCACCGGGTCACGCCGGGCGGGGCGCGCAGCCTCTGGCTGGACCTGAACGCCTCGTCGGCGGTGCCGCCGGTCAACCAGTGGTGGGACCGCGGGCTCGTCGGCGTCGCGGTGGACGGCCAGTGGCCGGCCGAGCGGTTCGTCTACCTCCTCTACGTCTCCGACGGCTGGGACGACGGAGACGACGGCTTCCAGGACGCCGACGCGCACAGCTCGCTCCTCGTGCGCGTGCCGGTGCAGGCCGACGGGTCGGCGGGAACGCCTGAGGTCATCCTCGGCGCGGACGGTATGGGCGAGCCGTGCCCGGGCCCGTCCACGCTGCCCGACGGCGCGCTGGATCCCCGCGACTACAACGACGTCGACTGCCTGCCCATCGACGGCGACACCCACGCGGTCGGCACCGTCCGCTCGGCGCCCGACGGCACGCTGTACGTCGGCACGGGCGACGGCGCCGGCTTCGACGGCATCGACCAGCGCGCGCTGCGCAGCCAGCGGCCCGACAGCTTCGCCGGGAAGATCATCCGGGTGGACCGTGAGGGCCGCGGCGTGGCGGGCCATCCGTTCTGCGCGGAGACCGCAAGCCTGGACACCGTCTGCGCGAAGACCCACGCCACCGGCTTTCGCAACCCGTTCCGCTTCGCGCTGACCCCGGACGGCCGGCTGGCGGTCGGGGACGTCGGCTGGGGCGCGCGCGAGGAGATCACGCTCACGCCGCCGGGCGCGAACGGCGGCTGGCCGTGCTGGGAGGGCTCGCTGGAGAACGACACGTACTCCGGCGCCGAGCTCTGCGGGCCGGTCGTGTCCGAGTCGGTCCCCCGCGAGCCCGTTGGCGTCACGCTGCCCGACTGGGAGTACGACCGCGTCGGCGCCGGCGGCTCGATCGTCGGCGGCCCCGCGTACACGGGGACGAGCTACCCGGAGGAGTACCGCGGCTCGCTGCTCGTCGGCGACTACGCGCAGGGATGGCTGCGCCACCTGCCCGCGAACGGCACGGGCGGCTGGCGGTTCGCGCCGTCGCTCGTCACGGATTGGTCGGCGACGTCCGCGCTGCCGCTGGCCGGGACCGCGTTCGGCGGCCCCGCGCCCTCGCCGTGGGTCGGGGTGGACCTCGGCACGCACCCGGCCAACGGCGACGTGGTCTACGCGGATATCGGCGAGGTGACACCGTGGGGCGCGATCCTCCCGGGCACCGGCCGCGTCGTGCGCATCCGCTACGCGCCGGGCAACGGCCGCCCGGTCGCCCGTGCGACGGCCACGCCGTCGTCCGGGACCGCGCCGCTGCAGACCGAGCTGTCCGCCACGGGCTCGACCGACCCGGACGGTGACGAGCTGACGTACGCCTGGGACCTCGACGGGGACGGCGACACCGACGCGACGACCCCGACGGTGCAGCACACGTATGCCGACCCGGGCGCCTACATCGCGCGCGTCACGGTGGACGACGGGCACGGGCTCACGAACAGCGCGACCGTGCGGGTCACGGTGCAGGAGACGGCGCCCGAGGTGGAGGTCCTCGCCGACAGCGACACGACGTTCGCCGGCGGCGCGCCGATCACGCTGCGCGCCCGGGCGACCGACGAGCAGGACGGGGCGCTCTCCGGGGCGTCGCTGAGCTGGTCGGTCAACCTCGTGCACCACGATCACACCCACCTGCTCGGCACCTACACCGGCACGCAGCCTGCGCTGCCCGCGGGAATCGACGACCACGACAGCGACTCGCACTACGCGATCACGCTCACGGCGACCGACAGCAGTGGGCTCACCGACACGGCGTCCTGGCGGCTCGATCCGCGCACCGCGACCGTGAAGCTGCGCAGCGTCCCGGCGGGCGCGCGGATGCAGTACGGCGACCGCCCGTTCGACGCGCCCGCCGACCACACGTCCACGATCGGGCTGCGCACCAGCGTGACGCCCGTCGCAGCCTTCGAGCGGGACGGGGTGCGCTACGAGTTCGCCGGCTGGGACGGCGGCTCGGCGACACGCATCCGCGCGTTCACGGTCCCTGCGGACGGCGCGACGCTCACCGCGCGCTACAACGCGCGGCCTGTGGCCGCGCTCGACGTCCCGGCGACGTACCGCGCGGGCGAGGCGCTGACACTGCGCGCCACGGGTACCGACCCGGAGGACGGCGCGCTCACCGGCGCCGCGCTGGGCTGGAAGGTGCAGCGCACGGTGGACGGGACGGCCGCGGGGCCGCCCGTTCGGGGGACCGGGACGGAGCTGCCGCTCACCGCCGCCGCCGCCGACGAGCCGGACGCCGCCTACGAGATCACGCTCACTGCCCGCGACACCGACGGCGCCGAGTCCACCGCGACCGCCAGGCTCCGCCCGCAGACCGCGACCGTGCGCCTGCGCAGTGTTCCGGCGGGCGCGGCCCTCACCTACGACGGGACGCCGCTGGCCGACGGTGCGGCACGCACGGCGGTCGTCGGCGCGGCGGTCCGCATCGCGGCCCCCGATCGGCATGGTGAGCTGCGGTTCGAGTCCTGGGACGACCGCAACCCCGCGCGCGACCGCGGGTTGGAGGTCCCGGCGGGAGACTCGACGTTGACCGCCCGATACGCCGCCGTGCCGCCGCCGACCCCGCCCGAGCCACCTGTCGTCACGCCCGAACCGCCGGCGGGGACCCCGCCCGCCCCGGACACCGGCGGGACCGGCCTGCGTGTCACCGACGCGCAGGATCCGGC
>JBPPNC010000089.1:0-7344 GCA_051306365.1 Solirubrobacteraceae bacterium
GCGCGGTAGCGTGGCGGCAGATGGCCTCGCTCAAGCCCGCGTACCTGTTCCACGGCGACGACCACGGGCGCGTGTCCGAGCGCCGTGCCGGCCTGCGGACGCTCGCCGAGAGCGGCGGGGACGCCAGCGCGCTCGAGATCCTCGAGGGCGAGGCGGCCACGCCCGACGCCGCAGCGGCCGCGCTGAACGCGATGACGTTCGCGATGGGCCGCCGCGTGATCATTGTCGACGGGGTCGAGCGCTGGAAGGACGCAGAGGTCGCCGCCAGCATCGTGCCCGCCCTGGCCGCGCTGCCGCCGGACACGACGATCGCGTTCTTCGCCCGTGAGGAGGGACGCTTCAAGGTGCCCGCCGGGCTCGCGAAGGCCGTCGAGGCCGCGGGCGGCGAGGTCCGCGCCCACAACTCCATGAAGGCGCGCGAGCTCCCGCGCTGGGCGGCGAGGGAGGCGCAGCGACTCGGGATCGAGCTGGACGGCGAGGCCGCGCAGGTCCTCATCCGGCTCGTCGGCGAGCGCCAGCAGCGCATCCTGCGGGAGTTGGAGAAGCTCGCGCTCGAACACGGCGCGGGCACCCGGCTCTCGGCGGACGACGTGCAGGACGCCGTCGCGCAGGCGTCCGAGAAGCAGGTGTGGGGCTTCATCGACGCGCTGGTCTCCCGCGATCAGCGCGCTGCGACGGCGGCGTTCCTGCAGCTGCGCGCGCAGGGCGAGTCCATGCCGCGGCTCGTGCCGCTCATGGCGCGCCGCGTCCGCGAGCTGCTCGGGATCTCGCTGCGGCTGGAGGCCGGCGAGGCGCCGCAGGACATCAAGAAGACGTTCAAGGGCAGCCCGTGGGCGGCGGACAAGCGCATGGCCGAGGCGCGCAAGGCCGACCCGCAGGCGCTGCGCCGCGCGATCGAGGCGCTCGCGGACCTCGAGCTGGCCACGCGCGGGGGCAGCGAGCTGGCCGAGGACACGGTGGCGCTGCGCGCCATCGACCAGATCGCTGCCTGAACGACCGGGCGGTCAGCTGTCCCAGGTCTGGACCTGGCGCTGGCGGACGATGAGCCCGTCGCGGAGCTCGAGCGTCGCGAGGCACGCGACCCGCGTGCCGTCGGGGTACCGGCAGTCGACGCGCAGCGCGCCCTTGTCTCCCGCGACGAACGCCTCGGTGACGCGGTGCTCCATGTCCCGGGCGGTGACGTCGCGCAGCTGCGCGGCGATCTCGGCGCGGCCGTGCAGGATCACGGGGCTGCTCGGGGGATGCTCGGCGTCGATGTTCTCCAGGACGGCGTGGACGGGCGGGTGACGATCTCGTGCATGGTCTCCGACCTGATCTTCGAGTGGCGTCTGCGCGAGGCCGACGGCGGCGGCACGCAGGTGGAGGTCCACGTCGAGATCCCCGAGGCGGAGGCGCACCGGCTCGAGGACCAGCGCGCCTCCGTCGGCGCCTCGCTGCGCCGTCTCGTGGACCTCGCCGCTACGGCTTCGCCTCCAGCACCAGGTTGAACGGCGTCTCGGTCGCCCGGCGTAGCCGGCTGAAGCCGCCCTGGCGGCGGGTCCGTCGTCGGCGAGGTTGCGGTACAGGCCGAGGCGGTCGCCGATGCGCACGAGCGGCGCGCTGGTGATCGCGCCCATGTCGGCGACGAACCTGCCCATGAACTCTTCGACCTTGGCCTCGTCGATGTGCGGTGCGGACGCGTGGGTGGACATGCCGGCTCCTTGGTGGAGGGAGAACGGTCCAGTGCAGCGTCGTGCGGGTGCGTCAGCGGGGCGTCACTGGCGCGTCAACGCCGGCGTCCGCCGCGCCCGCCGTGGCGTGTTTGGGGGACTCCACGCGCAGTGCGCGCCACGGTGCCTCGGCCCGCGCGGGGCAGGGGGGGCGAGTTCCAGCGCCGTGGCGCCTATGAGGGGTGATGACCCCCAAACACGCCACGCCACTCGACGTCGGCCTCGCCCAGCTCGCTTCGCGCCAGCACGGCGTCGTCAGCGTCCGCCAGCTCCTCGCGCTCGGCTTCACCCGTGACCAGATCCGCTTCCGGATCGCAACGGGGCGCTTGCATCGCCTGCACCGCGGCGTCTACGCCGTCGGGCACACGGCGCTGCCGTGGCAGGGGCCGTACGTCGCGGCGGTGCTCGTCGCGGGGGAGGGCGCGGTGCTCAGCCACGCGAGCGCCGCCGCGTGGTGGGCCATCCGGCCGCGCCCGAGCGGGAACATGCATGTGACGATCCCGCGGAACACCGGCCGGGGGCGGCACCGCCGCGTCACGATCCACCGTGCGCGGGCGCTCAGGCCCGACGAGGTGACGAACCGCCACGGGCTGCCGGTCACCACCGTGGCGCGGACGCTGCTCGACTACACCGGCACGGCACCCCGTCATCTCGCCGACCGGGCCGTCGAGCTCGCGGTCAGCCGGCGACTCGTCGGCCCGGAGGTTCACGAGGTCATGCGCGCGCACCCCAACGCGCGCGGCATCCCGACGCTGCGTGCGCTTCTGCGGGAGCACGGCGACCACGGCAACTGGCGGCAGAGCGACTTCGAGGCGTACATCATCGACATCTGCCGCACCCACGGGATCCCTCTCCCGCAGACGAACGTCCCGCTGCTCGGGGAGGTCGTCGACGCCTACTGGCCCGAGTACCGCGTGGTTGCCGAGCCCGACGGGATGACGTGGCACGGCACACGGGCGGCGGCGCGAAGGGACCGCAGGGACGACGGGGTCCGGATGGCGAACGGCGTCATCACCGTCCGGATCACCGACGAGCAGGCAGAGCGGGACAGCCGCGCGGTGGCGGCCGCCATCATCGGCGCGATGCGCCGATAGGACCTACGCCAGTGACTTGTACAGCCGCGCGGCGCGGGACTTCTTGCGCGCGCCGTTGTTGCGGTGCAGCGCGCCGCGCTTGACGGCCTTGTCGATCGTCGACACGAGCTCACGATGCTCGGTGGCGGCGGTGTCGGCGTCCTTCGCGGCCACCGCAGCCTCGAGGCGGCGGAAGTAGGTCTTGATCGCGGACGTGTAGCGGCGGTTCTCCAGCCGCTCACGCTCGGAGCGCAGGATGCGCTTCTTCTGAGAATGGATATTCGCCATGGGAGAAGGCGTAGAGTAGCGCGCCGCCGATGGCCGACCGCTCCCGACCACCACGCGCTGGCCAGGGCCGGATCGCGCGGAACACCGCGATCTTCAGCATCGCCACCGGTCTGTCGCGCATCGCGGGCATGGGCCGTGAGGTCGTCGCGTCCAGCTATTTCGGGACATCCGGCGCCTTCAGCGCGTTCACGATCGCGTTCCAGGTCCCCACGCTCGTGCGCAATCTGTTCGCCGACAGCGCGCTCTCCGCGGCGTTCGTCCCGGTCTTCACCGAGTTGCTGGAGAAGGACAAGCGCAAGGACGCGTTCATGCTCGCCACGACGTTCCTGGCGATCATCGTCGGCGCGCTCGGGCTGCTGTCCGTCGGGTTCTTCTTCGCGGCGCCGCACGTCATGCCGCTGTTCACCGGCAAGGAGTTCACGGAGGAGCTCGACCAGCTGACGATCGGCCTGAGCCAGGTGCTGTTCCCGATCGTGCTGCTGCTCGGGGTCAACGGCCTCCTGGTCGGGATCCTCATGGCGTACGACCACTTCACGATCCCGGCGATCAGCCCGCTGGTGTGGAACGTCGTGATCATCGTCACGCTCGTCGCCACCCAGCCGCTGTTCGAGGGCGACGACCAGCTGTACGCGTATGCGATCGGGATCCTGCTCGGCACCGCGGTGCAGCTGGCCATGGCGATCCCGGTGCTCCGGCGGCTCGATTTCCAGTGGGCCCGGCACATCAACGTCCGCGACCCGCGGGTCGGGCGGGTCCTCATCCTCATGCTCCCGGTCACCCTGGGGCTGGGGCTCATCAACTTCAACCAGCTCATCAGCTCGCTGCTGGCGTCCGAGGTCAGCGAGGAGGCGCCGCGCGCCATCGACGCGGCGTTCCGCATCTACATGCTGCCCCAGGGGATGTTCAGCGTCGCGATCGCCACGGTGCTGTTCCCGACGCTGAGCCGGCTCGCCGCCCGTCGCGACTACGAGGACCTGCGGGGCCTCATGGGGACGGGGATGCGGCAGATCATCCTGCTGCTCGTCCCATCGGCGGCGGCGTGCCTGGTTCTGGCCGAGCCGATCACGCGCCTGGTCTACCAGCGCGGGGAGTTCGACGCCGACTCCACGGAGCTCGTCTCCCAGGCGTTGTTCTGGTTTCAGTTCAGCCTGCCGTTCGCCGGGGTGAACCTGCTGCTGACGCGCACCTTCTTCAGCCTGCAGAAGCCGTGGATGCCGACCGCGCTGGCGGTCGGGTCGCTGACCATCAACGTCGGCCTGGCGCTCCTGCTGTACGAGCCGTACGGGGTCCCCGGAATCGTGGTCGCGACCGCCGCGGCGAGCGCTGCGATGTCGTTCGCCCAGAGCTGGGCGCTGCGGGGCCAGCTCGGGGGACGGCTCGAGGGCGGCCAGACGTTCCGGGCCACGCTGAAGGTCCTGGTGGCGTCCGCGGCGCTCGGCGGCGTGACCTACGCGGTGTGGTGGGGCCTGAACGATCTGCTCGGTGTGTCGCTGCCCGCGCAGATCGTAAGCGTCGGGCTCGGCCTGACCGCCGGCGCCGCCACCTACCTGATCCTGGTCCGCATCTTGCAGATTCCCGAGTGGCTGACCATCGAAAAGGCGCTCAGAGCGAGGATCTTCCGCTCGACTTGAGATTTCTGGACGAATGATTGATCCGGGTTTCGGCACCTCGGCCCGATAGTTCGGGGCAATGCCGACCCCGATCAGCGATCGTCTCGCCGCCGCCCCGGACGTCGCCGCCGCCTGCTGGGCGGTCGTCGACCATCTCGCGGAGGTGCCGGGCGCCCTTCCCAGTGTCTATCTCGAGCGCGGGGGCCGGCTGCGCTGCCAGGCCGTCCGCGGCTACCTGGAGATCCTCGACGGCCTGCCGGAGACGGCGGGCATCATCGGCCGCACGTTCCGGACGGGTGAGCCGACCGTCGAGCACGACGTCAGCCGCTCCCCCGATTTCGTGGAGATCATCGGCGATGTCGTCGCGGAGGCGTGCTTCCCCATCCGCTGCAAGGGCAAGATCGTCGGGGTCGTGAACCTCGAGTCGACCGAGCCGCTGCACGACGCCGGGGTCGCCCGCGTGCATGACACCGCGGCCCTGCTGGGCAGCCGCCTGGAGACGCTGGGCGGGCCGCCGGCGGAGTCGCCGGGCCAGCGCCTGGTGCGCCACGCCGCGCGCCTGACCGGCCTGACGAAGATCGACGAGATGGAGCGCGAGGTCCTCGACGCGGCGCTGGACATCAGCCGTATGGGCTCGGCGATGCTCCTGCGCCTGGACGAGAACGGCGCGGTCGGCGCCCGCCGGGCGGTCGGCCCGCTGGCCGTGGAGCTCGAGTCGCTGCCGGGCCGCACGCTGCGCCGGCTGGCACACAGCGTGCAGGAGGGCGCGTCGCGCTACACGATCGCTCCGGGTGACCGCGACCGGCCCGTCGTGCAGCTTCCGGGGACGAAGATCCGCACGCTGCTGGCACTGCCCGTCATCGCCGAGGGCGCCGCGCGCGAGGTCCTGCTCCTCGCCGACCGCCGCGCGAAGGCGGTGACCACCGACGAGATCGAGCTGCTCGAGATGCTGTGCGCGCAGGCGGGCAGCGCGCTCCGCGTCGCGGGGCTCGTGCGTGAGCTGCGCACGCAGGCGGCGACCGACCCGCTCACCGGCCTGGGCCACCACCGCACGTTCCACACCAAGCTGCGCCGTCTGCGTGGCCGCCGGATCGCGGTGCTGCTCCTCGACCTCGACGGCTTCAAGCAGATCAACGACACGTACGGCCACCAGGCGGGCGACCGGCTGCTGCGCGAGGTCGCCGCGACGCTGTCCGATGCGCTGCGCCGCGGCGACGAGCTCTTCCGCATCGGCGGCGACGAGTTCAGCGCCCTGCTGCGCGTGCAGGACGAGGCCGAGGCGATGGAGGCCGCGGAGCGTCTCGTCGAGGCGGCTGCCACACTCGGTGAGGTGACCGTTTCGATCGGCGTGGCGATGTGTGAAGAGGACGAGCCCGTGGAGAGCGTGCTCGGCCGCGCCGACCGCGCGCTCTACGACGTCAAGCAGTCCGGCCGCAACGCGGCGGCGCTGGCCTGAGCTCGACCCTGGAGCTGGAGGAACGCGCCGATGCCTCCCCGGAGGCGGTGTGGGCGGCGCTCGTGGACGGCCGTCAGCGCGCCTCCTGGTGGTCGCACCTGGAGCTCGATGCCCGGCCCGGCGGCGCGCTGCTGGAACGCTGGAACGACGGGACCGGCCGCGAACAGGCCACCCGCGGCGAGGTGGTGGAAACCGACCCGCCCTGGCGGCTGCGGGCCACGTGGCGCGACGACGGCTGGCCGGCCGCGACCGAGGTGACGATCAGCCTGACCGCCGAGCGCGGCCAGACGTGGATCCGCCTCAGCCACCGCGGCTGGGACGCGCTCCCCGACGGGGACGCGCTGCGCGCCGCGCACCGCGACGGCTGGCGCTCGCATCTCACGCGCTGGGCCGCGCACGTCGCCTGACCGCGGTCAGCCGGCGAGCAGCGCCGGGAGATCTGCGATCGAATCGATGATGGCCGTCGGCGTGACGCCGGACCGTTCCTCGGCGCCCGGCCGGTACTTGCCGGTGCGCACGAGGATCCCGGCGAGCCCGGCGCCGAGCGCCCCGCCGACGTCGGCCTCGATGTCGTCCCCGACCATGACGGCGTGCCCGGCATCGCCGTGCGCGTCGGCGAGCGCCGCGGCGAAGAACGCCCGCTCGGGCTTGCCGACCACGGTCGCCTCCATCCCGGTCGCGTACTCCAGCGCCGCCACGTAGGCGCCCACGTCCATGGCGAGCCCGTCGCTGCGCCGCCAGAACCGGTTGCGCTGCAGGGCGACGAGCTCGGCGCCGCCCTCCATCGCCCGGAACGCGCCGTTGAGCGTGTGGTACGTGAACCCCTCGCCGAGGTCGCCGAGGATGACCGCGTCGGGCTGCTCGCCGGCGGGCGCCTCGGCCAGCCCGGCGAGGTCCTCGCGCAGGGCGGGCGCGACGAGGAGGCGCACGCGCCTGTGGCCCTTCGCCCCGCAGTGGCGGACGGCCAGCGCGGCGGGGGTGAGGACGGTGTCGGCGGGGAGGGGGAACCCGAGGCGCGCCAGGCGCGACGCCACCTGGGCGCGGGAGCGCGACGTCGTGTTCGTCACGAAGCGCAGGCGCAGGCCGCGCGCGCGGAGCTCCTGGACGGCCTCCAGGGCGCCGGGGATCGGCTCCTCCTCGACGTAGAGGACGCCGTCGAGGTCGAGGAGGACGGTGGTGATGCCGGAGAGCGCCATCGGTGCATGGTG
>JBPPNC010000125.1:0-30948 GCA_051306365.1 Solirubrobacteraceae bacterium
CGCAGGGCGCGCCACCGATCGCTGTTGCGCACGATCGACGACGAAACCGAAGGGCGTTGCGCTCCCGGGATCCGCGAAGCGGCGGCGCCGCGGGCGGCCGCGAGCCGCGAGCCGGCGCCGCTGCTGCCGGAACCGCCGAGGGCGCCGCCGAGCGCGCCGGGCGCGAGCCCGGCGGTGCGTGCGACCGATGTCAGCCACGCCGGGGTCTTGTAGGCGACCCACAGGCACGCGGCGGCGGTGAACACCTTCAGCACCTGCTCTAGCCATCCGGGCGTCGATCCGTCGCCGCCCCAGGTCAGCCCATCGCGCATCAGCAGCGCCGCTGCGCTGAAGACCAGCGCCCAGGCCACCGGTAGTGCGAGACACGCGGTGATCAGCGATCCCCAGGTCCGTGCGAGCCATGAGGTCTGCGCAAGCGGGTACAGCCCCCACACCAGTCCGCCGGCGAGGAACAGCACGGCCAGCGCGGCGGTGAGAGCGACCTTGAAGACGATGAGCGCGCCGATGAAGTACGCGCACGCGAAGGCTGCGGCGACCGCCAGCCCGAGTGATAGCCCGGCGTTCGCGGCGGCCAGCACCAATGCCGCGCCGAGCAGCTTGTCGAGGCCGTCGACGACGGCGGGGTCCTTGATCGCCGTCGCGGTGAACAGGTTCGTCAGTCGCGAACCGAGCTGGAACGCGAGTGGGTAGAAGACGAGCATCCCCGCCGCGACGAGCGTGCGCCGCGTGGTGTCGGCGACCTTGTCGACGCCGCCGAGCCCGGCGGCGAGCATGGACGCGCAGAACGTCGCGCCGAGCAGCCCGAAGCCGGTGGCTTGGATCCCCTGGCGGTAGGCGATCAGCGACCGGTACTTCGCTGCGTCGGTGAGGTCGGGGATGGCGACGAGCCACGCGACGAATCTCGCCGCCCATTTGCTTCCGAAGTCCGGGAGCACGAGGTCGACGAGCGTCCTGACGATGTCCGTCACGAGCTCGCCGACGTCGATTCCGAAGATCGCAAGCGGCGGGGCGGGCACGCCGATGGACGCGTCTGCGACTGCGGGCGCCAGGAGGAACCCGAGGACGGCCAGCGCACAGGTCGCGGCGAGCGTCCGGCGCGACGGTCTCATGCGATCAGGTCGGGGGAGAGGATCGCCATCCCGACGCCGAGCAGCACGCCGACCGCCCACTTCTGCGCGCGCTCGTTGCCGACCATGAATGCTCCGGCGACGCCGATCGTCGCCAGAGATCCGCCCGCGACGACGAGTCCCATGAACCCGTTGCGCAGGTTGGTCAGGTAGGTGATCACCGACGCGAACCGCGTCGAGGTCCCGCCGCCACCGGCGGCGGCCTGCAGCGCGTCGAGCGACGCGCCAGATGCCAGCAGCAGGAGCCACGCTGCGATGGCTGTGGCGGCGAGGAGGCCGAAGGCCCGCTCGTGTCTCTCGTATGTCGTGCGCATCAGGGCTGTGTCCTTCCGTGTGGATGAGTGGTTGAGCGATGGGGTGAAGGTCACGGCGCGAACTCCCCGCCGAACGACGAGGGCTCGTCAGAGCTCTGAGGGGCGGCTGAAGGCGGGCGTGAGACGCGCGGCGTTGTCGCCGGGGCGGCCCTGGCGGCAGGCGCTGGAGGAGGCGACGGCGACGACTCGGGCAAGGCGACGGGCGGTGGGGCGGCCCTGCGTCGCACGATCCGGCGTACCACCGTCTCGCGCACGACGACGGTGGGTGCGGGTACGTGGATCTCGACCGGGCGCACCACCGCGAGCGTGGTGCTGGCAGAGGCCGAAGCGCTGGGCGCCGCCGTCGCCCCCGAGCGGGCGGCGACGGCCACGACGGTCAGCGCGAGAGCGGCGGCCGTGCCCGCGATGAGGCCGCGCCTCGCCGACAGCGATTCGCGCCGGACGGGAACGATCTGACCCACCCGCGTCATCTGCCGGACGCGGAGCGGCGCGGCTGGATCAGATGATCTCGAGGCTCCGGGGCGGCCGCCGATGCTCGTCTCGGGTGCTGGGACGCGAACGCCGGTGACCGGCTCGGGAGACGCCGCCGGTGTCAGTGCTGCGAAGAACGACTGGTCAGCACCGGCAGCGGCCGGGCGCGCTTCGGGGACGTCCTTGATGAAGAGGTCGTCGCGCGCCTGCGCACGTGGATGGGCAAGCTCGGTAAAGGCGCCGTGGGAGTGACCGCCGGCCGGCGGCTCGGCGAGCCCATCGGAGAATGTCTCCGCGTGGAACGGCGGGGCCCCGCCGCCGCGATCGATTCCGGAGCCAAGCTGCTGGGGTCTGAGCTGTACGCCCATGCTCTCTGGTGGCCGTAACCCGCAGGGCTGCGCAACCGGAGCTCGAAGTCCGGAGGGCCGTTGCATGTCAAGGGCCCTAGGCAGGGCCCTCTCGAAGCGGAAACGGGCGCTACTGGTGGCCGATGCGACGCGTCTCAGGAGGACCCTGCGACGCCCGGCTCCCCACGAGCTACCAGGAGTGGCTGTTCTGTCTCGTGGTGGCGGGACGGTGAAGCAGCGACGGCATTCCGTCCGCGCGAGATGCTTCTCTGGGGCTTGTGCCCGAAGTCACGTACTCACAGGCGTCCTTGCCTCCGGCGCGCTTTCTCGTCCGGCTGGAACACAACGAGACGACGCTGCTCAACAAGCACGGTGATCAGCTCGACGGAGTGATCACGCTGGAGCGATTCCACAAGACTGACGAGCTCACCGGACGGCTCGAGGATGCCGCGCGAGGGGCCGGGGTCCCGTTCCTGCGCGACCCCGACACGCGCCGCACCGCGTTTGGGCAGCTCGGCGCGAACACGGCTATCGGGCGGGCAAAGATCCCGCTGCCGCTGACTCCTGGGGCGCTGGAGTCCGACGAGGCGATCCTGGAGATCGTCAAGACAACGTTGGCTACGCAGATCGACGTGACCCACCCTGCGCCGCCGTACTTCACCGTCGACCGGCTCGACGACCCCTGGTTGGAGATCAACCTTCGCGCGGCAGAGCTCGCGGCACAGATCGCAGCGGGGCAACGGATCGCCGTCTTCCTCTGCGTCTCGATGAACGCGCTGGCGCAGCCGATCTTCGGCGAGATCGCGCGGCGCTACGCCGAACGCGTCCCCGGCGCCCTGATCATCTTCTCCGTCGCCGGGCTCGACGCCGAGGTGGCGAGCGAGGAGACGCGCGTCGCGTACCTGGACGGCGTGGTCGCGCTGCGGCGCGGCGGCCTGTCGGTGCTGACCGACCGGGTCGGATACCTGGCGGTCGCCGCCGCCGCGCTCGGAGCCGAGGGCACGGCGGCCGGAACACGCGGCTACCGCAAGACGCCCGTCGAGCCGCCCGATCCCGACGCGCGCCGGCGTGCGCCGAGCCTGAAGTACGTCGGCCCGGGGCGGGGCGCGCCGGTCACCTTGACCAAGGCGCGTGGCTGGGTCGGCACGCGCTACGAGCTGCCGAAGTGCCCGGTCGAGGGCTGCACGCTCGAAGCCTGCGAGGAGGCGGCCTTCCGTCGCGCGCATAACGCGCACCTCGCGTCCCACGACCTGCGGACGGCGCAGGACGAGCCGATCGAGAAGACGATCGAGCGGCTGAAGAGCAGCTCGATCAAGGCCGTGCAGGGCTACGGCGCGGCGCTGGAGATCGCTTTGCGCCGGGCCCAGGCCGCGTAGCACCACTCGGCGAGCGACAGGCACCGCAGCGCTGCCGCACGTTCCCAGGCGACGGCATCCGCAGATGCTTCGACCAGGCGCTGAGAGGCCCATGCCGAGACGTCGGTCCCTCGCGCCGCGGCGGACGTGCGCCAGCAGGCCGCCATCTCGTCAGGTAGGAGGACCGAGACGGCTCCGTCCGGCGGCGTAGCGCGATCGGGCTGGTGGCCGAGGGCGCGGGCGTAGGCGCGCAGGCGACGCGCGTGGACATCCAGCGCCGCGGGGTCCTCGTCGGCGCGGCGCACGTCCTCGATGGCCATCAGGACCGCGGCGGCGGTGACGCCGTCTATCTGCCCGATCGCGGACGCTACGCGCGACGCCTCCACCGAGACGCGGATCCACAGGCTGACGGGCACCCCGGCCGCCAGGGCGCGCTCGATCGCGGAAGCGCGGGTGTCGGGCTCAAGGTCGACAGCGAGCCGCACTGGCAGCTCGCCGGGCCGGAACGGGCTGCGGCGCAGCGACAGGGCGACCGATTCGGGCGCCAGCGCTCGGGCGGGGGCTTGCGCGACGGGCGCGAGATGCAGGTGGGCTCGCCGCGAGCGCGTCCTGACGGTCGCCGCAGTGTGGGAATCTTCAGCCATAGCTGGACAGTATTTCACCTATGGCGGCGGTAAAGTCCAGCAAAGTCCGCAATGAAGTTCAGTCAGTATCGCGTAGAGATGGAGGAAATAGTTGAAGATCTGCAAACTCAACATCCAGCTATGTGTCCGGTAATGCTTCGAGGCGCGCGTCAGCGCGAGGCCGTCGCCCTGCTGGCGGACGCGCCGCGCTTCGCCAGCGAGGTCGCTAACGAGCTGGACATCGACCTCAGCCAGACCTGCCGCATGCTCGACGACCTGCGCGAGAAGGGGGTGGTCGAGCGCGAGGAGAGCGAGGGCCGTCCCTGTCGCGGAAATCCTGGCGGGCGCTGGCGGGTGCGACAGGACGTTGACGCCGAGGCCTCGTCCGGGACATCGACGTGGGCGGCGGCGACGGTCTCGCTCGCGGTAGCCGCCACGGCGGCTCAGGCGCTGGCGTCACGCGCTGATCTGCGGTGGCTCGTCCTCGGCACGTCGGACTCCCGCGCGACCGTGGTGGTCGCCGACGACGTCGCTCAGCGCGCAGCCGACCGACTGGTTGAGATCGGGATCTCTCCGGACCGCTCGGGCGTCTACGGCGCGGGAAGTGCGCTGGTCGCTCTGCTCGCCGCGGCGGGGACCGGCGGCTAGCCTCGATCTGGTGACCGTCAGTCCCGGTGTACTCGGAGAGGGTGCGGTCGATGGCCTCGGCGTCGAGCTCGCCGGCGAAGATCACCGAGCCGATCGCAATGACCTCGCATGGCGCTCGGACCAGGCATCGCAAGGCACCGTCTGAGATCGACGCCAGTACCTGCTGGTCCACGCACGCGCCGCCGGATCGGCCTCCCGGCGGTGTGGGGCGCCTTCCCCGAGCTGCGCGAGATGCACGCCATGCGCGCCGGTTCGCGAGGCTGCCTGCACATATCTCCTCCCGACCCACCGAGCAGCCCGATGCTGGAGACGATCAGGTCCGCGAGCGGGGGTATTGCGATGTCCCGCGAGCCGCACGCTGGGCGATTCCTACCGGCTGACGCCGTCGCTCAGGCCGCGCGAGCAGCGGGGACGAACGGCCCAGCGTGCGCGCTCCGTGCGCTGTGTCAGCGCACCCGCACGCGGGCGGGCCCGCTGTAGCCCTGGGAGTACGGGAAGGTTCGGTCGTCGACCTTCGCGCGGAAGTAGAAGGTGCGGCCGCGTGAGGCCGGCTTGAAGCGGTAGCGCCAGGCGAACGTCCCGCCGCGCTTGGTCTTCGTGTCGGCGACGTTGCGCCAGTGCCTGCCGTCGAGCGCTTGGATCACGACGACGACGCCCTTGGGCGCGCTCGCGACCCGGCCTGTGATCCTTAGCGGCTTGTGGATCGACACGCGCGGTGTGGCACGGAGGCCGATGGTCGCGGGGACGTTGACCTGCAGCGTCTTGCGTGCGGTGACGCCTTCGGCGCTGTAGGCGGTGTAGGACGCGGTCAGCTTCATCGAGCTGGTCGCGGCCGTCATGTGTGAGAACGAGCCGTCGCGGGCGGTGGTCGCCGTGCCGAGTTGCCTGGAGGCAGCACCCGCGACGGCGGGCCGGCCGGTGATCGCGATGGTCGCGCCGGTGACCGGGTCGCCGCTCTGGTTGCGCAATCGCCCGGTGACCTTGACCTTCGAGCCGCCCGCGACGGTGAGCGTCTGCTTCTTCGTCTTGGCGAACGTGAGGCTGATCGTCGCCTTGCGCGACGGGTTCGCTCCGTTGGGGTTGTTCGGCGGTACGGGCGTGGGGTCGCCACTCGCGCCGGGTGCCGGGTCGGGGATGTTGTCGACGAGGAACGGGCGGTTGAGCACGTCGGTCACGTTTCCGCCCGCGTCACGGGCCTGCATCTGGACGGTGTGCTCTCCGTCCCCAAGCAGGGTGGTGTCGACGCTGACGGGGAGCGCGACTTCTCGGGCACAGGGGATGGCCTGGTCAGCGGCCAGGGGCAGGGCGCAGTTGCCGTTGTTGTCGGAGGCGAGCTGCCATTCGCTCCAGTCGCCGGCGTCGGTGCGGGTGCGGTAGGCCTGGACGCCGCCTCCGGTGTCGCTGACCGCGACGGTGGCGTCGGCGATTCCGCGGACTGGGCCACCGGCGATCAGGGTGCCGATCGCGCTGATGGCGCGTGGCGCTTCGATGTCTTCGAAGGTCAGGGTGGCGATGCCGAGGTTGAAGCTCAGCAGCGTTGCGTAGGCGGTGCTGCTGCCGCGTGTGTCCCTGTGCGGCGCGGAGCGGCCTTCGCAGACGCCGGTCGGAGCTGCGCTGCAGCTCAGCTGCACGGCGAGGATCCGCGCCCCGGTGTAGGTCGTGCCGCTGAGGGCGGGCAGCGTGCCGGGGCTGATCGTCTGCGGGGGCTTCCACAGGACGGGTTGTCCGGGGAGGATCAGGGCGTTGTTGGTGTTGCCGTGGATCGTCGCGCAGCCGGCGGGAGCGGTGTGCGGGATTGTCGTCCCGCTGGTGCCGGTCACTCGGCACCACAGGCGGACTCCGGCGAGGGATCCGTCGGTGACGCTGAGCGAGACGACATTGCCGGCGAGCAGCTCGAGGTTGCCGGTGTCGTCTTGGCCGTTGCCGCTCGATGCGGCGCCGGTCAGCGTGTATCGGGCGAGCGTCGGCCCGCCGGGCGGTGTGGTGTATTGGAGCGTGACGGTCGTCCCGATCGCCGCCCCGGTGTTGGGCATCGTGATGGTCTTCTCACTGGCGTTCGCGAGGCTCCAGCCCTTCGTGTCGGCGGGCCGCTCGACGCAGGCGCCCGCCCCGAAGAACAGTCCGCAGCCGCGTCCGGGGTCAGGGGTCATGTCGGCGATGAAGGTGCCCGCCTTCGCGTTCGGCGCTGGCGCGAGCAGGCCGCTGAGCGCGGCGGCCACCACGAGCGCGGGCGCAAAGCGCCGTCGGCGAGCCGTGCGCGTCTTGGCGGCGGTCACGGCGCGAACTCCCCGGCGAACGAGCTGCCGCTCGGGGTGGAAGGTGCCTTGGCCGGCGCGCTGGCGTCCGGGGCCGACGCGCCAGACGCGGTGGAGGAACTCTGTGTCGATGCGCTCGATCCGGCCGGTGCGGATGTCGCGGGTGACTTGGCGACGTTCGCGCGGGGCTGGGCGGTCGTTCTCTTGGCGCTTGCGGTCGCGGCTCGCACGGCGTCGGGGTCGGGGTCGCGCATCCCCTCGACCCCGAGGGAGCCGTCCCCGCCGCGGCTCGTGTCGGCGTCGCTGCTGGCGCGACTGCCGTTGCTGGTGTTCGACGAGGTCGATGACGTCGTCGATGCGGTGGTGTTCTTTCGGATGATCTGGACCGCGGAGGCGGGGGTCAGCGTTGAGGCGGCGGAGCCTCTGACACGCGGGCTCGAGGCGCCCGACGTTGAGGCCTGCTTCTTGGCGGGACGGTCGCCGTCGCGCTTGTGGTCGCGGACGACCACGCCGGCGCAGATCCCGCCGCTCGCCACGGCGACGGTGGCGCAGGCGACGACGGTCTTGGTGCCGATGGCGGTCGCGATCGCGCCGAAGCTCGTTCCGGCGGCGGTCGCGCCGGTTCCGCCGGCGGCGATCGCTTCGGGTGAGGCGCCGCCGATCGATGGCAGGACCGATCCGATGCGGGAGGCCCAGGACGCGACGTTGGCGTATCCGCGATCGACCCATCCGAGCGCCGGTGCGGGCATGAGGGCGAGCGCGCCGCGGGCCTTGGCGTAGTAGGTCTGGCACGCCAGGCAGCTCTCCATGTGCGCGTCACGAGCGGTGGTCTGCTCGCGACCGGCGCTGTGGCCGGCGACGCCGATGTCGATGGTCATGCGCGCCGTCTCGCACGCGGGCCCTTCGATCCGCGCGCCGAGCGCGGCTGAGAGGTGCTTGATCGCTGCGGTGTGCAGCCGTCTGGCGCGGTCGTGCTTGATGCCCATGACGCGCGCGGCGGATTCGGTGTCGAGCTGGTCGGCGTAGCGCAGGAGCAGCAGGCGGCGCTCGTCGGCGGGGAGGGCGTTGAGCTCTGCGCTCAGCTGTGCGGCCTGATGGCTGGCGGCCTGCCGGTCCGCGCGGGTGTCGATCTCGGCTTCGGCTGTGAACGCTTCGCGGTCGGTCTCGTCTTTGCGGCGCGAGATCCGGATGCCCTCGTCATCGGAGCCGGATTCGTCGGGAAGGTCGACGCGCAGGACCGGCTGGTCCTTGTCGCGCCCGCGGAAGTTCTCGCGCCGGTGGGTGTAGAGGACCATCTGCCGGGTGGTTCCGGCGACCCACGCGCGCAGGCGCTGGTCGTCGAATCCGGCGGGCGCATCGCCTGCTGCGATGTTCTTGAGCGCGACGAGCAGCGCCTCCTGGGCGGCGTCTTGGACGGCGGTGTAGTCGGCCAGGCGCCGGACTTGGGCGTAGACGGGGCGCACGACGGCGGCGTCGATGTGGGCCGCGAGACGTTCGACGGCCGGCGTCTCCGACAGGGAGGAGGTGCGTGCGGCGGGAGTCATAACAATGCGTGGTGGCCGCAAAGTGCGACCTTGCGCAGTTCGTCGTTCAGATCGGACCGCGAGGTGGTGGATGGGGCGAGATGGCGAGGACGACGTCCAACGGGAAACCGGCGCGTCGCCATACTGAAATCGTGTCAAACGCTCGCGCGCGGTGGGTTGCGCCCCGGGCTGCGCGGTCAGAGCCGGGCCCTGGCCGACCGCCAGCGTGCGAGCAGGGCGCGTGCTTCGTCGGTGTCGCGCGGCCCTTCGTGGAGCGTGGCGTTGAGCAGTTCGCGGGCCGATACGCCTTCGAGTCCTGCGGCGGTCAGCTCACCGGCGAGGCGGTTGTAGCGGTCGCGCAGCTCGGGGTACAGCCGCGTGCTCGTGACGACCGGTCGCTGGCCGAAGTAGGGCGCCGCGGGCCCGGTCGATGCGGGCTTGGCGCGCGGCGTCTTACGCTGCGGCGGCTCGGCAGCGCTGCTGGTCGTGGGCGGCGGCTGCCCGGCCGGTGTGACTGGCTGAGTGGGCGCGGCAGGGCCGGGGGCTTGGGGACGGGGTCGCGCGCGTGCTCGTCGCGCGGCCCCGATGCTGACCATTCCCGGGTCGGGCATCAGCCAGCGGTCCGCGGGGGCAGGACGTGTACGTCGATCGTGTGTGCGAGGTCGGCGTACGCCGACCCGACTCGGCCGAATGGCTCGCGCACCACGATCGGCGAGCGGTAGCGCGGTGACTTGGCGACCCGTACCTGCGCGGGGATCGTGATCGCCAGGCGGCGTACGCCGACGGCGTCGAGTGCGTCGATGGTTTCTCGCGCGACCTGCCAGCGGCCGTCTGTCTGGGTTACGAGTACCCCGAGTAGCTGAATACCGGGGTTGGCCTGTTCGGCCGCGTCGTCGATCAGCTGGGCCATCTTGATCGCGCCGCCGATGTCCGCGTCGGCGGGCCGGGCGGGGACGATGACGCCGTTGGCGGCGAGCAGCGCGAGGGTCATCAGCGTGCCGATTCCGGGCGGTGTGTCGACGATGCAGGCGTCGTACTCGCCGTCGAAGCTGGCAAGCGCATCGGCGAGCCGCGTCTCCGCGCCGCGCTCGGCCACCAGGGCCGTCGCCGCGTCGGCGAGCGCGTCGGTGCACGGCATGAGGTGCACGCCCGCGGGCAGCGGCTCGGTTTTCTCGCAACCTTCCTCCATGACGCCGACGGGCCGATCGGTCCACAGCGCCCTGCGTGGCTCGACGTCGCCTCCGGGCCAGAGCATGTCGTCGACGAACGCGCGGCCCAGCGCGTCGGCGCACTGCACGTCGTCGACACCGAATGCCTCGGACAGGTTCGCCTGCGGGTCGAGGTCTACGAGCAGGACGCGGCGGCCGCGCATCGCCAGTGCGGCACCGAGATTCGCGGCGGACGTGGTCTTCGCCACGCCGCCCTTCTGGTTTGCGAACACGATTGTGTACATGGGCGGCCTCACGCCAGCGCGGCGGCGGGCGCCGACGTGGGTCCGGGCTGGCGGGCGGTGATGCCGGGCCGCACATCGACGACTCGCACGGCCTTCTCGGGGCGCGTGGTGATCACCACGGCTTGTCCGGTCGGCAGCGCCTTGATGCGGTTCGGGTGGACGACGAACTCCTCGACGCGGCGCCGCGTGCCGGTGCCGTCCTCGTCGACGCCGAGCCCGCGGCCACCCGGAATCCAGTTCAGCCGCGCGAGACGGCGCGTGGTGAACCACGCCTCCCTGGTGCCGCCGACCCCGGCGAGCTTCTCCGCGCTTTCGGGGACCAGCTGGCGGTGGACGATTAGGGTCTCGGAGTTGTCGATCGCGGCGTCGAGCAGCTTGGTGCCGCCGGCGGTCTCGAAGTTCGACAGCGACTGCGTGGCGACGAGGACGTGGACTCCGGCGGAGCGGCCGCGCTCGAACGTGGAGGCGAGCTGGTCGCCTTTGAACGCGGACAGCTCGTCCATGAACAGGAGTGAGTTGACCTTCCCGCCCTCGCCCTCGATCCGGGTGCAGGCGGAGTTGATCGTGCTGAGCGCGTACTGCGCGACCTTCGGGATTGTCATGGGGTAGGTGCCTTCCGGCAGCGTGAAGCAGACCAGCCAGTTCTCGCGCAGCGCCCGGTACAGATCGATCTGCCGCTCAGGCGGCGACGCCGAGAGGGTTTCCGCGCCGTGCGCGGTCGCCATCGTGTGCAGGCGCAGTCCGAGGCCGCGCAGGCCGGACCGCTCACCGTCGGTCAGTGATCCGAGCCAGGCGATGTCCTTCTCGAACAGACTCGGGTCGATGTGCTTGAGCAGCGCCTTGAGGTCGTCAGGCTGCGTGAGCAGGTCGGCGACGTCGGCGAGCTGCGGGCACGTGCTCGAAAGGTCGATCGCCCGGAACGCGGTGAGCAGCCCGCGTTCGGCGATCGCCGCGTAGTACGGCTCGGTCTGCTCTTCGCTGTCGGCGATCCGGTCCTTCAGCTCGGTGGGGTTGCCGACGCCGAGCGGGTTCCACGGCGCGCGGAGCGTGTCCAGAGACTCGTGGCCGTAGGGGGCGAGACTCCACAGCAGGACCGGGCGGTGGTACTCGGCGCTGAGTCGCAGGAGTGTGTGCGGGAGGTCGCGGCCGCCTTTGCCGTCGAGGATGACGCATCCACCTCCGGCGGCGACGTGGGCTTCGAGCAGCACTTCGGCCGTGTTCGTCTTTCCCGATCCGGAGCCGCCGACGATCGTCATGTGCGTGCGCGGGGCTTGCAGGAAGACCCGATCGCCTCGCTCGTCGCAACCGAGCTGGTAGCCGCGGCCGGCGACGAACGCCTGGGCGGACAGTCGCCGCTCTCGACGCTGGCGCAGCCAGTCCAGTGGCGAGACGCGCGCGTCGAGGCGGCGCTGCGCGTCGCCGCCGAGGTCGCGTTCTCGCCGTTCCTTCCACAGCATCGTCCCGGCGGCCCCCGCCGCGCAGAGCAGCGCGGCCGGCAAGGCCGCGCGCAGCGCAAGCTCCGCGTGCGAGCCGTCGCGCAGCGCCGCGGCGAGCGCTGCGGGGGACATCTGGTCGCGCAGCAGCGCACCGACCGGCGCGAGCGCTGCCAGCGCGAGCATCGGCCAGTGCCAGCGCAGTCCGGCGTGCCGCGCCACGAACGCCAGGCCCCCGCCCAGCAGCAAAGGGGTGAATGCGGCAAGCCAGGCCATCGCGGTGTCGAGCACGAGCGTGTCGGGGGGTGTGCGGGAGGTCAGGAGATCGGTCATGAGGCGTGGTGGCCGCACCCGTGCCGGCTGCGCACGCGGCGGCGAACGCCGAGACGAAAGCGCTCACGACTGCGCCCGCGAATGCCTGAGCGACAGCGCGGGTCAAAGCAGTCGCGAGCGCACGGGCGAAACTGGCGGCGCTTTCGCTCCCGAAGCCAATCCCGCAAGCACCCGCGAACGCAATCGTGAACGCCTCGGCGAAGATGCCGTTGCAAGCCGATCTGGCTCCGCTTGCGCGTGTTCGAAGGACGGTGCGTGCGCTTTTCACGACCGCACTGCAGGGATGAGTGGGTGTGCCCGGCGGGCACACCCACTCGTCCCCGGTTCGCCATCTACGCGAACCGGGCGTCGGCGCCGTAGCCGACGATCTCGTCGTCCTCGAAGCGGACGCCGACCGCGTATAGGTCGTCGCGCTCTTCGCTCCAGCTGTCGTTCCAGAATCGGTCGCCGGCTCGCATCTCGTCACGGTCCTGCGGCGTCAGCGCCCGGTCGCGGGCGATCATTCGCTTGATCTCCTGCGACGCCTCTCGGCTCGTGGCGGGCATCGAGAACGTCTCGCCAAGGCGGCTTGCCAGGTCGCGCAGGGCGCGCATCTGCTTGGCGGTCGGCCCCGGCGCGGGGGCCTCCGTCCCGGCGTCCTCCGGCGCGTTCTCGTCGATGTCGGTGCTCTGCGCGTTGAGCGCCTTCAGGCACGCCTTGATCGCTCGGTTGGCCTGCGCGCTGTCCTTCGGGACGCGGTAGGTCTTGCCAGCCTTCTCCGCGAGGCTGCGCAGGTACGCGAGCTGGCGGGGAGTGGGGCTGCTGTTGGGGGTGATGGTCTGCGTCGCCATGTCGGTGTCCCTCCTGGGGGTCGTAGTTCGGCTGACACCGAGGTCCAGGGACGGGGAACAGGGCGCCTTTCACGGCGCGAAGCGGCGGGAACCCCGAAGCGACCCGCAGGGGAGTGGAGTGGGTTGAAAGGTCGGCCGACCCGTCCAAGATCCGAAGGGGCCAGTCCGAGCAACGTCCGTCAGGCGGGACCACATGGGCCACGACGCCGCACTCCCGCCGCCGCTGTGCTCCCAGGCCGCGTCCCGGCTTGGTCGACGAGCCCCGCGTGGCGCTACGTGTCGCTGACGAGCCGCACGAGCCGCAGCCGGCACAGCTGCGCGTCGGCGCGGTCACGGTGCAGGTCACCGGCCCGGAGCAGCGCGGCTCGCCGGTGCTGGCCGAACACGTCGTCGATCATCCGTGCTGCGGCTTCAGACGGCGTCTCGTACAGCACCTCGGCGTACTGCGAGAGCGCGTATCCGTGCAGGATCTGGTCGTAGCGACTCTTGGACTTCTGGGTCAGCTCGAACTCGAACGCCCGCATCTGTCCATCGGGCGTGATCTGCACCACGTCGGGCCAGCGGTGCGTCCGGCTGGTCCCAGACGACACGCTGAACGGCCCGTGCCCTGCGCTCTCCTCACGACGGCAGTCGCGCTCGGTCAGGAACCGGTGGTTCGGGAACCGCTGTTCGAGCTCGATCGTGCGCCGTATGACGTGCAGCTCGTGCCGGTCGTCATGCGGGAGACGCGACAGACCACCCGGCCGGAAGCCCAGCACCGGCGCGCAACGCGGCTTCGCCCAGTAGATGAGCTCCCCGGCACGGCCGGGCAAGGCTGTCTCACCGACCCAGTCCTCAGACGTCAGGCGGCGCAGCCGATCGTGGACGGCTTGGCGACCGGCGCCGAAGCGCAACATCGCCATCCGGCGCGTGACGAACTTGTGGCGCGCGATCCAGCTAAGCCATTCCAGGTCTACGGCGCTCTGCTCGGCCGAACGCCGCTCGCGCGACTGCCCGACTCGTGCCGCGCCACGCCCTCGCGACGCGACCGCGATCCGATCGCCCGCTCGCCGCCGCGCACCGCCCTGCCGGTCGCTGTTCGCACGCGCCACACAGCCTGGTTGCCGCCCACGGCGACCCCGCGCACACCACCGCCACGACGCACCATCGCGGGCCGCAATGCCCGCCTGGGGCGCAGCCCGAACACATCGCGCCAACCCCCGGCCATCTCTCCGCGTCACTTCATCAGTTGCCGTTTCCGTTCCATCCCTCTTCCTCATTCATTCCTGATCCCTGACTCCTGGATCACCTCCAGTCACCCCTAATCCGCCCCGCACCCCATCCCTGATCTCCCTGCCATGCCCAACCCCGAACCATGGTTGACCACACATCCCAACTTCACGTTGTGGCTGTGTGGTCAAGCGTGGCTGAGGCGGCGAACGGGCGGCTGGCGCAGGGATTTCGGGGTGCGGGGCGGCCGTGACGCTTCCTGGAGAGGATCCGGGATAGCGACCGGCCGCCGTGACGCCCGTATGGGGTCGCCGTCAGGCGGGGAGCTCCTCGGCGGTCGCCCCGATCGCATCGACGAGGCGGTACCCGACGCCCCAGACGCAGATCACGAAGCGGTCGTCGTCGACGGCCAGTTTCTGGCGCAGGCGGCAGGCGTGGCTGTCGAGCGTGCGGGTCTGACCGCCGTGCTCGATACCCCACAGGGTGCGCAGCAGCTCGTGCTTGGTGAACACCCGTGTCGGGTCGCTGATCAGCGTTGTCAGCAGCGCGAACTCCTTGCGCGACAGCTCGACCGGCCGTCCGTGAAGCTGCACGCGTCCGCCCTGGGCATCGACGATGAGTGGCCCGCAGCGGTCGAGGGTCCGTGCGTTGCGAACGGCGGCGCGCCGCAGCAGGCCCGCGAGTTGCGCGCGCAGTTCCGGGTAGCTGAACGGCTGGCCGAGGATCACGTCAGCCCCGCGCTCGAGCGCTCGTATGCGCGTCAGCTCGTCGCAGACGTCGCTGAGCAGCGCGCATGGGGTGAGCCGGTCTACGCGGGCGATGGGCGAGTCGGCCGAGCGGATGGCCTCGAGCAGGTCGAACCCGCCGGGAAGCGACAGCTTGACGTCGGCGACGATCACGTCGGGGAAGTGCTCCTCGGCCTGTGACAGCGCGTCGGCAACGGTGCCGGCCGCGACGACCGCGTATCCGTCGACGCGGAGGTTGTCGGCGAGGAAGTTGCGAAGGGCCACGTCGGCGGTGACCAGCAGCGCGAGCGGCGCTCGGTCGTGCGCGGAGCGGCGCAACGGCGTGGTTTCGAGAGCGTCGGTGTGGAACGTCATCGGTCAGACCTCCAAGGTCGAAGACATGAACTGAGAAGGCGGCCCGTCCGGGGCCGGCCAAGCGCGAACCGCCGCGCCGAAGGGCGTGGCACCATCGAGCGCGACCCGGTCCCGGCGGCCCGTCCGACGTCGCTGCGCCGCTGCCGCGGCGTCAGGCACGTGGCCTGCGCCCTGGTGTGCGCCGCCGCTGGTCATACGGCTGTGACGAGCTCGCCCTGCGGCTCGTTGGCCTGCTTGGTGCCGGCGATCGCGTGCTCGAGCTCGCGGGCGGTCTCGTCGATGACGCGCGCGTAGGTGCTGATCGCTTCCAAGGCGCCCTTTTCGCCCCACCCGGCGACGTAGGGGACGCTCTCGCCGCCGGTGTCGAGGCCCGCGGTGCTGAGCACGATGTGCGTCACGCACTCGACGAGGACCTCGGCCTGCGCACGGGTGTACTCCTTCTTGCTGATGCCGTGGGCGTGGGCGAGCTCGTGGACGAGTACGCGGACCTGCGCGTTGGCGGGCAGCTGCGCGGCGACGACGACCACCCGGTCGGTGTGGTCGCACCAACCGCTTGGGCCGCCGGCGGGGATCTCGTTGAACTCGACGCGGTACCCGAGCGTGCTCGCGTGCTCTCGGAGCGGGGCGATGAGGTGCTCGTGGCTGCTCCCGCAGATCGGCTGCGCAGGCGGCTGCAGCGGCGCGGGGTCGGTGCCCGGGATCGGGTCGGTCTGGCTGACGTCGAACACCGAGGCGCGGCGGAACAGGATCCGCGGCTTGTCCTGATCGCGTCCGTCGCCGTCGGGGCCTCCGGGGTCCTTGTTCTCGTCGGTGTCGCGGTTGCGCAGCGGCATCGGTGCGAGGATGCTCAGAGCGCGTTCGCCGCGGCGTACCACGCGGCCGAGCTCGTTCCACTTGCGGAACGCGGCGACGTAGGTGGGGTCGAGGCCGCGCTCTTCGCACTGCCACGCGATCAGCATGAGGTTGTTCGCGCTGTAGCGTGCCAGCCCGTTCTGCGACCGCACGCGGATCCAGCGTTGCCAGCCGTCGCTGGTCAGTAGCGCGGCGGCCGCGGCCTGCATGCGCTGGCGGTCCTCGTCTCGGCGCTGCTCGCGCTGCGCGTCGGTCAGCGGCTTGCGGCGGTTGGCTCGGCGGCTCATCGCACACTTTCCCTCGTGCTGGGGCTCGCCCGGTTGGCGAGCCGTTCCCCGCCGACCCCGGCGCGCCCGAAGGGTGTGCCAACGTTGGGCGGGGACGGCCGCCAGCCCGGGCGGGCCGGCGGCTGCCCTGGCTACTCCTCGTTGTCGAGTTCGGCGACGTCGACCTGGGCGACGTGCTCCTCGTCCTGGGTGGCCATCGCTGCCGTGGCGGCGGTGCGGATCTCCGCCTCGGCCTGGTCGTAGTCGCGGTGCGCTTTGGCGACGGCGCGCTCAACCGCGGCGAGGCTCTTGGGCAGGTGGGGGCCTGCCAGGCCCTTCAGCGCCTTCTGCGCACGGTCCTTGCGCGAGCTCCACCGCATCGCGGGGTGCCGCTGGTTGCCGGGGACGACGAGTCGGGTGGCGTGCTGCTCGGCGGCGATCACGACGAGTGCGCGGCCGTAGAGTTCGTCGGCGGTCTTCGCGCCGTCGATCCACTTCCACAGCCACGCGATCGCCCGGTCGGGGTTGCGGTGGTCGCCGTAGTCGACCTTCAGCGCGCCGCGGGTGCCGTCCTTGCGGATCTTCGTCGCGTCTGTGCGGAACTCGTCGATGACGAGCCGGACGCCGATCGCGGCGAGCTGCTGGACGCGCTCGCCGCGGTTGCCATACCCGCTGATGGGCTCGGGGCCCAGCAGGGCGTACACGAAGAACCGCGCGACGTTCATATCGGTGGGGTCGACGGTGGCCAGGCCGTTGATCAGCGCCGCCCCGAGGTCGAGGTTCGCGCCGTGCCCCTGCACGGTGGCGTCACGCAGCGCGCCGCCGCGCTCGCGCCGCGCACCGGCGAGCGGGTCGTCCTTGGCGACCGCGCGCGCGTGGGTCTTGTCGGCGGCGCGCTGCTTGGCTCGGTCCTCGAGGCCGGCGGTCGTGCGCTTGATGGCCTGCTTGACGAGCTCGCGGTACAGGCTGCGGTCGCAGATGATCGCCGCGCCCTCGGAGGGCTCGATCAACACGCCGGCGGCGCGGGCCTGGTCGATGTCCTCGATGGTGAAGCGGATGGTCGGCGGGCCGTAGGCGTAGTGCTCGAGCTGCTTGTGCAGCGTCTCGGCGCGGGCGTAGAGCTCGGTCGTCTCCTTTCCGAGCCGTAGCCGCTCGATGTGCTGGCCGTCGATGCTGTTGAGGTAGGCGACGAAGAGGTCGCCGACGTCGCCGCGGCGCACGACCTGTCCGATGAGCCAGCCGAGGTTGCCGGTGATCTGCCGTCCGTCGCGGGGGTTCTCGCCGATGTGGAACACCACGGCGTCGAGCAGGGTGGGGGACACGGCGCTAACGGCGAGAAGGTCGTCGATCGCGCTGAGCGCGATCGTGCCGTCGCCAACCATCCGCTGCGCGGCCTCGGGCAGCTGCAGCAGCCGCAGGCGGGCAGTGACCCGGGCCTTGGGCCAGCACAGCGCGATCGCGGCGCCCTCCTCCGTCAGCCCCGAGTCGAGAGCCGCGGCGAGCGCGCGGGCCTCCTCGTAGGCGTTCAGCTGCGTCCGCGCGATGTTCTCCACCGCGCGATCGACGTGCTCGGTCGCCTGATCGCGGATCGTGTAGGGGACGTGCTCGATCCCGGCGAGCACGCAGGCGTGGTACCGGGTGTAGCCCGCGACGAGCACCCAGCGACCCGGCTCGTCCGCCGCGCGAACTGTCAGCGGCTCGAGCAGCCCGACGAGCGCGATCGACTTGCTGAGCGCATCCTCCTTGGCTTCGTCGCGCTCGCGGACGTTCTCGACGAGGTCGATCGCGTCGAGCGCGATCGTCGGGGTGACGCCGGCGACGTCGCGGGCCGTGGCGTCCGTCGTGGTGGTGGCGTTGGGCATGTCGCACCTCTCGGTGTCGTGGCCCGCCCGGGCGGCGGGCCGATCCCCGCGAAGACAGCGCGCCCGCAGGGTGTGCCACTGTGGGGCGGGGTCGGCCTGTGCGTCCGGGCGCGCGCCGCCTGCCCGCTCATTCCTCGTATCTCAAGCCGTCGGCAATCCGACTGCGGTACTCCGAGCGGCCGGGAATGCTGGGTGCAAGGCGTCTCCACTATGCGGCATTCTCTGCGCGTGCCCACTACGCCGACACTGACCTCAGCGCAGATCCGTCGGTTGGCCAACCTTCTCGACGGGCCGACGGGTAGCGAACTCCGTCGGGACCTGGAAGAGCTGCGTCTCCCGGTTGGCACGGAGAGCACCAAGTGGCGAATGCTCCGTGAGTCATTCGAACTCGCGCAGCGTCGCGATGGCCACGGAGGTTCAGTCCTTCGATTCGTAAAGCAAGCCCTTGATCCCGCCAATGAGCTGGCCGCAGGAGATCTCACCGGCCTGCGCACATCGGTGAACGAGGTCCTTCTCCTCAGTGGGCTCGAGCTCTTGACCGACGGACGGCTCGTTCCACGCGCAGTCTCGCGTACAGCCGACGACGCGAGATCACGTGCTGACACGCTGCGTGCGACGCTCGCCGCACGTCACGTGCACCCCGATGTCCTCCGCTTCTGTCGCGCCGAGCTTGTCCAGGGCAACTACTTCCATGCGGTGCTCGAAGCCTCGAAGAGCGTCTCCGCCAAGATTCGAGCGCTGACTGGCTTGGAAAGCGATGGGGCGAAGCTCGTCGACGAAGCGTTCGCACTGACGAACAACATGCCGCCGTTGGCATTCAACAGCTTGCAGACCACGTCCGAACGGAGCGCCCACAGTGGCTATGCACACTTCGCACGGGGCGTAGTCGCGGCCTTCCGCAACCCGATGGCACACGAGGCGAAGGTGGAGTTCTCCCTCAGCGAGGAAGACGCCTTGGACATGCTGGCGACGATCTCAATGGTGCATCGGCGTCTCGACAAGGCGACGGTGACGCCTGGCGCACCTGCCTACGCAGCCGCTCGCACGCCGGGAGCTTGAACCGGCAGTACTGCCTGAACGGAAGCACTAACTGGGACGGGCTGGGAGAACGACCCGTCGGCGCGGCGATGGAAGTATGCGAAGGCCGTTCGGCGACGGTGGGTCTTCGCCGAAGGAGTAGACGCGCGGGAGGAGCGTTCGGACGTCGTAGAACGTCGTCGGCCGGTCGCTGCTCGTCTCGCCGACGGCCAGGTAGGCGAACTCGACGGCGTGCTCGCCTGGCCCGGAGAGGACGCCGTCGTGCACCGTTGCGACGAGGCCCCTGTCGTTGGGCGGGGCAGGTTTGAGCGGCTTCGGGCCGCTGTCTCGAAGAATCTCGTCTGCGCGCGACCACACACCGCTGCGTCGCAGGCTGTCGACTTTGACGCCCCATGTGTCGGCGATCTCGCTTCGAGACTTCCCATTGGCGAGCGACTTGGCCGCCGCTCGAGCACGTAGCTCGGCGAGCTCGCGGCCCTGCGGTGACATGGTCTTGGAGGAATGCCCGAGCCGTCCTTCTCGTTCCGGCCACAGTCGCTCAAGGTCCCTGAAGAACGCGATGCGATCGGGGACGGCCCAGTGGTCCTGGTCTCGCCATGCGATCACCGCGAGCCCGTAGTAGGGGCTAGTCGGGCGAAGCACGGCGCGCCCGTCGCTGCCGCCGACCAGTCCGGTCTCAAGCAGGAGGTCCGGACCGGAATCATCGATTCTCGGTCCGGTCGTCGGTTGGAGGCCATCATCACCGGCCATGGCATCGACAGCATCGCATTTGCCTTCGCGCCGCGACGATTCATGGAAGGCCGTCGCGAATCCGAGGTTGCCTCTCATGAGCCAACTTCGTGGGCCCAACGAGCGTGCTGTCGGCGCCGCGTGAAAACTGACCCCCCTCCGCCGTTCGAAAACTGACCCCCTCGGATGGGTCGGCGGAGTCGTCCGGGGTGGTGCTGAGCCTCGTCGTTGTTGAGCGATGAGGGGGCGGCGCAGAGGGTGGTTGACGTGGAGCAGTGGTGGCGTGGACCCCATCGTTGTTGACACTCAGGCCGCTGGGATTACTTGGGTCTCGTGATCTTTCCAGGTGCCGGCGACCTGCGCCGGCGTCTTGTAGTTCAGGCCGCTGTGCGGCCGGTGGTGGTAGGTCTCGATGTAGGCGCCGATCTTCTCGCGGGCCTCGTCGATCGTCTCGAACTCTTCGCGCCAGACGCAGCGCTGTTTGAGCTTGCCGAACCAGGACTCGATGAACGCCTGGCTCTCGGGGTCGCGGTAGCCGCCGCGACGATGCGTGACTCCGTGCTCGCCAAGACGGGCCCGGAACCTGCGGCTGGTGAACGCGGTGCCGTTGTCCGTGCCGAGGGTCAGCGTCGCCGGCTGAATGTTCCGATCGGCGACGGCCTGGTCGATGACGGCTATTGCTTCGTCGGCGCGGCAGCGAACATCGAGACTCCATGCGGTGATCTCGCGGGTGCAGCAGTAGATGATCGAGTCGAGATAACACCATCCGTGCTCGGCGACCCAGACACTGGTCATATCCATGTGCCACAGCTCGTCAGGACGGGTGACCTCGAAGTAGCCCGGCCGCTTGCGGCGTCCCTCGCTTCGCTTGGGCTGCAGCAGCCGGTGTTCGCGCATCAAGCGCTGCGCGCGCTTGCGATTCACCGGCGCGCCAAGGTTTCCGGCGGCAAGGGCGGCGACCATCCTCGTCCCGTCCGTCGGATTGGACTGGGCGACGTCGAGGACCTCGCGATCAACATCGTCGAGCGGGCGGCGCTGGCCCTTCGGCGGCCGTTCCGGCCGCCGGTAGATGGATTGGCGGCTGATCCCCGCGACGCGCGCAACCAGCGCGGCGGGTCGGCCTTGCGCGACAAGCTCGCGGGAACGGGCGACGCGCATGCTCACTCCCATCCCCGCAAGAGTTCCCCCGCGACCTCGACCTCCATCGTCTTGCGGCCCAGCGCGCGCTCGAGCTTGGAGACCTGCGCGCGGAGGTCGTCGATCTCGGTGCGCTCGGACTTCGTCGAGAGCCGCTGCGCCCCGGCGGCCAGAAACTGCTCACGCCAACGCCGCAGCAGCGTCTCGGAGATGTCGTGCTCGCGGCAGAGCTGCGCGATCGTCTTCTGCCCACGAAGGGACGCGAGCACGATCTCGGTCTTCTGCTGCGCGGTGAACTTCCGGTACTTCCTCGTCTCGCTCATTCCATGCTCCTGATGGATAGAGCGGCCGATGCTCGACTCTGAGCCGGACGGTCCGAGGGCCGCTTCGCGGCATCCCCCGCCCGACAAATTCAGAACGAGCTAGGTGACAACGAGGTCACGGGGTCCACGCCAGTGGGCTGAGCTGCGGCGCGAGCATTTCGTCGGGGGCAAGTCGATCAAGCGCCTTGCGCGCGAGACGGGGTTGTCGCGGAACACGATCCGCAGGGCGTTGCGGGCTGAGGGGCCGCCGGGTTACCGGCGGCCGGCGAAGCCGGGCGTCCTCGAGCCGTTCAAGGCGGACATCCACAAGCTGTTGAAGGACGACCCGGCGATGCCAGGGGTTCGGGTCCGCGAGCTGCTGGAGCCGCTGGGCTGCACCGCGGGCAAGACGGTCGTCGATGACTACCTGCGCGAGGTCCGGCCGCTCTTCGCGCCGCCTGCCAGGACGTTTCAGCGGACGGTCTATCGGCCCGGGGAGATCTGCCAGTTCGACGTCTGGGAGCCCCGCGACGAGATCCCGGTCGGGCATGGCCAGACCCGGCAGGGCTGGGTCGTCGTCGCGTGCCTGGGCTACAGCCGAGCCGGCGCTGGAGTCCTGGTGTTCAGCAAGCAGACCGAGGACCTGCTCGCCGGGATCGCGGGCTGCCTGACCCGGCTCGGCGCGCTGCCGCAGACGCTGGTCTGGGACCGCCAAGCCGGCATCCACGCCCGCGACGGCAGGCCGACCGACGCGTTCGCGGCGTTCTGCGGCCAACTCCGCGTCGGCTGGCATTTCTGCGAGGGCGCCGATCCGCAGGCCAAGGGCGCCGTTGAGCGGCTGCAGGGCTACGCGGAGACGAACTTCGAGCCGGGCCGCAAGTTCGCCAACGAGCTGGACTTCCAAGACCAACTCGACGGCTGGTTCGCGAAGGCCAACGCGCGGACGCACCGCACGATCCGTGCCAGGCCGGCCGACCGGCTCGCCGAAGAACACGCAGTGATGGCCGCGTTGCCGGCGGTGATGCCCAACCCGACGAGACGGTGGACGATGCGCGTTCCGCCCGATCCGCACCTGCGCCTCGACACCAACGACTACAGCCTCGATCCGGCGTTCGTCGGCCGACGCGTCGAGGTCCGCGCCGACCAGCAAGCAATCACCGCGGTCGTTTGGGACACCGGCGAGATCGCCTGCGAGCACCAGCGGGTGTTCGCCCGGCACCGCACGATCACCGCCCTGGAGCACGCCCGCGCGATCAAGGCGGGCCGCAACGCTTCCGCGGAAGCGCCGGTCGAGGTTCGACCGCTCGCTCGCTACGACGCGCTGATCGCATGAGCGGCCCGTCGTCTGAGCTGGCGCATCTGTTCCGCGCGCTCAAAGCCCCCGCCGCCGCGCGGGCATTGCCGAAGCTCGCCGACCGCGCCCGCGACGAGGAATGGAGCTACGAGCAGTTCGCCGCCGCGCTGCTGAAGACCGAGACCGACAGCCGCGACAGCCATGGCGGCCAAGCCCGGATCAAGTCCGCCCGGTTCCCGGCGCGCAAAACGCTGGAGGAGTTCGACTTCGCCTTCCAAGCCAGCCTGAAGCGCGAGACGGTGCTGCACCTCGGCCAGCTCGACTTCCTCGCCGGCAAGGAGAACATCGTCTTGCTCGGCCCGCCCGGCACCGGCAAGACCCATTTGTCGATCGCGCTGGGGATCCGCGCCTGCCTCGCCGGGAACCGCGTCGTCTTCAAGACCGCGACCGAATGGGTCGCGCACCTCGCCGACTCGCAGCGCCAAGGACGCCTCGACAACGAGCTCGACCGCCTCACCCGCATCCCCTTGCTGATCGTCGACGAGGTCGGCTACATCCCGTTCGACCCCCAGGCGGCGAACCTGATGTTCATGCTCGTCTCGCGCCGCTACGAACGCGCCTCGCTGATCGTCACCAGCAACAAGCCCTTCAGCGCCTGGGGCGACATCTTCGGCGACGACGTCACCGCCGCGGCGATGATCGACCGACTCGTTCACCACGCCGAGATCCTCGCGCTGAAAGGCGACAGCTACCGCCTCAAAGACCGCGACCTCGCACGACCACCCGCCGCCACCGACTGACCCACCCCGCCGGCGGGGCCGCTCGCTGGATCTGCTCCGGCTCGGCCCTCCGGGCCTTCACCTCCGCAGACCCAGCGACACCCAAAGGGGGGGTCAGTTTTCAAACGGCGCTAGGGGGTCACTTTTCGAGCGGCCTTGACACGTGCGGCCGGCTGGCTGACCCGGGTCCTCGGGGCACTGATTGGGTTTGCTGGCGGCGAACCTCCCTGGATGGTCCGCCAGGTCTTGTGGGGGTGCGTTGTGATCGCCGCTCTATCGATCGCCGCTCTCTGCGCGTTGCTGCCGCTGGGGCTCTGGCTGCTGGTGCGTGAGGCCTTCGCGTTCTTGTGATCCTGGCGGAGGATCGGAGAGCAGCTACTAGCAGGCGCCGCGTAACACGCTTCCCGCTCCGTGCGGTGTCAACGAGATCGAGTCTCTGCGCGGGCGGGTCAGACTCACCCGCACGGTCCGAGCGGCGCGGGATGCTTCGCTGCGCGAGCGCGAGGTGACATGGGCAAGCGGGGACGAGCACGTAAGCGACGGGAACAGGCCGGGGAGACGACATCGGGCGCGTCGTCCCCACCCCTGCCCCGGAACATGCTGCAGACGCTGGCTCTCGGCGGCAAGATTCTCGAAGAGCTGCACAGTGGCACGTCGCTCGAAGATGCCATTCGAGATCGAGAAGAGGCCATTCGCGAACACCTGGCGCCGTACGACACGGTCCACCTTCTGGCCCAGCTGATGCTCCACGAACTCCCGCTTGATCCCGACACGTATCAGGAGACCGAGCACGAGGGACTCGCCCACGTCGTCGAGGGCGTCGCAGCAGAGTTGGCCCGTCGCCCCGACCGCCGCGGAGACGAGCAGCCGACACCGCCCGTCGACGCCAGGCTGATCGAGCAGCTACACGCCTTGGCCCAGGAGCTCGCGCTCCTCGTGAGCTTCCGCCGTTCACGTGCCGCGGGCGGGCCCCAGACGCCTGAGGGAGCGGCCAGGAGCCGTGCTGCGATGCAGCACGTGATGGTTCGGGGGCCAGGGTGGGCCTGGCAGGAGCACGCGGCGCTACGAGGTCTCTTCGGCCCGCCCCACCTGGAGAGCAAGCTACGCGACCGTCTCGGATTCACGGCGGACGATGCCATCGCGTGCACGGAGGCAGCCGCAGCATTGTTCCCAGCGCGGATCCGCGCTCACGCCGAGACGACCCGCGACGCCATAGCGGCGTTCGACGCAGAGCACCCGGCGCATGTCTGGGCGTCCCAGGTGTTGGACGGGTGGCAGAGCGCGCCGCCAGAGCAGCAGGCGACCTATATCTCGGCACTCTGGGCGTACACCCACATCGGCGATGAACTGCTCCTGACGGCCGATGATCTCGCAAGCCAGGGCCAGGTCTCCGTTGACGCCGCCACGGGGTTCCTGTCCGCGCTCGCAACGCCGATTCCGCACTCGGTGGATGGCTGGTTCCCTGCGGCTGAGTTCGTCCGCCACCATCCGTATCTCGCCGTCTCAAGCGACAGCTTCTTGCTCACGGTCCCGGGCAATGACCTCTGGGCGCTCCGGGGTGTCTTCGAGGAAGCTCTGAAGGGGGACCAGGGCTACCTCCGACATCGAGGGCGTTGGCTCGAGGAGCGAGCTGTCGAGATCCTGGTTGAAGCGCTCGCTCCCGACGAAGTTCACCGCGGCGTCACGTACGCGATCACGGCTGAGTCCGGCGAGAGCCAAGATGGCGAGATCGATGGCTTGCTTCGGATTGGGGACGTCGCACTGCTCGTCGAGGCGAAGGCCGCAACGCTGAGGCCCGGGGCGCGCCGCGGCGGCGAAGCCTTGCTCAAGCACCTTCGAGAGACGCTCACAAGGGCCGCTGAACAGTCACGACGCGCGACACGCGCTCTTGAAACAGGCGTTTCGCTCTACACGGATGGGAAGCCGCTCGAGCTCGGCGATGAGATCCGCGAGGTCCACGCGATCACCGTCACCCTCGACGATCTTTCGTCTGTGGCACCGATGCTCTGGCAGCTGCAGGGCAGTCGGATTCTGCCCGCTGGAACGCACGCACCGTGGCTGGTGACCCTTCATGAGCTCGATCTCATTTGCCAGACAGTCGAATGGCCAGGACAGCTCGTTCATTTTCTGCGCAGGCGCGCTCGGCTCAATGAGCGAGGCGGCGTCGATGCGACCGACGAGCTGGATCTCTGGATGCACTATCTCGTGGCCGGGCTCTACTTCGAGGATGCCGGCAGCGAGCCAATCCGCCTTGCGTCGTTCACCGACGAACTCGATGCGTGGGTGCTGTATGAGCAGGGCCTTCGCGAGACTCCCGCGCCCAAGCCGTCCATCAACATCGACGACACGACAAGACGGTTCCTCGATGTGATCTGCGAGGAGCGTCCGCCCGCGTGGGTCCCGGCGGCGTGCAGCATGCTCGAGATGAGCGGCGCGGCACGAAGTGAGCTGTGGGAGGGGGTAGAGAACCTTCGGGCCCTCGCGGTCGAGCGGGACAGGCCGCAGCGCTGCACGCTGTGGTTCGAAGAGGGGCCCATTCCGATGCTCGTGTGCGCAGTGGTGATGCCGGACGCCGACGTTGCGAGGACGAATGAGGCACTCCACGCGCTCGTAGAGGAGCGGATGGCGGAGTTCGGTCCCCAGCGGGTCCTCGCGATCGGGACTACGGTTTCCAGCGACCGCCCCTACACGGCGCTGCTTGTCGTGGAGAAGGTCTGGCGCGGACCGTCTACCGAGGTGTGAAGTCACGACTGGTCGGGGCCGCAACGTGACTAACACTCACCTAACACCAGCGTGGCGGGCCTATGGCGCTGGATGCTGGTAAAGCGAGGCGCCAAAGCGACGCTTTGGAAACCGGAAGAAGCCGTAGCCGATTTGTGGTCCAGGCGGTCGCGGGTTCAAGTCCCGTCGCTCACCCCTCGTAGGATGCAGAAAGGTCCCGGTTCCCGGGGCCTTTCGTGTTCGTGCGGGCGCCGCATCCGTCCCGGCCACGCCCTTCAGGTAGCGGTCGAAGAACGCCGCCCAGGAATCCAGCACCTCGCCGGTCGCGGACCTCCTTCGGCCTGAGCGCGTCACACCCCGGCATCACCCGGATGCCGTGACCGATCGGCGCGCCGCAGCTCGCGGGCGCGCGCTGATCCATGTTCGAAGGAGTACACATGTCTGCGTTCGAGCGCACTGCCGCGATGGTCCTCGCGGTCGTGCTGTTACTGGTCGCACCCGCCGGCGCGTGGGCGCACGGAATCGGCCTGGAAGCACAGGACAAGTCGGTCATCGAGTTCGTCCCGATCGGCATGGAACAAACCCTGGCGCGCGGCGCCGATCCGTCGGCGTTGAGATCGGCCAGCTCGTCGCTATCGGTGCGATCGCGCTGATCCTGTGGCTCGCAGTGACGTTCGTGCCGAGCTGGCCGCGAGTCCGCATCACCGGGTTCGGACTGCTGATCGGCCTCGGGTTCCTCGCGGCCGCGATTCTCGCACTGCCGGGCGGCGACAGGACGGCGGCGCGCAGCGACGTGGTCGCACAGGAGAGCGCCGCGGAGGAGCCGGCCGCGTGCGTCCGGTCGCGCTTGGACCCGCCGACGTTCGCGGGTGGCGGACATCCCGGCGGGAGGTTCGTTCCGCCTGGGCGGGTGGTCGCTGAGGAGGACGTCATCCACGTCATCACCGACGGGTATGCCGTGGTCCACTACGAGCAGACGCTGCCGGCCGCCGAACGCCAGGAGCTGGCGCAGTGGGTCGACGGCGCGACGTCGGTCATCGCCGTTCCGGCCAGTGGACAGGAGGAGCCGGTGCGGGTGCAGACCGCGTACCGGCAGCTGTCCTGCCCCGGGTTGGATCTCGATGCGATCGAGGCCTTCACCGCCGAGTGGGTCGCCGACGTCAAGGCCCGCCAGGCGGCCAACTGAGCAGGTGGTCACGCTGGCTGCTTCCGGTCGAACAGGTACACGGCGGACTCCAGTTCCGGGGGCAGGACGAGGCGGCCGAGGTGCGGTTGCTCCTCAACGGTGAAGCCCGACTGGCGGCGGTAGTCGACCCAGTTGCCCGCGGCGAATTCGTGGCGGCTGCCGATGACGATGTACTGCTCAACGCTGTCCGTGGTGAACACGTGGCGTTCGAACGCGTTGCCTGCGGGCGGCCAAGAGCAGACCACGACGCGGGGGCGCCGACGTCGCAGCGCGGTCGCAGCGTCCTCCTCGACCACGTCCGAGGCCGTCGCGATGTTCTTCCAACTGTGGTCGTCGATCGCGGTGATGTCGACGCCCCTTGCGCGCAGGAAGCGCGAGAGCGTGCCGTCGCCTGCGGCGATCTCAAGGCACGGGCGATCGTCGATCAGGCGCGCAAGTTCGCGCACCAGCGGCTTGGAGTAGAAGCAGTAGATCCCGCGGGGCTGCACGAGCGGCATGAGGAAGCGACGCTGCGTGAGCAGCGGCCAGGTCAGTCCGAAGCGCGTCATGGACACCGGCTTGCGCTCAAGCCCCGCGCCGCGGAAGAGCAGCCGCTGGGCGATCCAGCCGTTGACGAGGTTGAACCGGACCGTGCCGCTGGTGACACCGGTCGCGGTCGAGATGCACATCCGTCGCACGGTCTCGGCCGCGATGTGCTGACGGATCTGTGCGGACGCCGACGCCTCCTGACGCTTGACGCGGCCCTTCCCGGCCTGCACGGCGTTCGGCGACGCGAGCGACTGGACGTACGCGCGAAGGGCGCCGGCGCCCCCTTCGGCGAGCCTGGTGCCGATCTCTCGCTGGACGGCCGCCCAGTCGTCCGGGTAGGCGTCGCGCAACGCATCGAGCGAGGGGTCGGCTGACAGGAACTCCTCGATCTCGGCCGGTCGTGGACGTCGGTTCATCGGTCGTCTCCTCTCCACAACAGCGCTGCGGTGGCGGTCGCCACCGCAGCGACGGCGCCCAGTCCGATCGCGACCGCCCCGATGCCTGCGGCTGCGCCGACCGCGCCAGCGATCGGGTACGTCAGCAGCCAGCAGGCGTGCGACAGCGAGAACTGCGCGGCAAAGAGCGCGGGGCGGGATGCGTCGTCGGCGGTGCGCTGGATCAGCAGTCCTGACGGCGTCTGCACGAGTGACAGGCCGACGCCCAGCGCGAACCACAACACCAGCAGCAGCACATAGGGCGGTTCGAGCACGATGAGTGGCAGGCCGGCAGCCAGGAGCGCCCCACCGGTCAGCATCACGGTACGCTCCGGCGTCTTTTCGAGCGCGAGCGGCAGGAGCAGGGCGGTGATCGCCGAGCCTGCGCCCGCGGCGCCGAGCGCAACCGCGACGGCGCTGTCGCCGAGGCCGAGGTCATCGCGGACAAGGATGACCGTGTTGACGATCGTCATCGCGCTGGCGCACGCGACCGCGAGGTTCAGCGCGAGCAGTGCGCGCAACCGCGGAGTCGTCAGGTACCGGCGCACGCCGAGGGTGATCCGCGTCCAGGTCCGGTCAGAGACCGGCGCGTCGCGGTCCGTGCTCGGGAGGGCGATGGATGCGATGAGGGCAGCGGCGACCACGAAGGACACGGCATTGAGGGCGAACAGCCCGTGGAAGTCCACGAGCAGCAGGAATGCGGCGGCGACGGCAGGGCTCAGCAGTTCGCTGAGGTCGTACGCCAACCGGGAGAACGACAGGGCACGGGTGTACTCCCGCTCGTCGGGGAGGACCTCGGGGATGGTCGCCTGGAACGCGGGCGTGTGGCCCGCGGCACACGCGTTGACGACGAAGATCAGGACGAAGACCTGCCAGATCTCCGTGACGAACGGCAGCGTCACGAGCACTCCGGCCCGCGCCAGGTCGAGACCGATCAGGAGACGCCGCCGGTCGACGCGGTGCGCGAACGCCGCGATGACCGGCGACAGGCCGACGTACGCCACCATCTTGAGCGCGAGCGCGGCGCCGAGCACGGCGCCGGCGTTCTCGCCCGCGAGACTGTAGGCCAGGAGCGCGAGAGCGATGGTCGACACGCCAGTCCCGACGAGTGCGACGAGCTGCGCTGTGAGCAGCCGTCGGTACGTCAGGTTGTGGAGCGGTGAATGGGCGTCGTGGGCCCGCGCCGTCGCACGCCGAGGATGCAGGACGTGCCGATGAGGTCCGGTATGGGGGTGGGCATGCGCATGCGTGCCGTGCCAGTGGGGCCGCGCTTCGATCACTCGCTCGCCCTGGGTGCGCTTCCGGGGTGCTCGAGACACTCGTGCTGCTCGTGTTCGTCGCGATTCGCGGCCACGCGGGCGGGCGCGGACAACGAATCTGGCGCGACTGACCCAAGGCGGCGCATCAGACCCCTGTCGGAGGCGGCGCGGGCGGCCAAGCCGCGACCGAAGGCGTGCTCTTCCAGCAGCCGCCGATGACCGCCCCGATCCCGATCGAGATCAGGATCGCAACCCGGCCGCCGGCACGAACCAGCCGATGAGACCAGACGTGTGGCCATGGGTGAGCGCGCCCTGCAGCAGCTCTTGCCCGGCGTGCAGCGCGACGAGGCGGTGGCCGTGATCGCTGAGCGCACCGCTCGCCGACTGTCCGGTCGAGAGGAGGTACCGCAGCTGGTGGACGGCGAACGCGCCCATCAGGAGCATCAGCGTGCTTCGCTGGATGACCGGGCTGGCCCGCACGCTCCGCAGTGTAAGCCGTCCGGCTCGCTGGTAACCCGGCCACAGCGCGATCGGGCCGCCCGTATGGTCATCGGCCGCCGTTGACACATCGCCACTCGCACAGCAGGGTGGTCGCCGTGGGATTCCAGCTCGGCCCGAAGTTCCTCCGTCGCGCCCCGAAGGGGTGGCTCCCGGCGCGCGCGTTCCCCGTCAAGCACTCGACCTACGAGCATCACAACAACGACCCCGAGGGCGGCGAGAGCGTCATCGAGACGAGCGCCGGGCTGACCGTCACCTGGCGGGTCGAGCTGGACGGACACGCCCCGTACGAGTTCTCCGAGCAGCGCACCGCGCCGACCTGGCTGCTGCAGGGCATCACGGGCGGCGGGAAGCGCTGGTACTCATTGCGGATCCGGCCGCAGTACGGGCTGATGAAGGACGTCGGCGTTCCCGGCGTCGTCAACCCGGAGAACCCGCACGAACTGTGGGTCGACTGGGACCGCGCGTACGAGGAGCACGAGGTCGCCTGGGCGCGCGAGGCGCGCGTGCAGCGAGAGAAGGCCAAGCGCGCAGGGACCTTCGAGCATGTCGTCGACCGTGTCATCAACCCGTTCGCCGGCAGCCTGCGCGCCGGGGACGAGCAGCGGCTCGAAGAGGCACTCGAGCAGGAGCGGTCCGGCCGGGCGGAGGTGGAGGGCCAGTGGAAGTGGACGCCCGAGGCCAAGCACCAGGCCGAGTCCCTCGAGCTGAAGATGCGGATGGAGGAGCTCGAGCGCATCCAGAAGGACGGACGCCGCGTGCCGGCGATGGTGGTGGCTCGCGCCGAGACGGACCGGACGCTCGCCGGCGTGCCGGTGATCGTCCTCACGTTCGAGATCGCTGAGGACGGGCAGCGGCGGCACGTCGTGTTCGAGCACGTGTACGGCCCGCGGCACGCCAAGCGCTATACGCCGGGCGCGCGAGTCGACGTGTGGATCGACCCGCTCGATCCGGGCGAGATCTGCCCGGGCCGCTGAGCCCGGGATCAGCCGTCGCGCGGTGGGTCGCCTCGCGTCCGGCCGAGCGGGGGCGCGGTTGATCG
>JBPPNC010000128.1:0-9850 GCA_051306365.1 Solirubrobacteraceae bacterium
CCCCCCCCCCCCCGCCGCAGGAAGCCCCGGCGCCGCTGCTGCGCTACAAGCCCGGGCTGCGCCTCGATCCGGATCGCTCGCCCCGCGCTCGCGAGGGCACTCTGGAGGTGTCACGCATCAGCTACCGCGCCGTCGACGGCGACCGGGTGCCCGGGCTCCTCGCCGTGCCGACCCACGCCGCGCCGCTCGGCTGCGTCATCTACCAGGGCGGGCTGCACACCCCGAAGGAGGCGACGGCGGACCTGCGGCAGGCCCTCGCAGTCGCACGCCTGGCGACCTTCACGATCGATCCGCGCTACGTGGGCGAGCGCGGCAGCCAGGAGGAGCTCGCGGCGGCGATCTCCTCGCCCGAGGGCCTGCGCGACCTCCTCGTCGCCACGGTCGTCGACCTGCGAACGGCCCTCGACTACCTCAGCCGCCGCCGGATCTGCCGCAACAACATCGCCTTCATGGGGAGCTCGTTCGGCGCTGCCGCCGGCACGATCCTCACCGCGCGGGACCGCCGCCTGAAGGGCGCACTGCTGAGCTCGATCGGCGCGACGTTCAAGCAGGCGCTGATCGTCCGGCCCCTGGCCTCCGAACGGGTGCCGAACCTCCCGAACTACGTCCCGCAGGCCGCCGTCGATCCCCTGGAGCTGGAGCACGCGGTCGAGATCCTCTCGCCGTACGACAGCAAGCGATGGATCAAACGGATCGCGCCCCGTCCGGTGATGCTCCTGAACGGCCGCTACGACCCGGTCGTCCTCCCAGGCGACGCCATGGAGCTCGCGGCTGCCGCCCGGCGGCCGAAGACGCTCCTGTACTACGACGGCGGGCACGATCCGTTCGCCGAGGGGCCCGCGCGCGACCTCAACCTCACGCGCGCCGGGCGGTTCCTCGTGGAGACGATGGACCTGCCGTTCCCGACGACGCGATAGCGGTCCCGCGCTATGTCCTACAGACCGCCACCCAGTCGGCCGGCTTGCCGTACTGCAGGCCCGGGAGCAGGCGCAGCACCTTCAGGTTCGTGGTCCGGTGCACGCGGTACACGGTCCGCTCGTCACCGGACTGCGGCACGTCGGGTTCCACCGCGTCGGCCGGGACGCGCTTCAGGCGCCGCTTCAGCGACACCGGGATGACGGCCTTCGCCAGGGTCGCAGGGCGCCGGTCGATGTCCAGCGGGTCGGGATAGTGCCACTGGAAGTACATCCGGACGTCCGAGAAGTAGGGCGCGAGCGCCTCGTCGAACTCGCGGCGGGTCCACTCGCGCAGGTGGTGCGGGTTGCCGCTGAATCCGCCGGGGAAGAAGTCGGCGTTCGGTGAGGAGATCAGCGCGACGTCGGCTTGGCGCATGTTCGTCAGTAGCTGGCCGACGTCGGCCACGTGCTCGATACCCTCGAAGCACACCGCGACGTCGAACCCACTCAGGTCCATCGGCTCGTCGACCGCGCCGACCGCGAAGCGCGGCCCGGGGTAGTGCTCCTTCGCGGCATCGACGGCGTCCTGCGCGATGTCGATGCCCTCGACGCGCGTCGCGCCTGCCGCGAGCAGCAGGTTCGATCCGTACCCGTTGCCGCAGCAGAGGTCGACGACGGCGCGCCCGGCGACGTAGTGCGCGGCGAACAGGTACCGCCCGAGGTGGTCGCGGTAGCCGCCCGAGGTGACCGCGGCGGGCTTGATCCGCTCCCCGATCCCCTCCGTCAGGTTGTCCTCGAACTGCGGCTGCGGTTTCGGGTGCATGCGGGTCAGTCCTCCGGGCTCGGGGCGCTCGCGGCCTGCGAGGTCAGGGCCTCGGTGACCAGCGGCGATGGGTACCAGGCGTTCTCGACGCTCTCGGGACGGTCGAGGACGATCGGTTCGTACGTCCGCGCGATCGCCGCGCGCAGCGCGCGCAGATCGCGGTAGTCGGCGGGGTCGAGCGGTTGGAGCATCCGCAGGTGCATGCGCCACCCGTGTCGCTCGGCGATCACCGGCAGCACCTTCACCTTGGTGTGGAAGGCCAGCGACGCGGGCACGCTCGTCAGCGCCACGGAGCGCCCGAGGAACGGGGTCGCCGCCGAGCCGGGCACGTCGAACGCGATCCCGACCGAGAGGCCCTGCTCGATCAACTCAGTCAGCCGCGCCGGGTCGACGGTGTTCGGGATCAGGCGCTCGGCGCCGAGCAGGTTGTCGCCGTACTCCTTGCGCAGGTACGTGTGCATCCGGCCGACGAGCCCGGGCGGCTGGCGCTCCCACACGTGGGCGCTGCCGACGAGGCGGAAGTCGTCGTATCCGCGCAGGCCGAGGATGCCCGGCACCGCCCAGGACGCGCCGATGTGCGCGAGCACCACCACGCTGCCCCGGCCGCCCGCGCGGGCCTCGTCCCAGCGGTGGCCGTCGATGACCCGCGCGCGGCGCAGCAGCCGCGGGCGCCAGAACAGCTCGCGCATCAGGCATCTCTCGCGCAGGTGGCGCCGCGTGACCGCGTGGACCTCGCCCGCCCGCGGCGTGAACTGGAGCAGGTCGCTCATGAGCCGGTGGGCGTCGGCCTCCTCGACGGGGTTGCGCAGCCGGCGCAGCGGCGGCTCGATGGCGCCTACGAGCAGGAGGGCGAGCGGCGCCGGCACGATCGCGTGAACGCGCGGCGAGGTGTAGGCGCGCAGCACCAGATCCTTGGCGCCGGCCATCCGACGCTCAGGCCGCGCGTCGCAGGTCGCCGAGGAGCTCCTGCGCCGCGTCGAGCGCCTCACGCATGCAGTCGTCCATGTCGATGTAGACGTAGTTGGCCAGACGACCGGCGAAGTACGTGCGCTCAGGACCGATCTGCTCACGCAGCAGGTTCTGGTAGCGCGTGTTCAGCTCCCGATTCTCCGGCAGCTCGATGGGGTAGTAGCGCGACGGCGCACCGGTGAACTCGAAGCCGAGCACCGTGCCCTCGCACTGCTGGCCGGACGCGTGCTTGGTCTCGTGGATGCGGATGAACGGGTACTCGGCGCCCGGGTAGTTGACGACCATCGCGCCCTGCGCGTAGTCCATGTGCGGGATGTGCACCGACCGCACGTCGATCCCGCGCCAGTCGAGGCAGCCGAACCGCTCGCCGGCGAAGACGTCGAGCGGGCAGGTGAGCACGACGACGTCGGCGCCCTCCTGCGCGAGCAGCGCCTCCAGCCCTTCGAGGTCGACGTCGACCCCGGTGCGCAGCTCGATGAGGTCGGGTGCGAGCAGGCCGTCGATGAGGTCCGTGTAGCCGTTGGGTCCGGACGGGAAGCCCTGGAACGGGTCCGGGAACAGGTACGGGTCGTTGTCCCAGCGGACCGAGACGCGGCGCGGCGCCCACTGCGCGGACAGCTCGCGCGCGGGACGTCCCCACTGCTTCTCCGTGTACGGCTTGATGTAGCGGTCGTAGAGGATCGGCCCCATGAGCTCGAGGCACCACTCCTCGAAGTTCGAGGCCTGCGCCCGCGCCTCCGCATCCACGTCCTTGCGCTCGGCGAGCTCGCGGTGAATGTCCTCGCTGCGCGACTGCGCGTCGATGTCCGACACGAGGATCGGCCAGTTGAGGATCTTGCCCTCGACGACGATGTCGACCCGGTGGCGGTAGTCGCGGAACGGGGTCATCGAGGTGGCGAGGTTCCACACCTCTTCGTCCTCGGTGTGGAAGATGTGCGAGCCGTGCGGCTCGTACAGGACACCGCCGAGATGTTCGGAGCGGATGAGCCCACCGGGCACCTCCGCGCGTTCGAGCAGCACGGATGGAATCCCGTTCTGTGACAGACGCCACGCAACGGTGCATCCGGTCAGCCCAGCCCCAACGATCGCCACCCGGGGCGCCTGTGATGTCATGCGCGGGAGGTCTATCATGGCTCGCATGGATTGTCGGTGGGGATGCCGCACGGCAGCCGCCACCGGAAGGCGGTTGCTGGCGTCGTTCCTCGCGATGTCGCTGGTCCTCGCGGGGTGCGGCGGCGGTGTGGGCGAGGACCCAGTCACGGGCGACGGTCACGCCGACAAGCTCGTTTCCGTCCGCACGGTCGAGTTCCCGACGAAGGTCGACGGCACAGACGTCACCGGCCTCATGGCCGTTCCCCGGGGCGTCGCCTCTCGCGGCTGCGTGATCTGGCAGTTCGGCTTCCGGTCGACGAAGGAGAACGCCGACTACGCGTGGCAGGGCCTCGCCGCCGTCGGCCTGACGACGTTCTCGATCGACATGCGCAGCCACGGCGCGCGCGCCGCCGACGCCGACGAGTACCAGGAGGTGGTCGACGACCCGGAGGCATTCGACGCCATGGTCCGCGGCACGATCGGCGACTTCAAGAGCGCCACGGACTTCCTCGAGAAGCAGCCGGAGTGCGACGGCCACGTCGGGTTTGCGGGCGTGAGCCTCGGCGGCGCGATCGGCACGGTCTTCGCCGCGCAGGACAAGCGGATCGAGGCCGTCGTGCTGGCCGTGACCCCGGGGAGCTGGCGACAGGTCGTCACCGCACCCGAGTCGCCGATGCTGCGCGGCATCGTCGACGACCCGAAGGCCCTGTCCGCGGCGCTGAAGACCTACGACCCCCTCGATCCGGCCCGATACGTCGGGCGGATCGCACCGCGCCCCGTCCTGATCATCAGCGGCAAGTCCGACCAGACCGTCGTGTTCTCGAACGCACGCAAGCTCCAGAAGGCGGCGCGCGAGCCCAAGACGATCTTCAACTTCAACGGCGGACACAACCCCGTTGTGGGGCCCGACGCCGAGCGGGTCGGCAACGATGTCGGCTCGTTCCTGCTGCGCACCATGGTGCAACCGACGTACGGCATCGACAGCGGGCGCAACGCCACCTTCTACGAACGGAAGACCCGGTGAGCCCACCGCTGCCGCTCGTCTCGGTCGTGTTCCTCGTCTACAACCGCCGTGATGCGCTGCTGGTCTCGCTGCGGCAGATGCTCGAGCACAGCGGATACCCGGCCGACCGGCTCGAGGTCATCGTCGTCGACAACGCCTCGACCGACAATCCGGCCGAGGCGGTCGGCCGCGAGTTCCCGCAGGTGCAGGTGATCCGCAGCCCGGAGAACGCGGGCGCACCGGGCTGGAACCTCGGCTTCGCGGTCGCGACCGGCGACTACATCCTCATCCTCGACGACGACGCCTACCTGCGCCCCGGCGCGCTCGAGGCCGCGGTGCGCGCCGCGCAGGACGAGGACGCGGGCCTCGTCTCGTTCTCGGTCGTCAGCTCGTTCGACGAGCACCATCGCCTGAACGACGACTGGAACACCGGTCTGCTCAGCTACTGGGGCTGCGCCGCCCTGCTCAGCGCGCCCGCGCTGCGGGCCGTCGAGGGCTACGACCCGGACATCTTCATCTGGGCCAACGAGGCCGAGCTGACCATGCGGCTGCTCGACCACGGCTTCACCCACCTGTATCTCCCTGAGCTCGAGGCCGTCCACATGAAGGAGGCCATCGTCGAGTTCGAGCCGCGCCGCTACCTCGTCAACGCCCGCCATCACAGCTACATCGCGGGCAAGCTGATGCGCCCCGGCGACGCGCTGCTCACGGTCGGCAACATCGTCTCCCAAGCCGCGATCGACACGATCAAGGAGGATCGCGTCGCTGCCGGCGCGGTCAAGGAGGCCGTCGCCGGGTTCGCCACGGGATGGAGGCGCCGCCGCCCCGTCCGCCCCGCGGTCTCCTCGGCGTACCGCCGGAACTTCCAGCCGTTCATCTCGCCGCTGCGGTTCATGCGCACGCCGATGGACCGGCTCCGGTCCCGGCGCGGCGCTGACGCCGAGGCCCACCGGACGGACTGCTTCTCGAGCTTCTACGAGGAGCGCGCCGCCTACTACCCGACCGGCCGGGCGTCGCTGCGGCTCTGATCTGTGCGGTCCGCGTACCAGCGCGCCGCGACCACCCCGATGAGCATCCAGACGAGCGCGGAGAGCGCGTAGTTGCCGCCGTTGTGCCACTGGCCGATGTTGGCGAGCAGCACGCCGACGATCGGCAGCATGATGAACGTGCCGCGGAAGTACAGGCGGATGGCCGTCACCAGGACGGTGAGCAGCAGGCCGACGTACAGCGCGCCGCCCACGGCCCCGTAGGCGACGAACGCGTTGGAGAAGTCCAGATCCGTCGATGCGCTGCCCTCGCCGAGCGTGTTCTCGGTGTCGAGCTTCTCGTCCGCATCGCTCTTGCCGACACCGGCGGCGGCGTTCGTCGCGGACGTGCCCAGGCCGAACGGGTGCGTGAAGCCCGCCTTGACCCCGGCGTACGCCAGGTCGGCGTGGATCAGCAGGGTCGAGCTCTCGGGGTTCAACGGGTCGGCGAGCCCCTGGACCTGCCGGCCCACGAACGCGTTGCCGCCGCCGTCGGGCAGCGCCGCGCTGGCCGCCACGACCAGGCCGATCCCCAGCACGCCGGCGACGGACGCAACCAACAGGGCGGTCTTCGGGCGCCCGGTCCGCATACCCGTCATGGCGGCGATCGCCAGGAAGGAGAACAGGAGCGGCTGGCGATGCCCGGACATGACGAGCGCCGCCCCGAGCAGCGGGATCGGCAGCAGCGCGACGAGCTTGCCCTCCAGGACGAACCACACCGCGATGGCGAGAGCCATCCCGAGGAACAGCCCGTACTCGAGGAAGCCCGAGAACGTTCCGAAGCCGCGGATCTCCCCGCCCACGTCCAGCGAGCTGAAGCTCTCGACGTTCGGCAGGTCGAGCCACATCTGATCCCAGGGCGGGTGCCCGATCGTGAGCTGCCAGAACCCGTAGAGCGAGACGACGACCCCGAGTACGACGACGATGGCCATGAGGCGCTCGACATCGAGGTCCTCCAGGTAGTCCCGCCCCGCGAAGAACCAGAAGAGCGGGAACGCCATGAACACCAGACCCGCGATACCCGCGCCGATTCCCGCGCCCAGCGGGTTGAAGACCTGCGCGAAGGTCATGAGCAGGAGGATGAGCACGAGCCGGGAGATGAGGTCCGGCGCGATCGGCCTGCGGTCGAGCGCGAACGCCTTGGCGATGAGGATGAGCGCGACGACCGGCGCGACGAGGATCAGCGGATCACCTGACGTCCAGTCCGACACGCCGAGTAGGAGGCGGCGTACCAGCGCGAGGAGGACGAGGAAGACGAACGCGGCGAGGATCCCGAGCGCGGGGCGTGCGCGGGCGAGCGTCATGAGCAGGAGCCCGATCGCGAACGCGGCGCTGAGGCGGATGCCGGGGCCGCCGGCCACGACGAGCAGCGACGTGAACCCCGTCAGGCCGACGGCGAGCGCCGCGGCGTTCACCGAGGCGCGCTGGGGATGCGGAAGCGGTGGCAGCACCGCGCCGGAGGACCATGCGGTGGTGGTGGTCCGCCGGAGGGCCACGCGTCCGCCTACGCGGCGTAGGGGTTCTTGCGCCGCCGGCTGCCGTTGGCGACGACGCCGATGGGCTGGGCGCCCTGACGCTCGAGCTCGGTGCGCAGGCGCCGCACGTCGGCCCCGGTGTCCTGCCCCAGCCGCGCGACGATGATGACCGCGTCGACCTCGGGGATGAGCGGGAGGACGTCGGCGACGAGCAGGGGCGGTGGCCCGTCGACGACGGCGAAGTCGTAGTCGTCGCGGCTCGCCCTGAGCAGGTCGGTGACCGCGTCGGACTCGAGAACCGACGCCGGGCTTGCCCCGGCCGGCCCGGCGAGGACGACCGACAGGTCGCGCGCGGGGCCGTCGAGGTCGACGGACTGGACGGCGCCCTCAGGATCGTCGGCCAGCGTCGTCAGCCCGGTCTCCGCGGGCAGCCCGAGGACGTCGCCCAGGACCGGGCGGCGCAGATTGGCCTCGACGAGGAGCACCGGAGCGGCCGCGCCCTCGGCCGCGGCCAGCGCGAGGTACAGCGCGACCGTGGTCGTGCCGCTTCCGCGGCCCGGCGAGACGAGCAGGACGGAGCGGATCTCGCGCTCGTCGGCGCGATGGCGCAGCACACTGGCGAGCTGGCGGAACGGCTCGGCATCCTGCTGCCAGGGGCCGCCGCGCGGGGTCTTCAGGCCCGAGCTGCGCGGCACGGTCGCCAGCAGCGGCAGGCCGGATTCACGTTCGAGCTCCTCCGGCTTGCGCAGGCGCCGGTCGAAGTGCTCGACGCCGAACGCCAGCGCGATGCCGATCACCAGGCCCACAAGCCCGCCGATCAAGAGGTTCAGCAGCGGCTTGGGCGACGACGCCTTGCTCGGTGGCACCGCGGCCTGGGCGAGCTGCACGTGCTGCGGGCCCAGCGACGCCAGGACGTTGAGCTTGATGAGCGAGCTGCGCAGCTCCCGGCGCTGCGAGGCGGACATCCGCCGCGAGGAGATCGTCTGGCGGACGCGGTCGGCCGCCGCGTTGATCCGCGAGACCGACTGCTCGTTGGCGATCTCCAGGTACGAGGCGGCCACGGCGTTCGCGATGCGCGCCGCGCCCTGCGGCGAGTCCGCCGTCGCCTCGATCCCGACGAGGTCGGACTTCTTCTGCGGCTCGATCTCGAGCTGGTCCTCCAGGCTGGAGGGCGTGAACCCGGGCCCGAGCCGCGCGGCCGCGGCGACCCGGACGTTCTCCTGCGAGACGAGCCCGACGTTCGTGGCCGACTCGACGGTGGTGTCGTTCGACGGGGCGACGAGCGGCACGCCGGTGAGCTGCACGTCGAGCAGCACTTGGCGGAACAGCAGCACTGCCGTGCTCTTGTACTGCTTGTCCTGCAGGCTCGTGAAGACGTACGCGGACGCGAGGGCGGCCAGCACGGCGAGCACGACGATCCAGGCGCGTCGGCGCACGATCGCCCCGAAGGCGCCGGCGTCGCTGCCTGTGTCTACCTGTCCGTTCGCCATCCGGCGCTCAGTGAGTTCCGCATCCGTTGTCTGAGCTCACCAGCGCCGTCGGGACGCCCCCGCTGCTCAGGCGGCGGAGTGTACCGATCGGTCAGCTTCGCCTCATGACCGGTAGGGTCCCCGCGCGTGGGCATCGGCATGCTGGAACTGGAGTTTCTTCTCGCCTCGCGGAGCGCGGGAGTCGACTTCGGCCGCACGCTCCAGCTCGGCCGCCAGAACCTCTGGGTCCGCGCACCGCTGATAGCGCGTACCGTGCGCCGGTTCGGCGGAACCGCCGACCTTGCCGCCGCGAAGCGCCTCCGGGCCTCCGGCTACGCCGACGAGCTCCTCACCGCGCTCGGCGCGACGGACATCCACGCGCTCGACGCCAGCGACTTCGAGGGCGCCGACCTCGTGCACGATCTCAACCTCCCGGTGCCCGACGCCTGGCACGAGCAGTACGACGTCGTCATCGACGGCGGCACACTTGAGCATGTCTTCGACTTCCCGACCGCGCTCGCCAACGCGATCCAGATGGTGAAGGTCGGCGGCCACTACCTCGCATTGACTCCATCGAACGGCGACCTCGGGCACGGCTTCTACCAGTTCAGCCCGGAGCTCCTGTTCCGCGCGCTGTCGCCGCAGCACGGGTTCGAGATCGAGGCGGTGTGGCTCGGCGAAGAGCTCGTGATCCCCGGCCGGACGCGGTGGTGGCGGGTCGTCGACCCCGACGAGCTGCACCGGCGCGGCACCTACCGCGGGCGCGGCTCGCAGTACGTCTTCGTCCGTGCCCGGCGCACCGGCCCATTCCCCGGGTGGGCGCCGCCGCAGCAGAGCGATTACACGATGGCGTGGCAGGACGGGTCGATCTACGACCGTGGCGTTATGCGCATCCGCGACCGGCTGCGCTGGGCCGGGATCACCGGCCCGCTCACGGTGGACCGCGAGGCGTTCGTCCGGACCCGGCCGTCCGAGGAGCTGCCGCAGTCGGGGCCGGCGGTGCGGCTGCCGTGACCCCGACCTTCCACCGTCTCCCCGCCACCCCGGAGACGGTCCACTGGGGGCACTTCGACAACACGATCCCGCCCGCCCTGACCA
>JBPPNC010000173.1:0-11365 GCA_051306365.1 Solirubrobacteraceae bacterium
TGGGCGCCGCCCGCTCCCGCACGTCGGCGTCGATGTCCGACCAAGGTACGCCCTCGAGTTCAGAGACTGGACGGCCGTTCGAGGGGGCGAGACGTCCAGTTCTCCGGCCCTGTCAGGCCATGAGGTCGAGCTGCTGCACCGTGCCGGCGGTGCCGTCCTCGCGCAGGAAGAGGCCCGTCGCGCGTACCTCGCCGCGGGCGTCCTCCGAGGAGCCCGGGGTGATGGTGAACGGGGTGGCGACGTGGCCGAGGTAGATCGCGCCGATCTGCGCGGCGCTGAGTGAACTGGTCGTCCGGGGGCCGGAGGGCTCGGGCCGCCAGAGCCCGAGCTGGGCGTAGATCGCATCGCCTTCGTCGATCCACCCGTTGCCGTCGTAGTCGTGCGCGGCGAGTTCGGTGTAGCCGTTCCCGCTCGTCGGGCCGAACAGCTCCGTGCCGTCCTTGACGGTGCCGTCGCCGTTGCGATCCCACGTCAGGTACGCCGACCCGTCGCCCAGTACGTGGAAGCGGTCGACCTGGCCGTCGGCGTCGAGGTCGAACTCGATCTGCGCGTCCGTGAGGGTCGCGGGCAGGCCGTCGAGGTTCAGGACGAGCGGGTCCTTCCTCACCGCGGCGCCGTAGGCGAAGTGCTGTTCGGAGTGCTCGAGGAACTCGCGGCTGATCTTCGACTGCATCTGCAGGTCGATGGTCCGCCCGTCGGAGGTCGTCACGCGCCCTGCGGCCTGGAACTTCACGCTCTCGGCCTCGTAGCGGGTGCGCTCGAGATCGACGGTGATCGCCAGCGACGGGCGCTCGCTGTCCGACATGCCGGCCACGACTTCTCCAGCGCCGTTCGCCGAGAGGTCGTCCGGATCGAGGATCGCGACCTTCACCCCGAACATCCGCTCGAGCAGGTCGATGTAGCGCGCGAGCAGCGGGTCCGAGGACCAGAGCCTGCGGCGCGTCTCGCCGACCTCGCCCTCCTGCTCGGCGCGGGTGCGCTTCGGCGCTGCGGCGACTGCCCGGTCCTCCTGCGGCTTCTCGTGCCACATCTTGACCGTCGCCGTCTGCTGTTGGAACTGTATCCGCTGGCTGCTTGCAGCCATCGAGATGTCCGCGCCGGTGATCCGCATCGTCGCCCCCTCCTTGGGACTTGGTCATCCGTGACCTCTGATGGACCAGTTTGTAGGCCTAGCTCGGCATCCCGGAGGTGGAACTTCAGTGCCACTGGACGGGTGTTGCATCATGGCGCGTGGGCGACGGCTGGGCGCGCTCCGATGATCTCAGCGGGCTAGACTGAGATCTCTTGACTGGATTCGGGGTGGGGTACGCTATAGTTGCGCAAGCAACCACCTCCCCGTGGAATCGGCAAAGGACGTCTCTGTGAGCACGCTGCTTCTCATTCCCCTCGACGACACCGTCGTCTTCCCCACCATGGATGTCACGCTCCCGGTCGATGTGGCCGGCGAGGAGCGCGTGCTGCTCGTGCCCCGGCACGAGGGCCAGTATGCGAAGGTCGGCACGGTCGCCCGTGTGGCCGACACCATCCGCCTGCCGGGCGGTGCGCGCGGCGTGCAGCTCGAAGGCGAGGCGCGCGGCGTCATCGGCGCCGCCCAGACCGCGCTCGACGGTCAGCTGCGCGTGCCGGTCGAGGAGCACGTCGACGAAGTGCCGGTCGACGGCCGCACCCGCGACCTCGAGCGCGAGTACCGCGCGGTCGTCGAAGAGATGATCGAACTGCGCGGTGCGGACGCCCGCATCGGCGAGTTCCTGCGCTCCATCCGCGAGCCCGGCGCCCTGGCCGACACGGTCGGCTACGCGCCCGATGTCACCTTCGAGGAGAAGGTCCAGGTCCTCGAGGAGGTCGACGTGACCTCGCGCCTGGCGCTCGCCGTCGAGCTCCAGCGCGCCCGTCTGGCCGAGCTGCAGGTGCGCAAGCGCATCCGCGACGACGTCGAGGACGGCGCGCAGCAGCAGCAGCGCGAATACTTCCTGCGCAAGCAGATGGACTCGATCCGCCGCGAGCTGGGCGAGGACGAAGCCGACGTCGTCGAGGAGTACCGGGCGAAGATCGAGGCCGCGGGCATGCCCGACGCGGCGCGCGAGCAGGCCGAGAGGGAGCTGGGCCGCCTGGAGCGCGCCGGCGAGGCATCGGGCGAGGCGCAGACGATCCGCACGTACCTGGACTGGATGGTCGATGTCCCGTGGAGCGAGCGCTCCGACGAGGTCCTCGACCCGGTCGCCGCGCGCGAGGTGCTCGACGCCGACCATGCGGGCCTGGAGGACGTCAAGGACCGCATCGTCGAGTACATCGCCGTCAAGAAGCTGCGCATCGAGCGCGACATCAAGGCAGATCGGAGGGCGGGCGCGATCCTGACGCTCATCGGCCCTCCGGGCACCGGCAAGACCTCGATCGGCGAGTCGATCGCCCGTGCGACCGGACGCGAGTTCGTGCGGATCAGCCTGGGCGGCGTCCGCGACGAGGCCGAGATCCGCGGCCACCGCCGCACGTACATCGGCGCCCTCCCGGGCCGGCTCGTGCGCGCGCTGCGTGACGCCAAGACGATGAACCCGCTGATCCTGCTCGACGAGGTCGACAAGGTTGGCGCGGACTGGCGCGGGGACCCCTCCGCGGCGCTGCTCGAGGTCCTGGACCCCGCGCAGAACCACAGTTTCCGCGACCACTACCTCGACGTCGAACTCGACCTCTCCGACGTGATGTTCATCGCGACGGCGAACCAGTTCGACACGATCCCCGGCCCGCTGCTGGACCGCATGGAGGTCATCCGCTTCGACGGCTACACCGTGGCCGAGAAGACGGCGATCGCCCGCGACTACCTGTGGCCGCGTCAGCTCGAGCGCAACGGGCTCCGCGCCGACGAGGTGGAGGTCTCCGACGAGATCCTGCGCACCGTGGCCGCCGAGTACACCCGCGAGGCGGGCGTGCGCAACCTCGAGCGTGAGCTGGGCACGGTCCTGCGCAAGACCGCGACGAAGATCGCCAGCGGCACGGCCGAGGCGCCGGTCACGATCGACCTCGATGTCGTCCGCGACGCCCTGGGTCGCCAGAAGGTGTTCCAGGAGGCGGCGGCGCGCACCGCGCTTCCGGGCGTGGCGACGGGCCTGTCGGTCACGAGCGTCGGTGGCGACGTGCTCTTCATCGAGGCAAACGCGACGAACGGATCAGGAAAGCTGACGCTGACCGGCCAGCTCGGCGACGTCATGAAGGAGTCGGCCAAGATCGCCCAGACCTACGTCCACGCGCACGCAGAGGACATGGGCATCGACCCGGACCTGTTCACGACGAAGGACCTGCACGTGCACGTCCCGGCGGGCGCGATCCCCAAGGACGGGCCCAGCGCGGGCATCACGATGACGACGGCGGTCGCGTCGCTGCTGACGAACCGCCCGGTCAAGCACACGGTCGGCATGACCGGCGAGGTCACGCTGCAGGGCCGCGTGCTGCCGATCGGCGGGCTCAAGCAGAAGGTGCTCGCCGCGCACGCCGCGGGGCTCACCGACGTGATCCTGCCCGAGCGCAACCGCGCGGACCTCGACGACGTCCCCGAGGACGTCCGTGAGGCGATGGCGTTCCACCCGGTCATGACGGTGGCCGAGGTGCTTGAGCTGGCGCTCGAGCCCAGCCCCACCACAGCGCCGGTGGCGTAGGACCCACGGTGGCGCGCCGGCAGCGGTCCGGCGCGCCAGCCGTCATCCGTTTCCTACATTGGACGGCGTGATGAGCCTCCTCGGTCCTGTCCTTGTCGCCATCGCCACGGCGGCCGGGACGCCCGCGCCCGTCCCCGCCACGGCGGAGCCTGCGGCCGCCGTGCGACTGCAGTCGGTGGGCAACTTCGCGGCGCCGCTGCACGTCGATGCGCCCCCGGGGGACCGATCGCGCGTGTTCGTCGTCGAGCAGGGCGGAACGATCCGGATCGTCAAGGGCGGCCAGAAGCTCGACCGCCCGTTCCTCGACGTGTCGTCCAAGCTGACCTCCGGGGGTGAGCAGGGCCTGCTCGGCCTGGCCTTCGCTCCGGACTATGCGCAGAGCCGTCGCTTCTACGTGCACTACAGCGCGGCCGAGGACGGCGGCACGCGCATCGTCGAGTACCGCGCGGCGGCGTCCGACCCGGACGTCGCCGATGCCGGCTCGGCGCGGCTCGTGCTGCAGCAGTCCCAGCCGGAGTCCAACCACAACGGCGGCCCCCTGCGCTTCGGCCCGGACGGCCTGCTGTACATCGGCCTCGGAGACGGCGGCGGGGGCGGCGACGAGCACGGCCGTCGCGGCAACGGCCAGTCACTGAGCACGAAGCTCGGGAAGATCCTGCGGATCGACCCGCGGCAGAACGGGACACGCCCGTACGCCGTCCCGGCGGACAACCCCTTCGCCAAGCGCGCCGGTGCGGCCCCCGAGATCTATGCGTACGGGCTGCGCAACCCATGGCGCATGGCCTTCGACCCGGCGACCGGCGACCTCGCGATCGCCGACGTCGGGCAGGACGCGATCGAGGAGCTGAACTTCGCCCGGCGCGGCAGGGCGCGGGGCGTGAACTACGGCTGGCGGCCGTTCGAGGGGCGCCAGCGCTACGCCGCGGGCGAGTCCGCGCCCGGGCACGTCCCGCCGGTGCTGCAGAAGCGCCACAGCGACGGCTGGTGCTCGATCACCGGCGGCGTGTTCCTGCGGGACAAGGCGCTCGGGGCCGGCCTCCAGGGCCGGTACGTCTACGGCGACTTCTGCGTCGGCCAGGTCCGCGTCGTGAAGCTGCGGGCGGGCCGCGCGACGAACGACCGCTCGCTCGGCGTGCGGCAGGTCGAGAACCTGTCGGGCTTCGGCACGGACGGCCACGGACGCGCGTACGCGACGTCGCTGTCCGGCCCGGTCTACCGCATCACGCGGTAGGCGCGGGCGCCTGCGCGGGCCGGGTGCCCTTCGCCATCTTCCACGCCCACCACAGCATGGGAAGCTGCAAGGGGAGGCGCCCGTACAGGGCCGCCTTCGGGATCTGCGGGTACCGCTCCGGGTGCAGCGCCATGTGGATGTTCGCGGGGTAGACCCCGAGGAGGGTGAGGACCAGGAGCCAGCCGCCGAACCAGCGGGTCGCGGGGTGCTGGACGGCGAGCCCGCCGAGCGCCTCGGTCACACCGCTGGCGTAGACGAGCTCGCGATGGGCGGGCAGATAGTCGGGCATGATCGCCTCGTACATCTTCGGGCGCAGGAGATGCAGGGCGCCGGTGGCGGCGAAGGCCAAGCCGTACCTGGGACTCATCGGGCGCGCATCCCGTCGAAGGCGACCTCGAGATAGCGACGCCACGAAAAGTCCGGGCGGGTGTTCTCCATGTCGGCGATGTACGCCAGTGAGCACATGAGCATGGAGACATCCTGCACGCTCGCGTCCTCACGGAGCTGTCCCGTCTCCTGCGCGCGGTCGAGGAGGCGTGTGGTCGCGGCACGTAGCCGGGTCTCCTGGTCGGCGATGACGCTGAGGATCTCGCGCGAGCCGGAGACGGCGGCCGCCAGGCCCCGGTCGTGGGCGCACAGCGCGCCGCAGGTCTCCGCGAGCGTCAGGAAGTTCGCCCACGGATCCCCGTCGCGGTCGGCCGCCTGCTCGGCGAGGTCGGCGATCCGCGAGAAGTGGTCGCGCACGAGCGCCTCGACGAGCGCCTCCTTCGTCGGGAAGTGCCGGTAGACCGTCCCGACGCCGACGCCTGCGTGCTTGGCGATGTCCGGCATCTGGGCGTCCTGGCCCTGGGCGGCGAACTCCGCGCGGGCGGCCTCGAGCACCTTCTCGCGGTTGCGCCGCGCGTCGGCGCGCATGGGCTTCGCGAGAGCGAGATCTGCGGGCGTGGCTGACACGTATCTCCTCCGGTGAGCCTGCAAGCGGAATTGCGTTTCCGTTATGGTGCCGCCGAACCCGAAACGGACTTCTCCTTCCACTTTACACCGGAGCTCACCCCATGTCACCGGACCCCGCCACCGCCGAGCGCCGCAAATGGCTGGCGCTCGTGCTGCTCGCCGTCGCGCAGTTCGTCGTCGTCCTCGACGCGTCCATCACGAACGTCGCCCTGCCGTCGATCGGGGAGGACCTCGAGATCTCGCAGGAGAACCTCGCGTGGGTGGTCAACGGCTACACGCTCGTGTTCGGTGGATTCCTGCTGCTGGGCGGCCGCATCGCCGACCTTGTCGGCCGGCGCCGCATGTTCGTTGTCGGGCTTCTGCTCTTCAGCGCCGCGTCACTCGTCGGCGGCTTCGCCACCAGCGAGGGCACGCTCATCGCGGCCCGCGCGGTGCAGGGCCTGGGCGCCGCGCTGGTCTCCCCGGCCGCGCTGTCGATCCTCACGGTGACGTTCGCCGAGGGTCCGGAGCGCAACAAGGCGATGGGTGTGTGGGGCGCCGTCGCCGGCTCGGGCGGTGCGGCGGGCGTGCTGCTCGGGGGCATGCTCACCGAGTGGCTGAGCTGGGAGTGGGTGCTGTGGGTCAACGTGCCGATCGGCATCATCGCCGCGATCCTGGCGCTGTCGCTCATCGACGAGAGCACGCAGGACTCGGACACCCGGCACTTCGACATCGCGGGCGCCTTCTCGGTCACCGCCGGTCTGTCGATCCTCGTCTACGCGCTCGTCGACGCCAATGACGCCGGTTGGGGTTCCGGGCAGACCCTCGGCCTGCTCGCGCTCTCGGCGGTGCTGCTGGCCGCCTTCGTGGTCGTCGAGCGCCGGTCGAAGTCGCCGCTCGTCCCGTTCCGAATCTTCGAGAACCGCACGCTCACAGGGGCGAACGTCACGGGCCTGCTCGTCGGCGCCTCGCTGTTCAGCATGTTCTTCTACGTCTCGCTGTACATGCAGCAGACGCTCGGCTACGACGCGCTGAAGGCCGGCGTGGCCTACCTGCCGCTGGCGCTCACGATCATCGTGGCGGCGGGCGGCGCGTCGGTGCTCGTGACGAAGATCGGGTTCAAGCCGGTGCTGCTCGGCGGGCTCGCGCTCATGACCGTCGCGCTGTTGTGGCTCAGCCGAGTGTCGGTGGGCGGCAGCTATGTCGGTGACATCCTGTTCCCGTCGGTCATCGCGGGCGCGGGGCTCGGGTTCGCCTTCGTGCCCGTCACGCTCGCCGCGACGCACGGCACCGACGAGCACGACGCCGGCCTGGCGTCCGGCCTCATCAACACCTCCCAGCAGGTGGGCGGCGCGCTGGGCCTGGCGATCCTGTCCGCGGTGGCCGCGAGCGTCACCGGCGACGTGATCCCCGGGACGCCCGGCTCGGTCGAGGCGCTGACCGATGGCTTCCAGTCCGCGTTCCTCACCGGCGCGGGTCTCGCGGCACTCGGGTTCGTCTCGGCGCTGACGCTCATCCGCAGCAGCGATTCGAAGGCGCTCATCGGGGCGGAGGTGGCGCCGGCCGCCGTCGGGTGACGCCCGGTACTCTGACGGTCGTCATAGCCCGCGCGAAAGGAACCCACTGTGCTGACCCTCAGCCGTGACGGCGACGTCTTCGTCCTGCATCTCGGGGACGACGAGAACCGCTTCAACCCGGACTGGGTCGGCTCCGTCAGCGCGCTCCTCGACGAGGCCGCGGCCACTGCGGGCCCCCGGGCGGTGGTGCTCAGCGCCAGCGGGAAGGTCTTCTCCAACGGTCTCGATCTTGAGTGGATCATGGGGAACGCCGACCAGCTCGGCGGCTTCCTCGTCGATGTGCACGAGCTGCTCGCGAAGACACTCGTGTTCCCCGGGGCGGTCGTCGCGGCGATCCAGGGCCACTGCTTCGCGGCCGGCGCCATGCTCGCGCTCGGGTGCGATCAGCGGGTCATGCGTGCCGACCGCGGCTTCTTCTGCATGCCCGAGGCGGACATCAATCTCCCGTTCACCCCCGGGATGAGCGCGCTGATCCAGTGCAAGCTCACGCCGAAGATCGCGCACGAGGTGATGACGACCGCGCACCGGTACGGCGGCGCCGACGCGGCGGCGGCCCAGATCGTCGACGCGGCGGTGGGGGAGGACGCGGTGCTGCCGGTCGCGATCGAGCGAGCCGCGGCGCTGGCCGGGAAGGACGCGAACACCGTGCGGATCATCAAGGAACGGATGTACGCCGCGCCGGTCGCGGTGCTGCGCGATGTGAGCGCGAACGCGTTCGCCGTGCCCGGCGCCTAGGGCGACTCGAGGACGAACTCGTCCTCGCCCAGCAGGACGACGACCGGCTCCCCGGGACGGGCCGCGATGCCGAGCGGGACCTCGGGGTTCGTCGTCTCGTAGTCGGCGGCCACCACGCTGCGGCCGCCGACGAGTACCGCGATGCCCGAGATCGCCTCGGCCAGCAGGTGCAGCCCGCCGATCGTGCCGGTGACCTGGCCCTGCGCGGCGTCGACGTCCATCGCCGGGAGCTGCTTCATCTGGGGGAGCATCGGCAGGACGACGTCGCCCGCGGCGCTGTGCGGCAGCTCGCGCTCGTTGCCGTCGGCGTCGACGACCTGGATGCCGCCGAGTCGCACCGCGCGCACGGCGGCCGGTTCTCCACCGTCTTCGCCCGGGTCCTGCAGGATGCTGACCTGCACCGCACCGGTCTGGTGCAGCAGCTCGCGGGCCAGGGCGATGGAGCGGTCGAGGTCGACGGAAGGCATCGGCGATCAGCCTACGACGCGGAGTGCCATCCGGCCACGCGCCGGACCCGGCACGGTAGGCGCCGCTCGATGTCTTCTCCGGCACCGTAGGGATGTCGATCGACAAGACGAGCAGCGTGTTCACGATCGCGAACACCCCACCGCTGAACGCGGGGAGCTCCAGCTCGCTCTCCTCGCGGTCGTGGAGGGTCAGGCGGGCTCAGGGTCGAACCGGGACTGCTCGATGCGGCGGGCGACGAGGTCCGCCCACTCCGCGCCCGGGTGCGCGGCACGCAGCGCGGCGGCGGGGTCGCGATGGTCGTACGGGACGCGGTGGTGGTCGATCCCGCCGTCTGGCCTGACGGTCGCGTACGCGGCCCGCGCGTCGCCGTCGAACGGCATGCCGACGCTGCCCGGATTCACGAGTTCGATCCCGCCGAACGCCGAGATCCGGCGGAACGGCAGGTGCGTGTGCCCGAAGACGAGGCGGGCGTCGGCGACGCCCTCGAGCAGCTCGGCCTCGTCGGGCGCGGGGGTGGGGAGAAACGACCGCAGGTCGCTCACCGGCGAGCCGTGCCACGCCCGGCCGTGCGGGATCGGCGCGCTCTCGGGCAGCGCCCCCAACTCGGCCACGAGGTCGTCGCCGAGCGCGCCGCGGCACGCGGCGATCGCTCCGGGGACGGGCGGCGCGTCGGGGGCCTCCTCGGGCGCCGCGGTCCATCGCTCCCCGTTGCCGCGGATCCACGTGGCGTTTGGCAGCGCGCGGAGCGCGGCGACGCACGCGACCGGCTCAGGGCCGAACAGCGCGACGTCCCCGCCGACGAGGTACGAGGTCACGCCGCGGGCACGGGCGTCGGCGAGCACCGCTTCCAGCGCGGGCAGGTTGCCGTGCACGTCGTACAGGAGGGCGAGCATGGCGCATAGGATCGCGCCTCGTGACGACGACCGAGCAGTTCGCCTTGCAGGGCCCCACGCTGACCCTGCGCATCCCGACGCTGGCCGACGCCCCGGCACTGTTCGCGCTGGCGTCCGATCCCGATGTCACGCGCTGGTTCTCGTGGGGTCCGTACACCGAGGAGGCACAGGCCCGCGCCTACCTGGAACGCCTTCCCGGTCAGCGCCGCCGCGGCGAGCAGCTCGACCTCGTGCAGGAGCACCGCGACCACGGCATCATCGGCATCACGGGCCTCTCGGAGTTCAGCCCGCGCGACCGCCGCGCACTCGTCGGGACCTGGTTCGGCAAGGCGTTCTGGGGGACGGGACTGAACGCCGAGTCCAAGGCCCTCATGTGCCACCTCGGCTTCGACCTGCTCGGGCTCGAGCGGATCACGAGCATCGCGAACGTCGAGAACGCCAGGTCACGCAAGGCGCTGGAGAAGGCGGGCTTCCGGCACGAGGGCGTGCTGCGGGGCTGGCACCGGCACGGCGACCGCCAGCTCGACGTGGCGATCGTGGGACTCCTGCGCGGCGACTGGGCGTCGATGCCCGAGCGCCACGTGGCCTACTCCGTCGAGGGAACACCCCCGGCGGCGTTCATCCCGCCTCGCGCCGCGCCTCCCAGTTGAACCCGCGGATCGCGAAGACGATCCCGAACGCCGCCCACAGCGCGATGACGGCGAGGTTCGACAGGTTGTCGGCGAGCGACGCCCCGGTGACCATCGCGCCGGACAGCCCGTCGATGAGGTGCACGAGCGGCAGCGCCTGGGCGATGTCGCGCAGGAACGCCGGGGCCTGCTCGGCGTCGTAGAAGACGCCGCTGATGAAGATCAGCGGCAGGAAGACCGCGTTGACGTAGGCGGGGGTCGCCTCGAAGTTCGGGATCACATGGCTGAACGCGACGCCCAGCGCGGCGAAGCAGACGACGCCCGCGACGGCGAACACGACGAGCTCAGGCCAGTGCTCGGGCCAGCCGATCCCGTAGAAGATCCGGCCGGCGGCGATGACGATCGCGAGCTGGATCGCCGCATTCGCGACCGCGTTGCCGAAGAGGCCGGTGAGGTAGGCGCCCGCGGGCATCGGGGTCCCGCGCAGGCGCTTGAGCACGCCCTGCTCGCGGAGGAACACGAGGTTGTGTGCGAGCGCGACGAAGGTCGTGCTGACGATCGCCATGCCGGCGATGCCGGGGACGAGGATGTCGAGGTCGCCCTGGTCGTCGCTGTAGAGCGTGCCCAGCAGGAAGAGCAGGAGCAACGGCAGGGCGAAGTTGAAGAACGCAGCCGCCGGGTTGCGCCAGAACATGCGGCGCTCCAGGCGGTACTGGCGCCAGGCCAGCGCGATGGAGTCAGCCAACGTCGGTCATCTCCTCGGCGGTGAGCTCCAGGTAGACGTCCTCCAGCGAGGGGCGGGTGACGCTCAGCTCGCGCAGCTCGGCCCCGCGCGCGAGGGCGGCGCTTGTGAGCTGGTGCAGGAGGGCCGTGGGCGCGTCGGTCACGCGCGTCTGCAGCTCGCCGTGCTCGTCGCGCCACGTCACCGTGTGGCGGCTCGCCGAGCCGACCCCCAGCGCGGACGGTGGGCCCTCGGTGAGGATCCGGCCGTCCTTGACGATCGCCACGCGGTCGCACAGCGCCTGCGCCTCGTCGAGGTAGTGCGTCGTGAGCAGGACCGTCTTGTCCAGCTCGGAGAGGCGCCGCACGACCTCCCACGCGGCACGCCGCGCGGCGGGGTCGAAGCCGGTGGTCGGCTCGTCGAGGAAGACGAGCTCGGGGTCGCCGATCAGCGCCAGCGCGAGGTCCAGCCGCCGCTGCTGGCCCCCGGACAGCGTGGTCGTGCGCTGCCCGCTGGCCGCCTCCAGGCCGC
>JBPPNC010000195.1:0-3027 GCA_051306365.1 Solirubrobacteraceae bacterium
GTCTCGGGGGCCGTGAGCGCGCAGACCATCTCGAAGCTCGTCAAGGGCATCGAACTCGACGACGGACCGATCGCCGCCGACAAGGCGCGGATGCTCGCCCCGGCCTCCGGCGGAACCTCGATGGTCGAGATCACCCTGCACTCCGGCCGCAATCGCATCGTGCGACGCATGCTCGACGCGGTCGGGCATCCAGTGCTCGAACTCGTGCGCCGCTCGTTCGGCCCGCTGCACCTCGGCAGCCTCGGCATCGGCCGCAGCCGCGACCTCACTACAATCGAACGCGGCGAACTCCTCACGATCGCGAGGGACGCCGAGAGCCGACAGCACGGAGAGCCGCAGTGACCGAGAGCCGCCCCAACGCTCAGGTGCGCGATGCTCAGGTGCGCATCGTCGGCGCCGGACTGCTCGGCGCGAGCATCGGCCACGGGCTCGCCGCCCGCGGGGTCGACGTCATCCTCGCCGACTCCTCGAAGGCCGCCGTCGGGCTCGCGATCGACTACGGAGCCGGCCGTGCCCCGGCCGCCGGTGACGACCCGAGACTGATCGTCGTCGCGGTGCCGCCGGATGCCACGGCCGAGGTCGTCGCGGCGGAACTGGGGGCCTGGCCGCGCGCGACGGTGACGGATGTCGCGAGCGTGAAGTCCGCGATCCTCGCCGAGCTTCAGGCGGCCGGCGCCGACGTCGCGAGGTATGTCGGCGGGCACCCCCTGGCCGGTCGGGAACGCGGGGGAGCGATCTCCGCCCGCGCCGACCTGTTCCTCGGGCGGCCCTGGGTCATCACGGGCGGCGAGCCCGCGCACCGCCGCCTCGTCGAAGACCTCGTGATCGAACTCGGAGCCGTGCCGGTCGCGATGAGCCCCCAGGAGCACGACGCGGCCGTCGCCCTCGTCTCGCACACCCCGCAGGTGGTCTCGAGCCTGCTCGCGCGGCGACTGGGCGGGGCGCCCGACGCGGCCGTCGCCCTCGCCGGGCAGGGCCTGCGCGACACGACCCGCATCGCCTCGAGCGACCCCGAGCTGTGGGTGCAGATCCTCGGGGCCAACGCCGCGCCGGTCGCCGACATCCTGAAAGCGTTGCGAAGCGATCTCGACCAGGTGATCGGCGCCCTCGAGGCCCCCGATGCGCCGGGCGCGCGACGCGCGATCGCCGAGACCCTCGCGGGCGGCAATGCGGGGGTCGCGCGCATCCCGGGCAAGCACGGTCAGGCCAAGCACTTCAGCCAACTCGTGATCCTCGTCGACGACCGCCCGGGCGAGCTCGCCCGGCTGCTCACCGAGATCGGCGAGCTCGGCGTGAACATGGAAGACCTGCGCCTCGAGCACTCGCCCGGCGCCCAGGTGGGTCTCGCGGAGATCGCCGTGCTGCCCGAGGTCGAGGAGCGTCTCGCGACCGAACTCACGGCGCGCGGCTGGAAGATCGCGGAGGCCTACGCATGACCACCGTCGTCGCGATCGACGGTCCCGCCGGCAGCGGCAAGTCGAGCGTCTCGAGAGCCGCGGCGCGCGCGCTCGACTTCGACTACCTCGACACCGGCGCCGCCTACCGCGCCCTGGCCTGGTTCTGCATCGAGGAGGGCATCGACACGCTCGGCCCCTCCGACGTGATCGAGGCCCTGCCGCGCTTCTCGTACTCGATCGGCACCGATCCCGACGGCTACGTCGTGCGCGTGGGTGGGGAGGATGTCACGAGCGACATCCGCGAACCCCGCGTGACCGCGCGGGTCAGCTCCGTCGCACGCATTCCCGAGGTGCGGCGGTTCATGGTCGAGCTGTTCCGCGCGATCATGGCCGGCAGCGCGCGGCCCGGCATCGTGGTCGAGGGCCGGGATATCACGACCGTCGTCGCCCCGGACGCGCCCGTGCGCATCCTGCTGACCGCCTCGGAGGAGGCGCGCATCGCCCGGCGTTCCGCGGAACTGACCGGTTCGCACGCCGCACAGGCTGGCAAAGCACTCGCCGATCGCGACCAACAGGACTCACGTGTGGTGGACTTCATGAATGCTTCCCCCGGCGTGACGACCCTCGACTCGACCGACCTCGACTTCGACGCGACCGTGCAGGCCGTCGTGAACCTCGTGAAGGAGGCCTCGTGAGTGACGAGGACGACGACTTTCCAGAGCTCGATACCGGCCTCGTCGAACGCGTGCGCGCGCTCGACGAAGACGAGGCCGCGCAGCGCGCGAACGCCTTGCGCGCGGGACTGGCGGAGTACGAGCTCGACGAGGACGACCTCGGCATCCTGGATGCCGCGACCGACGATCCCGACGCGATCGTGTACCTGCCGGCCCTGCCGGTGCTCGCGATCGTGGGGCGCCCGAACGTCGGCAAGTCCGCGCTCGTCAACCGCATCCTCGGGCGCCGCGAAGCCGTCGTGGAGGACACCCCGGGCGTCACGCGCGACCGTGTGAACTACAAGGCGGAGTGGAACGACCGACGCTTCACGATCGTCGACACCGGCGGCTGGGAGCCGGACGCGAAGGGCATCAACGCGGCCGTCGCCGCCCAGGCCGAGATCGCGATCGACCTCGCCGACGCGGTGCTGTTCGTCGTCGACGCGACCGTCGGCGCGACCGCGACCGACGAGCGCGTCGTGCGTTTGCTGCGCGCGACGAAGAAGCCCGTGATCCTGGTGGCCAACAAGGTGGATGACGCGCGCCAGGAACCCGAAGCCGCAGCGCTCTGGTCCCTCGGCCTCGGCGAACCCCGCCCGGTGTCCGCGTTGCACGGTCGCGGCGTCGCGGACCTCCTGGACCTCGTGCTCACCATCCTGCCCGAGATCTCCGCCGTCGCGAAGGAGGAGGTCGGCGGCCCCCGCCGGGTCGCGCTGCTCGGCCGCCCGAACGTCGGCAAGTCGAGCCTGCTCAACAAGGCGGCGAGGGAGGAGCGGGTCGTCGTCAACGAGATGGCGGGCACCACGCGCGATCCGGTCGACGAGCAGATCGAGCTGGGCGGCAAGGTGTGGCGTTTCGTGGACACCGCCGGCATCCGTCGTCGCGTGCACCTGGCGCAGGGCGCCGACTTCTACGCG
>JBPPNC010000235.1:0-26097 GCA_051306365.1 Solirubrobacteraceae bacterium
CGGCGGGCTTGGCGGGCGGCACGGTGGTCGCCCCGTCACCGGCGACCGGCGGCGTAGCGGTCGCCGCGGAGGTGGCGCCCGCGGCGGCGGGTACCGCATGCGGCCCCGTCGGCGGATCGGCGACCTTCGCCACGGCCGCGGCGGCTGCCACCGTGGCGGGCGCGGCCTTCGGCACCGGCTTCTCGCCCTTGCCGGCAGCCGTCTGCGGCACGACACCGGTGCGCCCACCCGCGGCGGCCGCGGCGCGAGAGGCCTGGGCGACGATGCGGCGTGCGAGGTCGGCCTCGCGCTCTTCGGCTCCGCCCGCCCATTCGCGCAGGCGTTTGACTTCGCGCGCTTGCGCGAAGTAGAGAAGCGAGAGCACCCCCAGGCCGACGACGGCGGCCAGGCCGGCGTAGGCGCCGTAGGTCTCGATCGCGTCGGAGACGGAGATCGCTGCCTGCACGAACGGCATGAAGGACGGGATGGTAGTGACCGGGCCCACGGCCCCGCCGTTCGCTAGCTCGTGGCCGCGACGCCGCGGCCAGCCATGAGCTCGGAGACCTTCGCCGCCAGCGCCGCCGCGTCACCCTCGAGGACGAGCAGCCCGATATGGTCGAACGCCCGATCGACGGCCTGCGGATCCAGCGGCGGGCGATCGGCGCGCACGATCTTCTCCGACGGTGTGGGCTGCGGGCGCTCGTGCGGGTTGAAGAGGTCCTCGTGGAGCTTCTCCCCGGCCCGGCGTCCCACGACCTCGATCTCGATGTCGCGTCCCGGCTCGAGCCCGGACAGCTCGATCATCGCGCGGGCGAGATCCATGATGTTCACGGGCTCGCCCATATCCAGGACGAACGTCTCGCCGCCCTCGCCGAGCGTCCCCGAGCGGATGATGAGCTGCACCGCTTCCGGGATCGTCATGAAGTAGCGCGTCATCCGCTCGTCGGTGACGGTCACCGGGCCGCCGCGCGCGATCTGGCGGCGGAAGATCGGGACCACCGACCCGGACGATCCGAGCACGTTGCCGAACCGCACGCTCGCGTACCGGGTGTCCGGGTAGCGCGTGTTCTCCGCCTCGACCGCCCACTCGCCGAGCGCCTTGCTCGCGCCCATGACGGTCGCGGGGCTCACGGCCTTGTCGGTGGAGACGAGGACGAACGTCTTGACCTCGGCGTCCCCGGCGATCCGCGCGACGACGCGCGTGGCGATCGCGTTGTTGCGCACCGCCTCGACCGGGTTGCTCTCCATGAGGCCGACGTGCTTGTAGGCGGCGGCGTGGAAGACGATCGTCGGGCGGTGCTCGGCGAACACCTCGCGCATCCGCTCCTCCTCCTTGCAATCGGCCAGCACCGACACCTGCGTGGAGGGGTGGACGTGACGGTCGTCGAGCAGCTCGCGCTCGATCGTGAAGAGGTTGTCCTCGGCGTGGTCGAGGCAGATGAGCCTGCGCGGGCCCACGCGTGCGATCTGGCGGCACAACTCGCTGCCGATCGACCCACCCGCACCGGTGACGAGGACGACCTCGCCGGTCAGGTAGGCGCCGACCCGATCGAGCTCCATGACGACGGGCTCGCGGCCCAGGACGTCCTCGACCTGCACGTCGCGGACCTGCTTGACGTACCGGCCCTCGCCTTGCAGCAGCTCGAAGACGGTGGGCAACGTGCGGACCGGGATCCCCCGCTCGCGGCAGGCCCTGACCACCCGCGCGCGCACGACACCGGGCGCGGACGGGATCGCGATGGTGACCTCGTCGGGCTCGGCTTCGTCGAGGATCCGCGTGAGCTGCTCGGTCGACCCGAGAACGCGGACGCCGTCGATCCGCAGGCCCGCCTTGGTCGGGTCGTCATCGACGAAGCCGACGGGCCGGAGCTTCAGCTCGGGGTTGCGCATGATCTCGCGCAGGACGAGCCGGCCGCCGTCCCCGGCCCCGACGATCAGCAGCCCTCGCGCGTCGGCCCGCGCGCGGTAGCCACGCAGCGGGCGCTCGTGGAGCATCCGAGCGGCGACGCGCGCACCGCCGACGAGCGCGGTGCACAGGAGCGCGTAGAGCACGACGACCCCGGAAGGGATCGTGACCGGGCCGCCGACCCACTCGACGGGCTTGACGATCGCGACGTACGCGACGAGCGCCACCGTCGAGACGAGCACGGCCTGCCCGACGACGAAGAGGTCCCGGTTCGTCGAGTAGCGCCACCACTTCTGGTACATCCGGAAGACGACGAACAGCGCCAGGGAACCGAGGACAAGCGGCAGGATCGTGGCCTGCCGCAGCTCCTGGAAGCGCTCCGGCACGCCGGTGGAGAGATCGCCGAAACGCAGCTCGTAGGCGAGCACGTACGCGAGCGCGACCAGCCCCCCGTCGACCACGAGCTGCGGGAGCGAATGGCGATGCAGGGGGAAGGCCGCGGATCCGAACCGGCGGCGCATGAACCCGGAATTCTAGGCGTGCACCCGATCTCCCGCCGATTCCGGTGCACACGGTTCCCGTGTTACACTGATGCCGTGGCGAATCTGACGCTCAGCATCGACGATGATCTCCTCCGCCGGGCCCGTATCCGCGCGCTCGAGCGCGACACCTCGGTGAATTCCGTGGTTCGGGAGTTCCTCGAGGAGTACGCCGGCAAGAGCCCCGCCGAGGAGGGCATGCGTCAGTTCCTGGAGCTTGCCGCGCGCAGCCAGGCCTCCAGCGGCCCCGGCGGCCGCACCTGGACCCGCGACGAGCTGTACGACCGTGGCCGCTGACCGCGCGTTCGTCGACACCAACGTCCTCGTGTACGCCAACGACGTCTCGGAGCCGGAGAAGCAGCGGCGCGCCGCTGCGCTGCTGGCGTCGCGCGTGAACGATCTCGTGATCAGCGGCCAGGTGCTCGGCGAGTTCTTCAACGCCGTCACACGTCGTCTGTCCACACCGCTGTCGACCACGGACGCGGCGGCGGCGGTCGCCGGGCTCAGCCTGCTCCCGGTCGTCCCAGTCGACGCGCGGCTCGTTCGCGCCGGCATCGAGATCCACGAGGCCCACCGGGTCTCCTACTGGGACGGCCTGATCCTCGCGGCGGCACGCTCGGCCGGCTGCGGGACGCTGCTCACCGAAGACCTCCACGCGGGCGCGACCCTCGCGGGCGTGACGGTTGAGAACCCGTTCGCCTGACGGCACTACGCGGGGGTCGCGCAGACCACCGCGTTGCGCCCGCCGCGCTTGGCTTCGTACAGCGCGCGGTCGGCGGTGCTCTTGACGTCGTGCAGGTGCAACTGGGCGCCTTCTCCGGTCGCCACACCGACCGAGAGGGTCACACGAGGCAGGTCGGGGAAGGCCTGCTCGACGCCCACGCGCAGCCGCTCGCCGACGTCCTCGGCGTCATCGACCGACGCCCCGTCGAGCACCACGGCGAACTCGTCGCCGCCGAGCCGGTAGACCCGGTCGGTGCTCCGCGCACTGGCCTGCAGGCTGTCGGCGACGCGCCGCAGCACGTCGTCGCCCCCGTCGTGGCCGAGCGTGTCGTTGACGTGCTTGAAGCCGTCGAGATCGCACATGAGGATCGCGACGGGGAGCGACCGGTGGCCGGCCTGCTGCTCGAGCGACTCGATGCGCAGGTCGAACGCCTTGCGGTTGAGCAGGCCGGTGAGGGTGTCGCTGATCGCGTCGGTGCGTGCGCGCCGCTCGGAATACCCGACCGCGGTGGTGGCGATCCAGACCGCCACGCACGCCGCCAGCCAACTCGTCAGCAGGCCCGGCTGGGCCGCGGCGACCCCCGGGTCGGCGATGAGCACGCTCGTCACGGCGCAGAAGACGACGTAGGCGAGCAGCAGTCGCGAGAGCGGGCCGTTGAAGCGGATCCCGATGAACGCCGAGATCACGCAGAACACCGGGACGGCCGGGCTTTCCAGCCCGCCCGTCACGGTCGTCGCGAGACCGATCGTCGTGACGATGACGAGGTTCTCGATCGCCATCCAGAAGCGCACGTGCCGCGAGCGGGACAGCCCGATCTGGACGAGGGCGATGACCACGGCGGCGACGGCGAGGGTCGCCGCGCCCGCGAGGATGACGCGTCGCGGCTCGGTCACGACGACGGCGATCATCACGAACACGCACATGAGGACGTGGCGCTGCGCGGCGGGCCGAACGAGCTGCTCGTTCTCGACCTGGCGCAGGCGCTCGACTTCCGTTGTGGAGAACATGGCGCGCAGAGACATCCAGACCCCGTATCGGCTGGTGACCGGTTTGACTCCACCGTTTCTCGGAAATGCCTGGATCGCGGTATGTTCAAGCCGATACTTCCGCGTCCGATTCCTCCGATCGTGAGCACCGACCCACAACCCGCGCGCGTGCCGTTCCTCGATCTCGAGGCCGGGTACCGCGAGTTGCGCCCCGAGCTCGACGCTGCCGTCGGCCGCGTGCTGGGCTCCGGCCGGTACGTCCTCGGGGAGGAGGTCGAGGCGTTCGAGCGCGAGTGGGCCGACGCCTGCGGGACGCGCTTCGCCGTCGGGGTGAACAGCGGGCTGGACGCGCTCACGCTGGCGCTGCGCGCGCTGGGCATCGGGACGGGCGACGAGGTCCTCGTCCCCGGCCACACCTTCATCGCGACGTGGCTGGCGGTCACCGCCACGGGCGCGAAGCCGGTCCCCGCCGAACCCGACCCGCAGACCGGCAACCTCGACCGGGTCGGTGCCGCCGAGCGCATCGGCCCGCGCACCAAGGCGATCATCGTCGTCCACCTGTACGGCCAGGCCATGGATGTCGCGCCGCTGCGCCGCTTCAACCTGCCGATCGTCGAGGACGCCGCGCAGGCGCACCTCGCGAAGGTCGGCGACCGCACCGCCGGGTCGCTTGGCGACATCGCGGCGTTCTCGTTCTACCCGGGCAAGAACCTCGGCGCCTACGGGGACGCCGGCGCGGTCACCAGCGATGACGCCGCGCTTGCCGACGAGGTCCGGCGACTGCGCAACTACGGCTCGAGCGAGAAGTACCGGCATGACGAGCAGGGCGTCAACAGCCGGCTCGACCCGATCCAGGCCGCGCTGCTGCGGGTGAAGCTCGCGCACCTGCCCGACTGGAACCGGCGGCGCCACGCGCTGGCCGTCCGCTACTGGAACGGCCTCATGGGCACGCCGGAGCTGCGGCTGCCGCGTATCGCGCCGGGCTCCGAGCCCGTGTGGCACCTGTTCGTCGTGCGTCACCCGCGCCGCGACGAGCTGGCCGAGCACCTGCGCAGCCGCGGGATCGAGACCCTCATCCACTACCCCGAGCCGCCGCACCTCTCGGGCGCCTACGCGAACGCGGGAATCCGGACCGGCGGCGAACTGCCCGTCACGGAGGCGTGGGCGCGCGAGTGCCTGAGCCTGCCCATCGGCCCGCACATGACCGCGGAGCAGGCCGATCAGGTCATCGCCGCGGTGAAGAGCTTCGGCGACGACGCCAAGACGCTTCACCTCGTCGCGTAACGCGTCACCCGTGTGTACCGCGTATCTCTCCTCAACCCTCACGCGGAGGGGCCGATGACCCGGGTGTGAGCGTCGCGCCTCGCCAGCCCGCCCCCGATCGCATCTCCGTCCCCTCTGAGCCGTACCTCCCCACCACGGAGGAACGTCGCGATGGGCACCCGGGGCGGCGCGTCACCGATCAGCGCTCGCACCTGCGCGAGGGCCAGACAGGCTGCCGCATCGTCGATCTCCCCCGGATCGCGGACCCGCGCGGGAACCTCACCTTCGTCGAAGGCTCGAACCACATCCCGTTTGACATCGCCCGTGTCTACTACCTGTACGACGTGCCGGGCGGCGAGGGCCGCGGCGGCCACGCCCACCGGCAGCTCGAGCAGCTCATCGTCGCGGCGTCCGGCTCGCTCGACGTCCTCGTCGACGACGGCACGCACCGCGAGCGCTTCTTCCTGAACCGGTCGTACTACGGCCTGTACATCCCGCGCATGGTCTGGCGGGAGCTCGACGACTTCTCCTCCGGCTCGGTCTGCCTCGTGCTGGCCTCGCGGCCGTACGAGGAGGAGGACTACCACCGGGATTACGGTGCATTCGTCGCCGCGAAGCACGGCGGCAACGGCATGGCCGCCGCCTGACGCGGCTCAAGATCGTCCAGCGGACGCCGATTCCCCTGCTTGTGACGTCCCCTCGGCGTCACGGTGCTCGTTCGCCGCGGGCGCCGGTCAACCGCATGGAGCAGTCGACATGACCCGCCTGACCGGAGAGTTCGTCGCTCTCCGTCCCCTCATCTCCGACGACGCAGAGCTGACGCTCGGCTGGCGCCAGAGCCGTCGCGCGCGGTTCCTGAACACCGGCGCGCAGACCGTCGCCGACCAGGCGACGTGGATCGTGCACCGGCCGGACAGCGAGCGCAACTTCATCATCGAACTGGCCGGCGGCCGCCCCGTGGGGATGCTGTCGCTGATCGACATCGACCTGGTGAACCGCCGGGCCGAGACGTCGCGCTTTCTCATCGGTGACGAGGACGCCGTCCGTGGCGTGCCCGCCGCGGTCGAGGCGATGAAGCTCCTCTACGAGTACGCGTTCGGCGAGCTCGGCCTCATCCGCCTCTACGGCACGGTCGCCGACGGCAACCGCCGCATGGTCCAGTGGCAGAAGTACCTGGGCATGCAGGAGGAGGGCCGGCTGCGCCGCCACTACCTCCTCGACGGCGAGTGGCACGACGCGGTCTGCCTCGGCCTGCTCGAGCACGAGTACCTGGAGATTTCCCTGCCGCGCATGAACGCCCTCATCGGCGCCGCGCGCCCGAGCGCCGAAAGGAGCGCGTCGTGATCGCCGAGCTGCACGCCACCGCCGTCGAGGAGATGATCCTCGAGGCCCTGCGCTTCCTCAACGAGGAGCTCGACGAGCCCGTGGAGATCGGCCCGGACACCGTGCTGTTCGGAGACGACGCGCAGATCGACTCGCTCTCGCTGGTGTCCGTCATCGTCGACGTGGAGTCCGCGCTGCAGGAGCAGGGCCTCGACGCGTCGCTGACCGACGACCGCGCGATGAGCCGCGAGATCTCCCCCTTCACCGACGTCCAGGCACTGAAGACCTACATCCTCGAGCTCGTCGAGGAGCAGCGCGCGTGAGTGGACGCTACGACGGCCAGGTGGCCGTCGTGTCCGGCGCGCACCGCGGCGTCGGCCGGCACATCGCCGAGCACATCCTCTATGAGGGCGGGACGGTCGTGGGCCTGGCCCGCGGCGAGGCCGCCTACGAGCGCGGCGGCTACGACCACGTCATCGCCGACGTCGGTGACGGGGACCAGGTCGCGGCCGCGTTCCGGCACGTCAAGAGCACCCACGGCAAGGTCGACATCGTCGTCAACAACGCGGCCGTGCTCACGTCGCAGTACGCGATGATCATGCCCGCCGCCAACGCCAAGGCGATGACGGACACGAACCTGCTCGGCCCGTTCCTCGTCTCCCGCGAGGCGGCGAAGCTCATGCGCAAGGCCAAGTCGGGCCGGATCGTGAACATCGGGTCGATGGCGGCGAGCCTCGAGCCGATGGGCGACTCGCTCTACGCCGCGTGCAAGGCCGCACTGACGACGCTCGCCGGGGTGCTCGCCAAGGAGTTCGGCACGTTCGGCGTGACCGTCAACACGCTCGCGATCACCGCGATCGAGACGGACATGCTCAACCAGCTGCCGCGGGAGAAGATCGACGAGATCATCGCCGCGCTGCCGGTGCCGCGCTACGCCGAGCCCGACGACATCCTCAACGTCCTCGACTTCTTCTGCGACCCGCGCAGCTCGTACATCTCGGCGCAGACCATCTTCCTCGGGGGTCTGCACTGATGATCTATCGGGTCCTCAACACCGAGGTCGAGGAGAACACCTGGGTGTGCGAGACCGGCGTGCCCGGCCGCGCGCTGGTGATCGACCCGGGCCTGTCCGAGGACCTCGTGCTCGCCGAGCTGGCGAACCGTGACCTGACCGCCGGCTGGGTGCTGCTCACCCACGGCCACTTCGACCACATCGGCTCGGCCGCGACACTCCAGGGTGAGCACGGCGCGGAGGTCTGGATGCACGGCGCCGACCGCAAGCTCGTGGAGAAGGCCAACTTCCTGCTGATGGCGTGCCGCATGCCGCAGCGCATCGACATCCCGACGATCGACGGCGTGGCCGAGGACGGCACGACGGTCGCGATCGGCGACGAGGTCGCGACGTTCTGGCACGCGCCGGGCCACTCGCCGGGCAGCTGCTGCATCGCCTGGCGCGACACGCTCTTCAGCGGCGACACGATCTACCGCGGCCACGTCGGGCGCGACAGGTTCCCCGGCGAGAACCGTGAGGTGCTGACCGAGACGCTGCGCGGGCTCTGGGACCGTATCGGCGACGAGACCACCATCCGCCCGGGCCACGGCGCCAGCGCGACGTGGGGCGAGATCCGCACCCGCAACACCGCGCTGCGTGAGCTGGCCGGGATCGATGACGACCAGGAGGAGGCGGCCTGATGGGTCTCGCGATCAAGGGCACCGGCCGCGCGCTCCCCGCCCGGGTGGAGAGCAACGAGGAGCTGTGCACCGTCCTGCCGGACACGACACCCGAGTGGATCGTCGAGAAGACCGGCATCACCGCCCGCCACCTCGCCACCGAGGAGGACAGCGCGTCGGGGCTGAGCCTGGCCGCCGCCCAGGACGCCGTCGCCGCCGCGGGCATCGACCCGGCCGAGATCGGCCTCGTCGTCGCCTGCACCTTCACCGCCGACTACGCGTTCCCGCCCGTCTCGGCGAAGGTCGCCGGCGAGCTGGGCTGCAAGGGCCCGATGTGCTTCGACGTGCAGGCCAACTGCGCGGGCTTCGTCACCGGCCTGACCGTCGCAGCCGACCGCCTGGCCGCCGACCCCGAGCTGGGCTGCGCGCTCGTCATCGGCGTCGAGATGCACACGCGGTTCATCGACCGCGCCGATGTCGACACCGCCATCTACTTCTCCGACGGCGCGGGCGCCGCGATCCTCGGCCCGTCGGACACCGGCGCCGCGCTGGGCTCCGCGTTCTTCACCGACCCGAGCAACTGGGAGGCCGTGCGGCTGCGCGCCGGCGGGTCGGAGTACCCACCCGGCCACCCGGGGCTCATGAACGGCGCGGCGACGATCGAGCAGGCCGGCCTGGCGACGTGGCGGCAGGCGATCACGCACCTGCCGACGACCGTCAAGCGCGCGTGCGCGAAGGCGGACGTCGAGCTCGCCGACGTCGACCTCATCCTCTTCCACCAGGCCAACCGCAACCTCATCTCCTACCTCACGCGCAAGATGCGCATCCCGGAGGAGAAGACGTTCACGAACGTCGAGCGGATCGGGAACACCGGCGCGGCGTCGGTGGGCATCGTGCTCAGCGAAGCCGTCGACGATGGCCTCATCAAGCCCGGCGACACCGTCGTCCTCGCCGCCGTCGGCGCGGGCTTCACCTTCGGCGCGAGCGTCTGGAGATGGGGATGATCGCCTTCGCCGACATCGAGGTCGGGCAGACCGAATCGGTCACCCGCCGGATCACGGAGGAGGACGTCCGCAGGTTCGTCGAGATGACCGGCGACGACAACCCGCTGCACGTCGACCGCGTGTACGCCGAGGGCACGCCGTTCAAGGACATCGTCGTCCACGGGATGCTCGGGGCGTCGCTGCTGTCGACCGTCATCGGGACAAAGCTCCCGGGTGAGGGCGCGCTGTGGGTGTCGCAGTCCTTCGACTTCAAGGCGCCCGTGCGACTCGGCGACCAGATCACGGTGTCGGCCACCGTCACGGCGAAGAACGACTCCCAGCGGGTGCTCGACCTCGACGCGAGGATCGTCAACCAGCACGGCGACGTCGTGCTCGCCGGGCACGGCAAGGTGCGCGCGCTCGAACCGCGCCCCGCCCTCGCCGAGACGCCCGCCGGCCTGGCGCCGGTCGCTGTCGTGACGGGCGGGTCGGGCGGCATCGGCCGCGCGATCTGCGCGGAGATGGCGCGCGCCGGACTGTCGGTCGTCGTGGGCTACGGCGGGGACGCCGAGCGCGCGGCGGGCACCGTCGATCTCATCCAGGAGGCCGGCGGCGAGGCGATCGCCGTCAGCGCCGATCTGACGACCCCGGGCTCCGCGGGAGCGCTCGTCGACGCCGCGCACAAGCGCTTCGGCGGCGTCGGTGTCGTCGTCGCGAACGCGTCGGGCCGGATCGTCCCGCGCGCGATCGCCGAGCTGCGCTGGGCCGACGTGCAGAGCCACCTCGACGTGCAGGTCCGCAGCGCGCTGGAGCTGACGCAGGCCGCCGCGCCGTTCATGCGCGAGCGCGGCGCCGGGCGCATCGTCGCCATCACCTCCGAGGCGATCGACGGCGCGCCGACCAGCGGCTGGACCGCCTACGCGATGGCGAAGTCCGCGCTCTCCACCCTCTCGCACCACCTCGCCGACGAGCTGAGCCCGCACGGCATCACCGTCAACTGCGTCTCCCCGGGCCTCACCGAGACCCGCCTCGTCGGCGACCTGCCCGAGAAGGCCCGGCTGCTCGCCGCGCGCCAGACCCCGACGCGCCGCCTCGCCGCGCCGCAGGACATCGCCGCCGCGGTGGCCTACCTCGCGTCCCCGGCCGCCGGCCACGTGACCGGCCAGACGCTGCGCGTCAACGGCGGGAAGACGATGGGATGACCGGCGCGCCCGCCACCGACGCGCCGGACCTCTCCGCGCTGGCCGACCGCGACGCGCCGCTGGCCGCCGTGATGAAGGCCGTGCGCGCGGGCGAGGCCGCCACACCCGACGCGCCCATCCTGAAGGTCGGACTGAGCGCCACCGCGACGCTGGACATCGTCGCGACCATGCTGCGCCGCCAGGCGCTGCTCGCCGGCCTGCAGGCCGAGGTCCACCAGGGCGCGCTGGACTCGCACCTCGACAACGTCGAACGCTTCGCCGACGACGGGGTCGACCACCTCGTGCTCGTCACGACGCTCGACGGGATCCTGCCCGCCTTCGAGGCTCGCGCCTCGACGATGGACGACGATCTGCTCGAGGCATGCGCCCAGCGCGTGGCCGGCGAGCTCGGCCTCGTCCTCGATGCCGCGGCCGGCCGCTTCCAGACGATCGACGTCGCGTTGCCGCACCGGACGAGCGCTCCCACGGACACCGGCGCGAGCCGCGCGGTCGACGCCGCCGTCGCGCAGCTGCGCGAGGCGGTGGAGCGCACGCTGGCCACCGCGCCCGGTGCCCGCGCAATGCACATCGGCGACGCGCTCGCCGCCGTCGGCTACGACGCCGCGATCGACGCCCGCTTCGGCCTGCGCTTCGGTGCGCCCTACACCGCCGCCGCCGCGAACGAGCTGGCCCGCCGTCTGGTGCTCGCCAGCCGCGCGAGCGTCGGCCTGGTCCCGAAGGTCCTCGTGCTGGACTGCGACAACACGCTGTGGGGCGGCATCCTCGGCGAGGACGGCCTCGACGGCATCGCGCTCGACCCCCTGCGCTACCCCGGCAACGCCTTCTGGACCGTGCAGCAGATCGTCGCCGGCCTGCAGGCCGCCGGCGTGCTCGTCTGCCTGGCGTCGAAGAACAACCCCGAGGACGTCGCCGAGGCGCTCGAAGCCCATCCAGCCATGGTGCTGCGCGAGGAGCACCTCGTCCTGCAGAAGGTCAGCTGGGACGACAAGATCGACAGCCTCATCGCGATCGCCGAGGAGCTGAACGTCGGACTCGACAGCATCGTCTTCGCCGACGACTCCGCCTTCGAGATCGAAGCCGTCCGCACCCGGCTGCCGATGGTCACCACCTTCCAGATCCCGCGCGAGGCGTGGCAGTGGCCGGCCATGGCGCAGGAGATCGCCGAGCTGTTCACCACCGCCCGCAGCGGCGCCGACACCGGCAAGACCGAGCAGTACCGCGCCCGCGCCGCCGCCCACGCCGAGGAGTCGCGCCACGGCAGCCGCGAGGACTACCTGCGCTCGCTGGACCTGACCGTCGACGTGCACGTCGACGAGCGCGATCGCGTCAGCCGCATCGCCGAGCTCACGCAGAAGTCCAACCAGTTCAACCTCACGACCCGCCGCTACGGCGAGGGCGAGATCGCCGCCGCGATGGACGACCCCGACGCCGCCGTGCTCTCCCTGCACGTGCGCGACCGGTTCGGCGAACAGGGCCTGACCGGCGTGCTCGTCCTGCGCTTCGCCGCCCCCATCGCCGAGGTCGAGGCGTTCCTCATGAGCTGCCGCGTCCTGGGCCGCGGCATCGAGCAGGCGTGCTGGACCGTCGTCGCCCGACTCGCCGCCGAGCACGGGTGCACCGACGTGCACGCCCGCTTCGCCCCGACGGCCAAGAACGCCCAGGTCGCCGACTTCTACGATCGGCTCGGCCTGCCCCGTGGCGCCGAGCACGCCGACGGCGCCGTCGACTACGCCGGCCCCGTCACCGCCCTTCCCCAGTCCGCCCCCGACCATCTCGAGATCCATGTCCTCTGAGCACGAGCAGCGCCTGCGCGAGACCCTCGCCTCCGTCCTGGAGCTCGACGTCGCCGAGATCACCGACGACACGAGCCCCGACACCGTCGAGGCCTGGGACTCCCTCGCCCACCTGAACCTCATCCTCGCCATCGAGCAGGAGTTCGACGTGACGATCCCCGACGAGGAGGCCGCCGAACTGTCCTCGCTCGCGCTGCTGCGCATCGTCATCGCCGAGCAGCTGGACGTCCCCAAGGCGGCCTGACCATGCAGTTCCTCCTCGACCGCTTCGCCGAGGCCGGCGACCGCGCGGCGTTCGTCGCCGACGGCCGCACGGTCACGTACGCCGACGTCAGCGCCCGCGTGGACGTCGAGCGCGCGCGCCTGGCGCACGCCGGCGTGGCGCCCGGTGAGGTCGCAGTGATCGTCGCCGACTACTCACCGGAGGTCTTCTGCCTGATCCTCGCGCTCGCGGGCAACGGCAACGTCATCGCGCCGCTCACCCCGCAGTCGGTGGTCGAGCGCGACGTCATCCTCGGACTGGCCGAGGCGAGCTGGGTCATCGACTGCAGCGACGGCGAGCCCACGTTCGCGTCGCTCGGCCACGTCGAGGCCGAGGCGCCGCTCCTGCGCGAGCTCGTTGCGACCGGCCGACCGGGCCTGCTGCTCTTCAGCTCCGGTTCGACGGGGACCCCCAAGGCCATCCTGCACGACTTCGAGCGCGTCGCCGCGAAGTTCGAGCAGCCGCGCCGCGCGCAGGTTGCGATCTGCTTCCTCATGCTCGACCATTTCGGCGGCATCAACACGCTGCTGGCGATCACGTCGAGCCTCGGCGCCGTCGTCACCGTGAGCGACCGCTCGGTGAAGGGCGTGTGCGGCGCGATCGAGACCAACGGCGTCGAGCTGCTGCCGACCACCCCGTCGTTCCTGAACATGCTCGTGCGCTCCGACGCGCACCACAAGCACGACCTCTCGTCGCTGAAGACGATCTCCTACGGCACCGAGGTCATGCCTCAGCCGACGCTCGACCGTCTCGGCGAGGCGTTCCCCGGCGTCAAGCTCCAGCAGACCTACGGGCTCTCCGAGCTCGGCGTGCTGCGCTCGCAGTCGCGGCCCGACGGGTCGCTGTGGGTGCGGATCGGCGGCGACGGCTTCGAGCTGAAAGTCGTCGACGACGTCCTGTGGATCCGCTCGGCGTTCTCCATGCTCGGTTACCTCAACGCGCCGTCGCCGTTCGATGACGAGGGCTGGTTCTGCACGCAGGACAAGGTCGAAGTCGACGGCGAGTGGCTGCGCATCCTGGGCCGCACGACGGACCTCATCAACGTCGGCGGGCAGAAGGTCTACCCCGCCGAGGTGGAGGACGTCATCCTCGAGCTCGACGGCGTACAGGATGTCGCGGTGCACGCCGAGGCGCACAACCTGCTGGGCGCGATCATCGTCGCGCGGGTCACCACGACGACCGGCGAGTCGCAGTCCGAGCTCAAGCGCCGCGTGCGCAGGCACTGCGCTGCGCGGCTGGCCCCGTTCAAGGTGCCGACGAAGGTCGAGCCCACCGAGGAGGGGCTGTACTCCAACCGGATGAAGAAGCTCCGGGGCGCGGCGTGACCGACTTCTCCCAGGAGCAGCTCGTCATCGCGATCAACACCGACGCGATGACGCGCCTGACGCTGGCCGGCGAGGAGCTGCTCGCCGCCGGGGAGCTCGAGCAGGCCGCCCAGTACCTGCAGACCGCCGCCAAGACCGCCTGGCTGAACCAGCCCGACGCGCTTGCGTTCCCGGGCCTGGACGCCATCGCCGCGCAGGTCGCCGACCGGGCGCTGGAGCCGTGGCCCACGCGGCCGCAGCCGACCGGCGGCCGCGAGCGGGTGCTGCACATCCTCAGCGAGGCGTACGCCGTCGGGGGCCACACCCGCCTGGTGCACCGCTGGATCGCGCGCGACCACACCCGCGACCACACCGTCATCGTCACGCGCCAGGCGACGCCGCCGCGCGCGGTCGTGGCCGAGGTCGCCCGGCACGACGCCACGATCACCTCGATCGGGACCGCCGACGTGCCGCTGCTCGACCGAGCCCGCGCCATCCGCGCGATCGCCGCCGACCACGACGTCGTCGTCACGCACATGCACCCCGACGACGCACCCGCCGTCATCGCGCTGCAGCCGGGCCCGAACCGTCTGCCGGTCGTCTTCATGAACCACGCCGACCACTCGCCCTGGATCGGGCGAGAGACCTTCGACGTCATCCTCGCGCCGCGCGGCGACGGCTCGCTCGTGGCGCAGGACCTGCGCGGGATCGACGCGCAGCGCACGCTCATCATGCCGCTGCCGTGCGAGGCGCCGGCCGCGATGTCACGGCACGCGGCACGCGCGAAGCTCGGGCTCCCGCAGGACGCCGACATCCTGCTGACGATCGCCCACCCGGCGAAGTTCGTGCCGCTCACCGAGCACTCGCTCGCCACGGCGATCCTGCCCACGCTGCAGGCCCGGCCGAACGCCCACGTCGTCGCGGTCGGCCCGCGCGGGGACTCCCCCCCGTGGCCCGACGTCATGCCGCACGCCGGCGGGCGGTTGCACCTCGCCGGCGCGCAGTTCGAGATCGAGCCGTACTACGCCGCGGCGGACCTGCTGATCGAGTCCTACCCACTCGCCGGCGGCACCGTCGTCGTCGAAGCCGCGCTCGCCGGGCTGCCGGTCGTGACCTACCGGCCCGACGCGCGTGCCCGCGGCCTGTTCTGCCAGGAGCCGATCACCGACCCGGATCCGCGGCTGCACGCCGCCTCCGCCGAGGAGCTGCAGGCGCACGTCTCGACACTGCTCGAGGACCCGGCGCAGGCGCGCGAGCGCGCCGAGCGCTTCCGGGAGGTCACGGCCGACCTGCACGCCGGCTCCGGCTGGACCGACCATCTCGAAGCCGCCCACGCCCGTGCCCACGAGCTGGCCGGCGGCGGCCCGCCGCCCGGCCCCGTGCCCGCATTCGACCCCGCCGACGAGACCCTGCCGCTGATCTGCCGCTACAACCTGCGCGCCGCCGGCGCCACCGCGCCGCAGGAGGTCAACACCAGCGCGTTCGGCCTGCAGCTCGCCGCGGGCTCACCCGCGCTGCGCACACGCTTCCCGGCCATCCTCGGCAAGGACGCCGCGCCGCTGCCCGAGCCGTTCCCCGGCGTCCTGGCGGCGCCCGCGCTCGAGGAGGAGACCGTCGGCGCACAGCTCGGCGTCCTGCGGACCCTGCACATGACGGGCCTCGCGGCGTCGTGCTCGCTCGGCCTGCCGCGCGACGACCTCGAGCGGGCCTTCGCGCTCGTCGAGCCGATCCTTGCCGCGCAGGACCGGCAGGCAGGCTGGGAGCTCGACATCGATGTCGTCCCGTTCGACGGCGCGCCCGTGCTGCCCGCCGGCTGGCTCGCCGTCGCCGACGCGGGCGACCCGCGCGGCTGGTGGGGCACCGGCGACGTCCACGAGGTCCCCGTCCCCGCGGCGGCGCACCGTGGCTGATCGCCGCGACCTGCCCCCGCTGCCGGACGTGCCGTTCGTCAGCATCTTCTCGTCGTTCTACAACCACGAGCAGTACGCGGCCGCCGCGATCGAGAGCGTCATCGCGCAGGACTGGCCGGCCGACCGCCTGGAGTGGGTGATCTTCGACGACGGCTCGCAGGACGGCACCGCCGACGTGATCGCGTCGCGCGTCAGGGACATCCCGTGGATCACGTTCCACGCCCGGGAGAACGTCGGCCTGCGCGCCACCGTGAACCGCGCGCTGCCCGAGCTGCGCGGCGACGTCATCACCTCGATCGCGGGCGACGACCTCATGCTCCCGGGCAAGCTGCGCACGCAGGCCGAGCACCTCGCCGCGCACCCGAACGTCGGGCTCGTCTACTCCGACATGGAGATCATCGACGACGCCGGCCGGGTGATCGCGCCGTCGTTCATGCGGGCCAACGGGCTCATCCCGTACGCCGGCCAGCCTCTGGGCAAGCTGCTCTCGCACAACTTCGTCTCCGGCGGTGCGATCATGCTGCGCGCCGACATGCTGTCCGAGATCCACCCGATCCCGGACCACGCCGCATGGGAGGACTACTGGTGGGCGTGGGCGGTGGCGAGCGTCGCCGACCTCGACTACCTCGACGTGCCGCTCTACCAGTACCGCCAGCACGCGACGAACCTCGCACACGGCGTGCAGGGCGAGCGCCTGCTGCGCGCCCAGCGCGAGGAGCTGAAGTTCCGCCGCTGGCTGCTCGGCGCGATCGCGCGGGAGGACGCGTCGCTGACGGAGATCGTCACGGCGCACCGCGCTCACGAGACGCTGATCGGGCAGATGTGGAGCGCGTCGGGCGAGCCCCGCGAGCAGCTCCTGCCGCTCGCCGACCAGGACCCCGCGGCCGCGGCCGAGGAGATGCGCCGTGCGCGCGGGGCGCAGTCAGCCGGCGACCTCGACGGCTCCGCCTGGCACGCGCTGCAGGCGCTGCGCCTGAACGCCCACGACCGCGACTGCCACCAGCACATGCACGCGCTGGCGGAGATCATCAACCGGCCGCCGGGGATGCCCGCGGCGCTGCCGCAGACCCGCGGCGTCGTGGTGCTCGCCGACGCCGACGAGCTGTACGCTCGCCCGGAGCTGCTGCACACGTACGCGACCGCCGTCGGGTCGGACGACGACGTCACCCTCGTCATCCACGCCGTCGACTGGCCGTACGCTCAGCTCGACGCGGTCCTCACGTCGGTCGTCGGCCGCGCCTGCCTGCACACGGGCACGCCCGACATGGCGGCCGTCCCCGGCCCCGCGGCGCTGCATGCACCGCTGGTCGACCAGGCCCACGCCGTCCTCTCGGCCGACCCCGCCCGCGCGACCAGCCTGCCGCGCTTCGGCTCCGGCGACGAGGAGGGCCTGCGTGCCCTCGCCGCGGGCTCAATCTCCAGCGCTGTCGGCCGATAGCAGGGATATGACCCCCTCGCAGATCACGATCTCGGTTGAGCAGGAGCTCCGCCGCCTGGAGGAGTGCGCCGCCGACGGCATCTACTCGGCCGGCGTGAACACCGCGACGAACCTGTACTCCGTGCGGATCTTCAGCCGCTGGTGGCGCGGCGACACCGTGCTCGAGATGGGCTGCGGCGACGGCAACACCACCCGCCTGCTGCTCGACACCTTCCCCGACGTGACCGTCATCGACGGCTCGCGCGCGCTGGCCGACAAGGTCGCCGCCGAGTTCCCCTCGGTCACCGTCGTCTGCGAGCTGTTCGAGCTGTACGAGCCGACGCAGAAGTTCGACACCATCGTCCTGAACCACACCCTCGAGCATGTCGCCGACGCCGTGCAGACGCTCGAGCTGGCGAAGCAGTGGCTCGCGCCCGACGGCGTCGTGGTCGCGTCCGTGCCGAGCTCTGGCAGCATCCACCGCCAGGCCGCGGTGCTCATGGGGATGCTGCCCGTCGAGTACGCCCTGACCCCGTCGGACGAGCGGGCCGGCCACCGCCGCGTCTGCTCACCCGAGAGCTTCCAGTCGATGTTCCGCGAGGCGGGCCTGAAGGTCCACCACGCCGGCGGCTACTGGCTGAAGCCGGTCTCCAACGGGCAGACCGACGAGTGGTTCACCGACGAGATGATCGAGGCCTTCATGGTGCTCGGGGAGCGCTATCCCGACATCGCGGCCGAGACGTACGTCATCGCAACGCACTAGCCAGTAGGTCGAAGAAGACGCGCGGGTCGCGGCGCACGCGCTCGAACTGCGCGTCGCCCTCGCGCTTGCGCAGTTCGACCTGGGCCGGGTCCGCGAGCTTCTTCATCCGCCCCTCGGAGATGAGCCGCTCGTCCACCGCGCCGAGCCGGCCCTCGAACGTCGTCCACACCGGTGTGCCGAGTGCGACGGCCTCGCGGTTCATCGTGCCGCCCGCGCTGACCATGAGATCCGCGTAGGCGATGAGCGACTGCGCGTCGATCGCGCGCTCGGGAACGATGAACCCGCCGGCTTTCACCAGCTCCTCGCGCTGCTCAGGTGTGCGTGGCAGCACCACGGCCTGGCGCCCCTGGACCCGTTCGAGCACACCGCCGAAGAGATCGTTCTCGAAGCGGTGGTAGAGCGACACCGCCGGCGGGGTGCGGATCACGGCGATCGGCTCGGCGGGGTTCAGGCCGAGCTCATCGAGGATCGCCGGATCTGGCTCGAAGTCGGCGAGGTAGTACTCCTCCTTCAGCCCCTCGTACCCGTGGATCTTGCCCTTCGCGCCGTACGGGTACAGGCGCTCGGGCGGGATGACGTCGGGGACGACGACCGCCTGCGCGAGCCGGCAGTTCACGGTGTGCTGGACCTTCGCCCACTCGTAGTCGAACGTCGTCGCGCACGGGATGCGCAGGATGGCCGCGGCGACGGTGATGTCGTTGGAGCCGTGGCCGAGCGCGAGGTCGAGCTTCTTGCGCGCCGCCCAGCGGGTGAGCGCCGTCGAGCGCGACGCGAGACCGACCGCCTTGGCGGCGACCCGGCCGCCGCGGTGACGGCCGACGACCTCGTGCTCGATGCCGAAGCGCTCGAGCAGCCCGAGCGTCTGCGCGAAGTCGCGGGCGGTGACGCGCACCTCGTGCCCGTCGGCGCGCAGCAACTCCACGATCGGCCGCATGACCAGCACGTGGGGGCTGTTCGTCAGGTCAATCCAGACGCGCATCGCTCAGGCGGGGTGGACGCGTAGCTGGGGCATCAGCTCTGACAGCACGTCGAAGTCGCCGTCCTGCGTCCACACCACGAGATCGTGCGCCACCGCAGTCGCGGCGATGACGGCGTCCATCAACCCCGGCTTGCGGCGCTGGACGCGGGCCTCGGCGAGCAGCGACGCGAGCACGGGGGAGACCCGCTCGTCGTACGGAACGGCGATGAACCGCCGTGCGCTTGCGAGCGTCTCACCGCGCAGTGCGCGCAGCGCATCGGAGCCGGCACGCCGGACGCCGACCTCGAGCTCGGTGACGGTGGCGATGGAGATGCGGCCCCGTCCCGGCGGTGGCGGCCGCACACCACGGCGCTGCTCGCGCGCGACGAACACGCTGGTGTCCATCAGGTAGCCGGACACTAGAAGTCGTCGGTGGTCAGGCCCAGGTCGAAGTCCTCCGCCGGGGACTCCACACCGAGCTCCGCGGCCCGGGCCGCGATCGCGTCGAGATCGGCGAGCACCTGCTCGCTGGTCCGCCACTCGCTGCGCTGGGCGTGCGGGACGATGTCCGCCACGGGCCGACCGTGGACGGTGAGGGTCACCGGCTCGCCGCTCTCCACGGCCTGGATCACCTGCGCGGTGTTGTTGCGGAGGTCGCGGACCGAAACGTCCATAGTGTGCTACACCGTAGCACTAGCGACTGCGGCGACGACCTCGTCGACATCGTCCCGGGTGAGCGAGGCGCCCATCGGGATGGCGAGATGGCGGGCGGCGGCTCGGGCGGTCCCTGGCAGCGGCGCATCGGTGCGCCAGCGCGCCATCGCGACCTGCTCGTGCACCGGCTGGCGGTAGTAGGCGCGCGCGCCGATTCCGGCGGCGTTCAGCGCCGCGTGCAGGTCGTCGGCCCGGTCGTGACCGACGACGAAGAGGTTCCAGGCGGGGTCGGCATCGGGGGCCGCGACCGGGAGATCGACGTGCGCGCCGAGCCCCGCCTCCGCGTACCAGGCGCCCACCTGCCGGCGACGGTCGCACCACGTGTGCACGTGCGGCAACTGCACGCGCAGCACGGCGGCCTGGATCTCGTCCAGGCGCGAGTTGTAGCCGACCTCCTCGTACGTGACCTTGTCGCGCGAGCCGTGGAAGCGCAGGGATCGCACGTGCTGGGCGAGCTCCGCGTCGGACGTGATGATCGCGCCGCCGTCGCCGAAGCAGCCGACGTTCTTCGATGGGTAGAACGAGAACGTCCCGATCGTCCCCAGCGAGCCGGTGAGCCGGCCGTCCGTCGTCTTCGATCCCGTGGACTGCGCGGCGTCCTCGAGCACCGGCACGCCGAGCGCCGCGATCTCCGCGACGGGCGCCACGTTGCCGAACAGGTGCACGGCGATCACGGCCTTCGTCCTCGGCGTCAGCGCGGCCTGCACCGTGTCGGCCGTGACGACGTACGTCTCCGGGTCGATGTCGCAGAACACCGGGGTGGCGCCGGTCGGCGGGATCGCCTCCGCGCTCGCGTAGAAGGTGAACGACGGGACGACGACCTCGTCGCCCGGGCCGACGCCCAGCGCCCGGAGCGCGATGGTGATCGCCTCGGTGCCGTTCGCCACGCCGATCGCGTGTGGGACGCCGTGCCAGGCGGCGAACTCCTCCTCGAACGCGGTGACGTTCGGACCCAGGATGTACTGCTTGGCGTCGAGCACGTCCGAGACGGCGGCGCGCAGTCCGACGTCGAGCGGAACGAGGGGCGCGGCGGGGTCGAAGAGGGGCACGGCCACGTGCGCGAGGGTACTTCGTCTACCCTCCGAACCCGTGCTCGCGCTCGTCCTCGCCTCCATCACGGACCCCATCGTCAACGTCGCCGTCGACGTCGTCGAAGCGATGGGGCTCCCCGGGGTCTTCATCCTCATGGTGCTCGAGAGCGCCTGCATCCCGATCCCGTCGGAGGCGACGATGCTCTTCGCCGGCTTCAACGTCGCCGAGGGGGAGTACACGCTCCTGGCCGCCACACTCGTCGCGTCGTTCGCAAACCTCGTCGGGTCCTGGATCGCCTACGGCGTCGGGTACTTCGGGCGCGTGGACCTCATCGAGAAGCACGGCAGGAAGATCCTCATCCAGCAGCACCACCTGGAGATCGCCGACCGCTGGTTTGCCAGGCACGGCGACGCGACGGTGTTCTTCGCGCGGATGCTCCCGATCGTGCGGACGTTCATCTCCCTGCCCGCCGGGGTCTCGAAGATGCCCTTCCTGCGCTTCTCCGTCTTCACCTTCCTTGGCTGCCTGCCGTGGATGTTCGGCCTGACCTTCATCGGCAAGCAGGTTGGGGAGAGCTGGGAGGACTGGAAGGACAAGCTGCACTACATCGACTACGCGGTCGCGGCGATCATCGTGATGGCGGCGGCGTACTTCGGAGTGAAGTGGTGGCGCGGCCGCGGCGGCGACGCAGCGCCCGGCGAGCCGGCGCCCGACGCGCGCTGAGCGTCCGTCGCGCGGCGGCGCTGGGCGTGGTCCAGGGCGCGGCCGAGCTCGCGCCGATCAGCTCGTCGGCGCATGTGGCGCTGCTCGCGGGCTCCTCGGTGCCGGCCGAGCGGCGGCGGATCGTGGAGGTCGCGCTGCACGGCGGCACGGCGCTCGTCCTGCCCTGGGTCGTGCGTGACGTTCCCGCGCGACTGCCGCACGGCGTCCGGGGCGCGGCGTTCGTCGCCGCCTCGATGGCGCCGCCGGTCGCGGTGGGGGCGGTGGCCGCCGACCTGATCGAGCGGCGGGCCGCGGGCCCGGTGCCGATCGCCATCGGACTCGTCGCGGGCGCGGTGGCCCTCGCGTGGGCCGACCACGGCGCCGGGCGCCCGGCCCGGGATGCCACGGTGACCGACGGGCTCGTGCTCGGCGTCGCGCAGGCGGTCGCGCTGCTGCCCGGCGTCTCGCGCCGTGGCGCGACCCTCGCCGCCGCGCGCGCCCGCGGGTTCACCCGTGAGGCCGCCGGGGATCTCTCCTGGGGCGCGGGCGTCCCGATCCTGGCGGCCGCCGCCGCGCGTGGCGCGGTCGTGTCCGCCCGCCGCGGCGAGCTGCGCACGGACCTCCCGTCGCTCGCCGTGGGAGCCGGGGCCGCGGCGCTCACCCTCGCGGCACTCGCGCCCGCCCGCGGCGCGATCGAGCGCACGCCGTACGCGGCGTGGGCGGTGTGGCGCGTCGTGGTCGCCGCAGCGGCGCTCGGGCGAGGGGCCGCTCAGACGGGTACGCTGAAGCGGTGACCGACGCCTATGCCAAGGCCGGGGTCGACATCCAGCGCTCCGACGACGCCGTTGGAGCCCTCGTCGGCGTCCTGCGGCAGATCCGCCTCGACCAGCCGTCGCGCTCCGTCGTGGCGAGCGGCCACTACGCCAGCGTCCTGCGCATCGCCCCGAACCTCGGGCTCGCCCTGACGACCGACGGCGTCGGGTCGAAGATCGTCGTCGCCGAGCAGGCCGACCGCTTGGAGACCGTCGGCATCGACTGCATCGCGATGAACGTCAACGACCTCGTGTGCGTCGGCGCCGAGCCGATCGCCATGCTCGACTACCTCGCCGTTGAGGAGCCGGACCCCACCCGCCTGGCCCGCATCGCGCAGGGCCTGCGCGAGGGGGCCGAACAGGCGAACATCGAGATCCCCGGTGGCGAACTCGCGGTCATTCCCGAGCTCATCCGCGGCCATCCGTCGCCCGGCGGGTTCGACCTCTGCGGCACCGCCGTGGGCACCGTCGCGCTGGACCGGGTCGTCGGCGGCGAGGACATTCGTCCTGGTGACGCCATCATCGGCGTCCCCTCAAGCGGCCTGCACAGCAACGGCTACACGCTGGCCCGCCGCGCCCTGCTCGAGGACGGCGGCCTGACGCTCGACGACACCCCCGACGGGCTCGGGGCCTCCGTCGCCGACGCGCTGCTTGAGCCGACGACGATCTACGTCCGCGCCGCGCTCGCCCTGCTGCAGAGCGACATCCCCGTGACCGGCCTCGCGCACATCACCGGCGGCGGCGTGCTGAACCTCCCGCGGCTGAACACCAGCGTCGGGTGGTCCATCGAGGAGCCCCTGCCGGTCCTGCCCGTCTTCGAGACCGTCCAGCGTCTCGGCGGCGTGGCCGAGCGCGAGATGTGGGAGGTCTTCAACATGGGCTGCGGCTTCATCGCGATCGTCAGCGACGACCGCGCCGCCGACGCAGCATCCCAGCTGGCCGAGCATCACCCCGGCACCCGCCGCATCGGCACGGTCACAAACGCCGAGGGCGTCGTGACCGTGCGCGACCTGCGGTTCTGACCTACTCCACGACGGCGACGTGGAAGCGCTCGACCAGCGCTTCGAGCTGCTCCGCCGTCGCGGCGAGCTCCTGCGCGCTGGCGGCGATCTCCTGCGCCGACGCGCTCGTCTGTTCGGTTGACGCCGACACCTGCTCCGTCGAGGCCGACGACTGCTCGGCCACCGCGGTGACCTCCTGCATGTCGTCCTGCACCCGGCGTGAGGACTCGGCGATCTGCTCGATCGCCGCGGCGATGTGCGCGACGCGGCCGGCGACGTCCTCGACCTCGCCGTCGATCTGGCCAAACGCCTCGCGCGCCGCGGCCACCGTCTTGGCGGACTCCTCGCCGCACGTGGCGCCGGTCTCGACGACCTCCACCGCGCGAGCCGTCTGGCCCTGGATCTCGCCGATGAGCTCGGCGATCGAGGACGCCGCCGACTGCGACTCCTCGGCGAGCTTGCGGACCTCGTCGGCGACGACCGCGAACCCGCGGCCCTGCTCGCCGGCGCGGGCGGCCTCGATCGCGGCGTTCAGCGCCAGCAGGTTCGTCTGCTCGGCGATCGTGGTGATCGTCTCGACGATCCCGCCGATCTGCTCGCTCTTGGCCCCGAGGCCGCGGATGGCCTCGCTCGCCTCAGCGGACGCGGTGCGGACCGACTCCATCGCCTCGGTCGCCGACGCGACGGCCTTCCCTCCGGCCTCAGCCATCTCGCGTGCGTGGGCGGCCACCTGGGCGGCGTCCCGTACGTGCTCGGCGGACTCGGCCGTGGCGGCGCCGACCTGCTCGGTCGTGACCCGCGCCGATTCGACGGACTGCACCTGACGCTGGGCGCCGGTCGCGACCTCGCCGACGGCGTTCGCGATCTCGCTGACCGCACGGCCGGCCTCGTTGGACATCGTCGCCATCTGCTGCGAGGACGCCGACAGCGAGGACGCGGCGTCACCGACCTTGCCGATCATGCCGCTCAGCGACATGCGCGTGTCGTTGTACGCCTGGACCGACGCAACGGTGTTGTCGCGCAGTCCGTTGATCGCCTGCGCCATATCGCCGAGTTCATCGCCCGTGATCCGGGTGATCGGCTCGGTCTGCGGCGTCGTCTCCTGCGTCAGGTCGCCCTGGGCCACCGCCTGCAGGCCGGCACGCAGCCCCGCGGTGTCCTCGTCGCGCAGTGTGGCCAGCCGGTCGCGACCGTCGCGGACGCTGCGAATGATCCCGCGCGCGATCAGGAACGCCACGCCGAAGCCGAGCACGACGGCCAGGCCGATGAACAGCAGGATCTCCGTGCGGGCCGTCGTGTAGTGCCCGCGCGCCTTGTCGTCGCGCTCCTCGGCGATCGCCTCGATGAGGTCGCCGGGCGGGTCGGCCGCGGCCAGCGCCGCGTCAGCAAGGTCGCTGAGCTTTGCGAGCGGCCCACTGCGCAGGTCGGCGCGGCCCTGTCCGGGGTTGCCGGCGCGGCTGGCCTCCACGGCCTTCCAGTAGGGGTCGTAGGCCGCGACGAAGGCGTCGAGCGTCTTCGTCCCCTCCGGGTCGTTGACGATCTCGCGGTAGCCCGCGACGGCCTCACGAACGGCGGCGTCGCTCGCGGCGAGCGCCTCGTCGATGTCTGACTGCGCCCGACCCGGCGGGCTGACGAGCCCGAGGAGGCCGAGGCGCTGCTGCTCGCTCACCTGCAGCTCGAGGTCGCTGGCCCAGTCCGCCGCGACGAAGTCCTGGGTGAACATGTCGTCGGCGATGCCCTTGACGACGCCGAGCTGATGGAGGCCGACGGCGCCGACCGCAACGATGAGGACGACGAGCAGGCCGGCGCTGCCGAGCAGCTTGGCCCGCACGCCGAAGCGGATACGTGACATGAAGGAGTCTCCGGGGCGGGTTGAGGACGCTGTGAGAGCAAGACAGTGCCTGGATCCCGGTAGTCGGCCGCCGACCACCGGGATAAAGAGACACGGTTTTCCGGAGACAATGGACGGTCAGGACATGGTGACGAAGCCCAGCGCGCCGCCGCCCGTCGCGTCGTGCACCCGCCGGATGACCTGATCGGAGGAGTTGCCCTCGATGGTCTGGATGCGCCCGTCGGGGAGCACCTGCTCGACGATGCCGATGTGCTCGTCCCATACGATGAGGTCGCCCGGCTGGGGCGGCTCACCGCTGTCGACCGGGTTCGCTCGGCCCGTGCGCTGCGCCCACGCGTAGCAGGCGTCGACGAGGCCGAAGCCCTGCCCGGCCTCCCCGAGCGGGGCGCCCGACTCCTTGGCGAGCCAGGACACGAAGTAGTTACACCACGGCCCCACGCCGCTGCCGGCGGTCGCCGTGCGGTACTCGGCGATGCGGGGTGAGTCGTTGCTGCCGGGAGGCTGCTCGGCCTGGCCGACCTCGGCCTGCGCGAGCTGCACCATCTTGGCGCCGACGCCGGTGCCCGCGACGGGCACGGGCGCTGCCACGCCCGCCGTGGCGAGCGGCTGATAGCCGGCGGGCTGCGCGGTGAGCGCGGCCGGGGAGCTGGCCGTCGTCTGCTGGAGCGTGCGCGCGAAGTTGCCCGCGGGTTCGGTACGACGCGGCTCCAGTGCGGTCTGGAGCTCGGAGATACGGGCGATCACCGCTTCGACGCTCATCATCCCGGGTCCTCGACAGGCAGGCTCCGAACTTCAGCCGGCCGGACGAACGACGAAGCGGGCGGCCCCGAAAGACCGCCCGCCACGTTCAACGAACTGCTGGACCTGCCGACTACCCGAGCAGACGCAGGACGCCCTGCGGGGCCTGGTTGGCCTGGGCCAGCATGCTGTTGGCGGCCTGCTGGAGGATCTGGTTCTTCGTGAACTTGACCATCTCCTGCGCCATGTCCACGTCACGGATC
>JBPPNC010000019.1:0-25981 GCA_051306365.1 Solirubrobacteraceae bacterium
TCGGCGAGGGCGTCGGCGCGGCGCGCGGCGTTCAGATGCGACGGATGTGACATTAGGTCGCACACTGTAACATCGTCGCGTATGACGGTTGACTTCTCGCTGCCTCCCGACCCTGCGTCTGCCTGGGCCGCCGCGCCCGACCACCAGCTGGTGACCCCACGGGTCCGCGATCTCCTCGCGCAGGTCTTCGACGTCGACCCCGATGCCGCCACGCCGGCTCCGCCGACCGTCCCCGGAGTAAGCCGGCTGGCCGACGACGCGCGCGACGCGCTCGTCGCGGCGGTCGGCGCCGAGCACGTCCGCCTTGACGCCGGGCCCCGAGCCGCGCACGCCAACGGCATGTCGTACCTCGACCTCCTGCGCCGTCGCATCGGTCAGGCGCCCGACGCGCCGGACGCCGTCGTCTTCCCCGCCGACGCGGACGAGGTCGCGGCGGTGCTCGCCGCCTGTGTCCAGTTCGACGTCGCCGTCGTCCCGTTCGGCGGCGGCACGAGCGTGGTCGGGGGTGTGCGGCCCGAGCGCGGCCCGTTCGCCGCCGTCGTCGCGGTCGACCTCGCGCGGTTCGACCGCCTGGTGGAGCTCGACGAGGTCTCCCGCACCGCGACGCTGCAGGCCGGGCTCAGCGGCCCGCGCGCGGACGAGCTGCTGAAGGCGCACGGATACACCCTCGGCCACGTCCCGCAGAGCTTCGAGCGCGCCACCATCGGCGGCTACGCCGCGACGCGGTCCGCCGGCCAGCTCTCCACCGGATGGGGCCGGTTCGACGCCCTTGTCGAGCACCTCCGCGCCGTCACGCCGGCGGGTGTCCTCGACCTCGGCCGGGCGCCCGGCACGGCCGCGGGCCCCGACCTGCGCCAGCTCCTGCTCGGCTCAGAGGGAGCGTTCGGCGTCATCACCGAGGTGACCGTCCGGGTCCGCCCCGTGCCGGAGACCCGCCGCCACGAGGGCTGGCGCGTGGCGAGCTTCGCCGACGGCGTTGCGCTCGTGCGGGCGCTCGGGCAGGACGGCCCGCGCCCGGACCTCCTGCGCCTGTCCGACGAGACGGAGACCGCCCTCGGTGCCGCCACCTCCGGCGAGGAGGCCGGCGACGGCTGCCTGGTGCTCATCGGCTGGGAGGGCGCCGCTGAGGACGTCGCACGACGCGCCGACGCCGCGACCGCCCTGTTCCGGGCCCGGGGCGCCACACCGCTCGGCGAGGACGCCGCCGCGTCGTGGCGCCAGGGCCGCTTTCGCGCGCCGCGCCTGCGCGACGAGCTCCTCGGTGCGGGCCTGCTCGTCGAGACGCTCGAGACCGCCGTGCGCTGGCGTGACCTGGAAGCACTCCACGCGACCGTCGGCGAGCGGCTGCGTGCAGCACTCGACGGCGCCCGTCCCGTCGTCGCATGCCACCTCTCGCACGTCTACCCGGCGGGTGCGTCGCTGTACTTCTCGGTGCTCGCACGGCAGGACGCGCGCGACCCCGTCGCCCAATGGGAGACAGCGAAGTCCGCGGCCTCCGACGCGCTCGCCGACGCCGGCGCCACGATCACCCACCATCACGCCGTCGGCACCGATCATGCACCCTGGATGACGGCCGAGGTGGGCGATGCGGGCGTCGCAGTCCTGCGTGCCGTCAAGGCCCACCTCGACCCGCACGGGGTCATGAACCCGGGCAAGCTCATCCCGGGCCGTACCGACACGGGCTTGCGCGAGGCATAGCGTCTCCGCGATCCTTGCCCGCATGACCCACCGTGACGCGCAGGCAGGCGACTGGATCGAAGAGCGCACCGTCGACGGCCCACCCCGCCGAGGGCTCATCCTCGAGGTTCTCGGGGAGCCCGGCCACCGCCACTATCGCGTCGAATGGGACGAAGAGCACACCGTCGTGCACTTCCCCAGCCCGACCGCCCGGATCGTCCCGGGCGATCACGCGTAGGCGACGGCCACCTGGGGTGCTGCCGCCGCGCGCGGTACGACGAGGACCGGACACCGGGCGTGGGCGACGACGCGGCGCGAGACGCTCCCCAGCAGAACGCTGCCTGCAGGCCCGTACCCGCGTGAGCCGAGCACCAGCAGGTCGAGGTCGTCGCCCTCACGCACGAGCGCGGGGCCGGGGTGCGCCACCACGGCGCGCGCTTCGGAGCGCGATCGTCCAGGGACGTCGTCGGCGAGTGCCGCGAGACGGTGCTCTCGCTCCGCGCGCCGGTCCTCGCGCAGCTGGTCCGGCGACGACAGCCCGGCGGGCCCGGGCTCGACCACGCTGACGAGGCGAAGGTCCGCGCCGAGGTCGTGCGCCAGCGCGGCACCGGCCGCGAGCGCCTCGTCGCCCTCGGGGTCGCCAGCGTGGGCGACGCCGACGGTGCTGACACCGTCCTCGGGAAGCTCGGAGCCGACGATGAGCACCGGCCGTCCCGAGCCGTGCAGGAGGAGTTCCGCAACGCCCCCGGGCTTCAGTCGGCCGACCCCGTACCGGTGGGGTGCGCCGATCGCGACCATGGCCGCCTGCACGCGTTCGGCCAGCTCATGCAGCCCGCGCCCGGGAGACGAGGCAGCGTGCACCGCCCGGCGGGCACCCGCGACGTCCACCCCGTCCACACCGACGCGCGCGGCGTCGGACGGGACGTCCTCGGGGTGGACGGAGGCGAGCATGACGCTCCCACCGCGGGCCTCGGCGAGCGCGGCGGTGAACCGCGCAGCGGCCAGTGCCTGCTCACTGCCATCGATGCCGACAAGGAATGTCGGCTTCGCACCCGGAGCTCCCGCATTCATTGCACCGGACGCTAGGCGCGACGCTGCCGCGCCGCATCGGCGCTGAGCGCGGACCGCCGTCCGTGGTTCTCCGTAGTCGCGCCGTCAGGAGGACGCGGGGACCCGTGACCTCGCGCACCACATCGAGGAGTCGCTCGAGCACGCGCTCAGGCTCGACGGTCTCCACGAGTGTCCGCCCGACCGATGGTCTTCGCGCATGGTGCGTCCCGAGGAGCCCGAAAGATGTCCGCCTTCTCGGTTCCGGTGACGCACCTCGGGCACGGTCACGACTCAGCCCGCTCGCTCGGCCGCGACGTACGTCACGCAGCCGCCGATGGTCTCGACGTCGCGGTACGCCCGCTCCGGGATCTCGACCCCGGTGCGTGCGGCGACCCCCTCGAGGAAGGCGAGGAAGTCCATCGAGTCGAGGTCGAACTGCTCCTGCACCGACTCGTCGTCACGGACATCGGCCGGGTCGATCTCGGGCGCCACCTCGACCAGCGCCTCGACGATCATGGTGCGCAGGTCGTCGCTCACAGCTCCTCCGGTGCCTGGACCAGGCGGTCGATCTCTCTCAGGAACAGCGCCCCGCGGTGCCCGTCGCTGACCCGGTGATCGGCGGCGAGCGTGGCGGTCACGACCGGGCGCACGGCGAGCGCGTCGCCGTCCGCCCACGGCCGGGGCCGCACGGCGCCAAACCCGACGAGGGCGACCTGCGGCGGGTAGATGACGCCGTGGACGAGGTCCACGCCGCGATCGCCGAGATCGGTGACGGTCAGCGTCGGGGCAGACAGTTCGGACGCCCGCAGCCCGCCCGTGCGCGCGCGGTGGACAACGTCGCGCAGGCGCGCCATGAGCTCATCGACGCTGAGGCCGTCGGCGTCCTTGATCGCCGGTGTGAGCAACCCGCCGGCGCGCAGCGAGATCGCCACCCCGAGGTGCACACCGTCGGTCGGGTGGAACGCCCCGTCGACGTGGTGGCCGTTCATGTCGGGGTGGCGCGCCGCGGCACGCGCGGTGGCGGCCAGGAGCACGCCGGCCGCCGTGAGGCGCTGCGGCAGCGGCAGGTCCTCGTTGCGGCGCGCCAGCCACCGCTGTGTGAGGTGCAGGTCGATGTCGAGCGCGAGGTGGTAGTGCGGGATCTCGCGCTTGGAGCGCGACATGAGCGCCCCGATGGCCTCGCGCATCGCGCCGGCCCGGTCGGGCTCGGCGGGCGGTGGCACCGTGGGCTCCGGCGCGAGCGCCGCGGCCGTGCCGGCTGCGCGTTCGACGTCGGCGCGCACCACCGAGCCGTGCGGGCCGGTCCCGGTGATCTGCTCCGGGTCCACCCCGAGGTCGGCCGCCACCCGGCGGGCCAGCGGAGAGATCCGCGGACGGTGGCCGTCGGTCGGATGAGACGGTGGCGGCGGTGGCGGCGCGGCCGGCGTCTCCGGGACGATGACCGGGGCGGGCGGCGCGGTCGCGACCACCGCCGTCGGCTCGGCGCCGACCGCGCCGATCCGCGCCAGCGGCGTGCCGACCGGCACCTTCTCGCCCACGCCGACGAGCAGCTCCTCGACGACGCCGTCCTCGAAGATCTCCACGTCGATCTCGGCCTTCGACGTGTCCACGGTTGCGACGATGTCGCCGTGGTGCACCTCATCGCCGGGGCTCACCAGCCAGGTGACGATCTTGCCCTCGGTCATGTCCGCGCCGAGCGTCGGCATCAGGAACTCACCCACGGCCGCCCACCGCCTCCCGGGCCGCGGCCAGCACCCGAGCGGTGTTGGGGAGTGCCGCCTGCTCGAGGTGGCCGGCGTACGGGATCGGGAGTTCCTGCGTGCAGACTCGGCCGACGGGCGCGTCGAGCTCGTAGAAGGCCTGCTCCGTCAGCACCGCGCTGACCTCGGCCGCCAGGCTGCCGGTTCGCCACATCTCGTCGACGATCACGGCGCGGTGCGTCCGCGTGACCGACGCGACCACGGCGTCGGTGTCGAGCGGCCGCAGGACGCGCAGGTCGAGCACCTCGGCCTCCACACCCTCGCCCGCGAGTGTGTCGGCCGCTTCGAGCGCAGTCCAGACGGACTGCCCGTAGGCGATGAGCGTGAGGTCGCGCCCGGGTCGCCGGATCGACGCACGGGTGATATCGGACGCGGGGCCCGGCGTATCCCCGATCTCGTCCTCGCGGTTGTACAGGGAGCCGTGCTCGAAGACGATGACCGGATTCGGGTCGGCCACCGCGGAGCCCAGCATCCACCGGGCGTCGGCGACCGTCGCGGGCGCGAGGACCTTGAGCCCGGGCACGTGGGCGTACCAGCCCTCCAGGCTGTGCGAGTGCTGCGCGGCGAGCTGCCGGCCCGCGCCGGTCGTCATCCGCACGACGACCGGCACCTGGATCTGTCCGCCGGACATGTGCGGGATGGTGGCCGCGTTGTTGACGATCTGGTCGAGCGCGAGCAGGCTGAAGTTCACCGTCATCACCTCGACGATGGGGCGCATCCCGCCCATCGCCGCACCGATGCCCGCGCCGACGAACGCCGCCTCGGAGAGCGGCGTGTCGCGGATCCGCTCCGGGCCGAACTCGTCGAGCAGGCCGCGGCTCACGCCGAACGAGCCGCCGTACGCGCCGACGTCCTCACCCATGAGGAACACGCGCTCGTCGGCCTGCATCGCCTCCCGGATGGCCTCGCGCAGCGCCTCGCGGTAGGACATGGTGCGCGCGGTCGCCTCGGTGGCGCTCATGGCGCGGCCGCCTCGGCGTAGACGAACCGGGTCATCTCCTCGACGGGCTCGGTGGTCCCGGCCTCCGCGTACGCGACCGCGTCGTCGACGACCGCGCGGGCCTCGTCGCGCAGGCCCTCGAGCGCCGCGTCGTCCAGCGTCCCGGCGTCACGGAGAACCTGGACGTACGCGTCGATCGGGTCACGCTCGCGCCAGCGGGCGATCTCCTCGCGCGTGCGGTACAGGTCCGGGTCGTACATCGAGTGCGCACGGAAGCGGTAGGTCCGCAGCTCGAGGAAGCACGGGCCGTCGCCGGCGCGGACGGACAGCACGGCCCGGCGCGCGGCGTCGGCCACCGCGTCGACGTCCATGCCGTCGACCGACCACGCGGGCACCTCGTAGCTTGCGGCCTTCATGGTCAGGTTGACCTCGGACTCCGAGCGTGCGAGCGCGGTGCCCATCGCGTAGAGATTGTTCTCGCAGCAGAAGATCACCGGGAGCCGCCAGAGCGCCGCGAGGTTCAGCGACTCGTGGAACTCACCCTCTGCGATGGCGCCCTCGCCGAAGAAGCACGCCGTGACGTGGTCGCGCCCGGCCATGCGGTCGGCGAGCGCGAGCCCGACGGCGATCGGCAGGCCGCCGCCGACGATCGCGTTCCCGCCGTAGAAGCGGTGTGCGACGTCGAACAGGTGCATCGAGCCGCCCCGTCCTCGACAGACGCCTTCGACCTTGCCGAACATCTCCGCCAGCACCGACCGGGCCGGAACGCCGCGCGCGAGCGCGTGCCCATGCTCACGGTACGTCGAGACGACGCGATCGGTGGGTCCCAGCGCGGGCATGATCCCCGCCGCGACCGCCTCCTCGCCGATGTACAGGTGCAGAAAGCCGCGGATCTTCGCGGCGCTGTACAGCTCGACGCAGCGCTCCTCGAACGTGCGGATGAGCAGCATCGTCCGCAGCGCGTCCGTGCCCGCCGCGCCGGTCATGCGCCGGTCTCCAGGGTCGACAGATCGCCCTCGGGCAGCCCGAGCTCGCGGGCGCGCAGCAGCCGGCGCATGACCTTGCCGCTGCGGGTGTGGGGCAGTTCGTCGCGCACCTCGATCTCCTTGGGTGCCACGACCGCGCCGAGCCGTGTGCGGGCGAAGCCGAGGAGGTCGCGCGGCAGCCCCGCCGCGGTGTCGGCGTCCACGCCGGGTGCGAGGACGACGAACGCCTTGATGCGCTGGCCCGCCATCTCGTCCGGCACGCCGATCACCCCAGCCTCCACGACGGCGGGATGCTCCATGAGCACCCGCTCGACCTCGAACGGCCCGATGAGGTGCCCGGCGGACTTGATGACGTCATCGCCGCGGCCGAGGAACCAGTACCAGCCGTCCTCGTCGCGACGGGCGAGGTCGCCGGTGCGATACCACCCGCCGACGAAGCACCGCGCGTAGCGCTCCTCCTCGTTGAGGTAGCCGCGGAACATCGACGGCCAGCCCGCGCGCAGCAGCAGCTCGCCACCTCCGCCGTCCTCGGCCATGACCGGGGCGCCGCCATCCACGCGCAGCTCGCCGTCGTCGTCGCGGCATCCGACCGCCGCCTCGATGCCCGGGAGCGGCCGCCCCATCGCGCCGGGGCGGACCTCCAGCCCCGCGAGGTTGCCGATCATGATCCCGCCCGTCTCGGTCTGCCACCACGTGTCGCGGATGGGCAGGCCCAGGTGCTCGGCGCCCCACCGCACGGCCTCGGCGTTCAGCGGCTCGCCGACGCTCGCGATGAGGCGCAGCGCGGCGAGATCGTGCTCGCGAGCCAGGTCCGCGCCGGCGCGCATGAGCATGCGGATCGCCGTCGGCGCCGTGTACCAGACGGTCACGCGCTGCTCGGCGAGCGTCTCGTACCACCGGGCGGCATCGAACTCGCCCTCGTCGATGAGGCAGGTCACGCCGTGGGTCAGCGGCGTGATGACGCCGTACGACATGCCGGTGACCCAGCCAGGGTCGGCCGTGCACCAGAAGACGTCGCCGTCGCGCAGGTCGAGCGCGATCCGGCCGGTCGCATGGTGGGCCACGACCGCCTCGTGGACGTGCAGCGCGCCCTTCGGCCGGCCCGTGGTCCCACTGGTGAAGTGCAGCAGCGCAATGTCGTCGGCGGACGTCGGAGGGATCTCCCACTCCGGGGCGCGCGCCGCGAGTTCTGCGGCCAGGTCGACCCCGCCGGGCACGTCCGCCGCGGCCTCGGGCGCATCGGCTCCGACGAGCAGGACGTGGCGCAACGCGGGAAGCCGGTCGCGGACGGGGGCGACCCGGCGGGCATACAGCCGCGGTGTCGTGACGAGCACGGTGCCCGCGCCGAGCGTGAGGCGCTGCGCCACCGGCTCGGGCCCGAACGCCGAATACAGCGGGCAGAAGACGGCGCGGCGCTTGAACGTGCCCAGCGCGGCGACGTGCAGCTCGGGCACCCGGCCGAGCAGCGCGAAGACCGTTTCCCCGGGTTCGACGCCGAGGTCGGAGAGCAGGCGCGCGAAGCGGTTCGTCTGCGCCGCCAGCTCCACGTAGGTCGTGTCGCGGACCGCCCCGTCGCGCGCCAGCCAGCGGAGCGCCGCCCGGTCGCGCAGCGGCCCCGCGGCGTGCCGGTCCACCGCCTCGTGCGCGATGTTCAGCCCGCCGCCGGGCAAGCCGTCGAGCAGCGCGCGCTCGGCAGCCCAGGAGAAGTCGCTGCCTGTCGTCGCCGGCGTCACAGCGCGGAGGGGTAGGTCTCGGGTGGTTCGCCGCGGTCCCAGGCCGCCGTGCGCTCGAGCGGCTCGACGGCTCTCGTGTGATCCAGGTGCACCAGCGCGTCGAACTGCCGGCTCGGGCTGGCCTGCAGGTAGTGGCTCTGGCGCTCGGTCTCAGGGCGGTAGATCACGCCGATCGCGCGATGCAGGCGCGCCGCGCGCAGCGCCGCCCCGGCCGCGGTGTCATGCAGCCGCGCCAGCAGGAAGGCGGGCAGGCCGGTCTCGTGCAGCAGCTGCTCAGCGCTGCCCGGCAGCGCAGGACGCACGCGCTTGCGCTCGGCCGGGCCGTCCCAGTCCGACGCGGCCGTCACCGTGCCTGCGTACGTGGTGAACCCCACGAGAACGGCCGCGGTGCCGTGGCGCTCGCGGGCCAGCTGCCCCAGCGTGAGCTCACCGCGCGACGCCGCCTCGGTGGCGCGGGCGTCGCCGATGTGGGAGTTGTGCGCCCACACGACGACCTTCGCCGGGTCGTGCCGGCGCCCGAGATGCGCGAGGAGGTGGTCGAGCGTGTCGGCCATGTGGCGGTCGCGCAGGTTCCACGAGCCCGCCCGGTCGCCGAACATCGTGCGATAGTACTCCTCCGCGTTCGCCACGACCGTGGCGTTCTGCTCGGCGCAGAACTCGTCGTCCTCGGCTGCCACGCCGTCGCGTGTGAGCCGCCGTCCCGCCTCGCGCCGCAGCTCGACGAGCTCCTCGATCACCGCCCGTCGGCACGGTTCGCTGACGCCCTGCAGCACCGCGCGCCCGTACTCCGGCCCGCGCTCACCGGCGAATGGCTGTAGGCACGCATACCGCTGCCGCGCCCGGGCCGCGGCATCGGGGTCGACGCGGTCGAGATGCGCGACGACCGCCGCCATCGACGCGTGCAGGCTGTAGAGATCGAGCCCGAAGAACCCTGTGGCCGGTGCGCCGGGCGCGCGCCGGTCATTGTGGTCGCGCAGCCAGCCGACGAGGTCCACCACCGCCGCGTTGCGCCACATCCACGCGGGGAACCGGCGGAACCCGCGCAGTGCCTCCTCGGCGTCGCCGTCGCGGTCGTCGCCGCAGACGTAGCGGTGCACGCGGTGGGCGTCCGGCCAGTCGCCTTCGATCGCGACGGCGGAGAACCCGCATTCGGCGACGAGGCGCTGGGTGATGCGCGCCCGCTCGCGGTAGAATTCGTTGGTCCCGTGGCTGCTCTCGCCGAGCAGGACGAGGCGGGCGTCGCCGATCTGGTCGAGCAGTGCGTCGTAGTCCTCGGGGCCGCCCGTCAGGCGGATCGCGTCGCGACGGATCGCGGCGACGGCGGTCCGGTCGGCCGTGCCGAATGCCGGCACGAGGCTCATGACGCGGCTCCGGTGTCGGCAGTGGCGCCGGCGCCCATGTGCGCGACGAACCAGTCGCCGGCGATCGCCGCGACCTCCTCGAGCGCTCCCGGCTCCTCGAATACGTGACCCGCTCCGGCGATGACGGCGAGCTCGTGGGGCCCCGCGAGCCGGACGGCCGCCGTGCGGTTCAGCAGCAGGACCGACTCGTCGCGGCCACCGACGATGAGGAGCGTCGGCGCCGTCACCTGGTCGAGCCGGTCCGCCGCCAGGTCGGGACGGCCGCCCCGGGAGACGACCGCGCGGACGTCCGGGCCGAGCGCCGCGGCGGCGACGAGCGCGGCGGCGGCGCCGGTCGACGCGCCGAACAGCCCGAGCGGAAGCCCCGCCGTCGGGGGGTGCTCGCGCGACCAGCGGCCGACCTCCGTCAGGCGCTCGGCCAGCAGTGGGATGTCGAACACGAAGCTGCGGTCCATGCCCTCCTCGTCGGTGAGCAGATCGAACAGCAGCGTCGCAAGGCCGCGCTCCTGCAGCGCGTCGGCCACGGCCCGGTTACGCGGACTGTGGCGGCCGCTGCCGCTGCCGTGGGCGAAGACGACGAGGCCGCGTGCCGCCTCCGGCACCGCGAGGTCGCCCTCCAGCACCCCGCCGGGCACCTCGAACGTCACAGCCTGGCGGATCGCCAGGGGCGGGGCGTCCGGGATCGCGGCGAGGTCGCGGGCGGGGACGGGGCCGCCTGCCAGGAGCGCAAGGACCTCCTCGTCGGAGACCTCGGAGAAGTCGGCGTACCACTGCCCGACGCTGCGCAGGTCGCGCGGCACGAAGGCGCAGACGACGTCGTCGGCCTCGCTGCCCAGCAGGTCGACGGCGGCGCGTGAGCCGACCGGCGCCGCAACGACGACGCGATGTGCACCGCGGCCGCGGACGGCGCGGACCGCCGCGAGATCGGTCAGGCCGGTGGCGAGCCCGTCGTCGACGATGATCACCGTACGGTCCTCGAGCCCGATCTGGGGCCGGTCGCCGCGATAGGCGTGGACCCGGCGGTCGAGCTCCACCGATTCGCGGTCGAGCGTCTCGTCGAGGTCGTGCTCGCTCAGCGACGTCATCCGCAGCATGCGCGTGTCGATCACGCCCACGCTGTCCTCTGCCACCGCGCCGACCGCGAGCTCAGGACGCCCGGGCGCCCCGAGCTTGCGGACCGCGAGGATGTCCATCGGGGCCCCGAGCGCGGTCGCGACCTCGACCGCCACCGGCACGCCGCCGCGCGGGAGCGCGACGACGACGGGATCCTCGCCTGCGTAATGGCGCAGGCGCTCAGCGAGCCGGAGACCGGCGTCGTGGCGATCAGAGAAGACGATGCTGCGACCGTACCCCCAGCCAGATGGTCTGCCATCCGCACTTCGCGGCGGATCGCATCCGTAGTCGGCGGCAGGCCGCGGCCCGCAGTCAGTCCTGATGACGGGTTGCCCACGGGCGGTGATGATCCGCGTATGTCCTCCACGTTTCGCCTGGGCCGCGTCGCAGGCGTCGACATCGGCTGCCACTGGAGCTGGCTGCTCGTCGTCGCGCTCATCACCTGGTCGCTCGCCGAGGGGGTCTTCCCCACGACGAACCCCGGGCTCTCGGACGCGACGTACCTCGTGATGGCCGCCGTCGCCGTCCCGCTGTTCTTCGGCGCCCTGCTCCTGCACGAGCTCGGCCACGCGGTGACGGCGCAGCGTGAGGGGATGGAGATCGACGGCATCACGCTGTGGGTGTTCGGGGGCGTCGCCCGGTTCAAGGGGCGATTCCCGTCGGCCGGCGCGGAGTTCCGGATCGCGATCGCGGGGCCGCTGGTGACGCTCGTCATCGGTGTCCTCTGCCTGGGGATCGCGGTGCTCGCGCCCCTCCCGGCCGCGGTCGACGGCACGCTGCACTGGCTCGGCTACATCAACCTCGTGCTGCTCGTCTTCAACCTCATGCCCGCGTTCCCGCTGGACGGCGGCCGGGTCCTGCGCGCCGCGCTGTGGCAGCGCAGCGGCGACTACGGCGAGGCCACCCGTTCGGCGGCGGCCCTGGGCCGCGGGTTCGGCCAGATGCTCATCATCGGCGGCCTGCTGCTGGCCATCACGGGCGCCGTGATCGGGGGCATCTGGTTCGTCTTCATCGGATGGTTCGTCGTCGCGGCGGCCGAGGCCGAGGCCGCCCAGGCGTCCGCCCGGGCGGCCCTCGCCGGGCTGCGTGTCGCGGACGCGATGATCGCCTCGCCCGTCACCGTGGACACCGCGATGCCGCTCGACGGGTTCGTCGACGACGTGTTCCTGCACCATCGGTACACCGCGTACCCGGTCCTGGAGCAGGACCGCCCCATCGGCCTCGTGACGTTCCGCGATGCCGGCGCGACCGCCCGCGCCGCGTGGCCGACCGAGACGGTCGGCGCCCATCGCCATCACCTGCGCGACGTCCTCGTGCTGCACCCCGAGCAGCCCCTGGAGGACGTCTGGCCCGAGCTGCTGCAGCACCCACTCCGGCGCGCTCTCGTGACCGGTGACGACGGGGCGCTCGCCGGGCTGCTGTCGAGCACCGACGTCATGCGGATCCTCGAGCTCGGGGACCGCTCGCCCGCCGGCGCAGGACCCGCGGGCGAACCCGCCGGCCCGGCGCTGGCCCGGTAGCCTGCGGCCATCGCCAGCCCGGAAGACAGCTCCTCGATCCTCGCCCACTGGATGGGCGTCGGCGACGCGAACGCCGCCGGCTTCATCCACGGCGGCACGATCATGAAGCTCGTGGACGAGGCCGCCGGCCTGGCCGCGATCCGCCACGGCCACGCGCGCGTCGTCACCGCCGGCGTCGACCGCATGACGTTCCTCGTTCCGGTGAACATCACGGACCTCGTGACCTTCCGCTCCCGTGTGAACGCCGTCTGGCGGACGTCGATGGAGGTCGGTGTCCGGGTCGAGGCCGAGAACCCGCGCACGGGCGAGATCCGGCATACGAACAGCGCCTACCTCACGATGGTCGCGCTCGGCGACGACGGCCGGCCGACGGAGATCCCGCCGCTCACCACGACCACGCCCGAAGAGGAGCGACGCGAGCGCGAGGCTCAGCTGCGCCGCCGCAACCGCCTCGCCGAGCGCGAGGCGGTCCGGGCTGACCGGGCGGCGAAGGGCGAGGACGCCTAGGCCGGACTCCTTCTCCAGCGCGTCGGCGCGCTTGGCGTCCTTCTGCTCAGCTGCCGTTTACCACACGGTGTCCATGAGCACCTGCATGAGCAGTGCCTGCGCGAGCAGCAGCGCGAGCGTCCAGCGGAGGCGCCGCTCCTGCAGGTAGGGCGCGGCCGCCGCACACGCCAGCGGGACGAGGAACAGCCAGATCCGTTCGGTCTCGGCCTTCGAGAACCCGCCGACGGCGGCGATCGCGACCACCGCGGCGAGGGCGATGCCGGCCGGGGTGCGGGCGACCGCGGCACGGATCGCCGCCGCCGCGATCGGCACGCCGAGCGTCACCCCCCATGCCACCGGTGAGCCGAGCACCCAGAACCAGTACGGGCGGAACTGGGCGATGGAGTCGCGGTAGACCTGCTCGGTCGCGCGGATGGTGCCGACCGGGTCGTAGCCGGAGGCGATCGCCAGCGCGCCGTTGACGAAGACGAGCCCCGCGCCGCAGGCCGCCGCGGTGGCGAACGCCGGCCGCCACCCGTCGCGACGCCAGAGCAGCAGCGCCGCCCACGCGCCCACGGCCAGCAGCGCCCAGTTCAGCAGCACGGCCGCCCCGAGCGCCAGCGCTCCGAGCACCCGCCACCGCCACGCGCGGGCGACGAGCAGGCACGCCGCGACCGCGCCCGCCGCCGCGAACACGAAGTCGAACGACGAGACGCCGAACAGCAGCATGAGCGGCGACGACGCGCACACCAGTCCCGCGACCCGGCCGGCAGGTTCCCCGTGCAGGGTCCATCCGAGGCGGTAGGCCAGGGGGGCGCACAGCGAGCCGCCGAGCACCACCAGCGCCGCCATGCCGCCCGCGGTCGTGACGCCGAACAGGTGCACGAGCAACAGCGGGCCGGGCGGGTGACCGGCGACGTGGACGGGGAACGCCGGCACCACCTCGGCGAAGCGGTCGAGGTAGAACCAGACGCCGTACCCCAGCGACGGCAGCGCGGGCAGGTATTCGTTCGGCGCCTCGAACGACCCGGACGGCCCGAGGTCGAACATGCGCGTCCAGCCGTCGGTGCCGTCTCGCGCGACGTTCAACGCCAGGCCGAGCGCCACCGCCAGCAGGTACAGCGCGAGCGCGACGACGGCCGGATGCCAGCGCACGGCGAGCAGCCACCCTCCGCCCCATACGGCGGCGACGCCGGCGATCACCGCGACCGCCGTCCCCCACCACCGCGCGGCCGGTTCCCATGCGCCGACCAGCGGCGACGCGGCGGTGCCGAGGGCGTCGATCGCCTCCAGCTGCGCCGCCGCTCCGACCGCCAGCACGACGACGGTGACGAAGATGACGATCTGCGAAACGCGGCGGGCGAGCCGTTCCGGCGGCGCGGGTGCGCTGGCATGCTCGGCCGGTGTCACGCCCGCTCCTCGCCCTCGTGCTCGCCGCAGCCGTGACCGTCGCGGCCGGGTGCGGGTCGGCCACCGTGTCGGAACTGCCCGGCGCGGCCGAGCCACCGCGGTCCCCCGCCGCGACACAACCCGCCGCCGGCGTGACGTTCCCGGTCGGCACCGGCCCGGAAGGCATCGTCATCTTCGACGGGACCGCCGCCGTCGCGCTGCGCGATCCGGCCGCGCTGGCGGTCGTCGACCTCGACGCCCGGCGCGTGACCCGGCGTATCGCGCTGCCCGGGGCGCCGCGCCACCTCGGCGTGTCGTCCGACGGCGCCGCGCTGGTGCCCGCCGAGACCGCTGATCGCTTCCTTGCCGTGGCGCTGGCCTCCGGCCGGGTGACCGAGCGTGCGGCGACCGGCGCGTATCCCCACGCCGTGGCCCAGGTTGCCGGCGGGGTCGCCATCGGCGACGAGCGCGGTGACTCGGTCACCCTCGTGCGCGACGACGGCACCACCCGCCGTGTCCGCGTGAACTCGCAGCCGGGCGGGCTCGCGGCGCTGCGCGGCGGGCGGCTGCTCGCGGTCGTCTCGGTCCGCGAGCGGGCGGTCGAGATCCTCGACGGCCGGACGCTGGAGCGGCTGTCGCGCGTGACAGCGGGGGTCGGCCCGACGCACGTCGCGTGTCGGCAGACCGGCCCGTGCTACGTGCTCGATACGCAGGGCGACGGCCTGCTGGTGCTGGTCGTCAGCGCCGACGGCCGCACGGCGCGCATCTCCCGCCGGGTGTTCGTGCCAGGCGGCCCGTACGGCATCGCGGTCGACGAGCAGCGCGGACGGCTGTGGGTCACCGCGCCGGGCCGCAACGCGCTGTCGGAGCTGCCCGCTCACGGCCGCCCGCGCGTCATCCGGACGCTGCCGACGGTGGGCCAGCCCGACTCGGTCGCCGTCGACGCGCGCACGGGCGCCATCGTCGTCACGGGCCGGGCCGCCGGGCTGCTGCAGGTCGTCCGGCCGTGAGCCGGCGGACTGCGTACACCACGGCCGACAGCACGAACAGCGCGGCGGTGAACCACAGCCAGCGCGCGAGGTAGTCCGGCGGCGCCTCCCCGAGGGCGCGCTCGAAGTTCTGCGGCTGGCGGTCGAGGATCCGGGGGAAGTACACGAGCAGCACGACGCCGGAGACCGCCGCCGGGACCCGGACGTGGTTGAGGACATCCGCGGGCAGCACCCGCCGGGCCGCGCCGTCGGCGGCGCTGTAGGCGGGCAGCAGGACGAGGTCGTGCAGCAACGCGCCGCCGACGAACCACAGCGCGAGGTTCAGCGGGAACGGCGCGAACTGCGGGTCGAACATGTGGGAGACGGCCCAGGCGGCGACGGCGATCGCGGCCGCATGACCGGCGGGCCGGATCATGAGAACCGCAGCCCCCGGACCCACTTCGTGCAGTGTACGCCGGGCAGCGCCGGGATGATGATGCGCGCCGGGTACCCGTGATCGAGCGGCAGGTCCTCGCCGTTGACGCGCAGCGCAAGCAGCGAGCGCTCGTCCTGCACCTGGGCGCGCCCGATCGTCGCCTGGCGGAAGGCGCCGCGCGGCTGCAGCGACGACGCGAGCATCTCGTCGGCGTCCGGCAGTCCGGCGAGCGCGGCGAGGTCGCGCAGCCGCACGCCGCTCCACCGCTGCGTCGTCGACCATCCCTCCACGCACGCAATGGGCAGGTCGTAGGTCTGCTGCTCCATCGCGAGTAGCTCCTCACGGCTGAACACCGCGACCCGGTCGCCGGCGAAGAGCTCCAGCCGCCACGCGGCACCGACCATCGCCGGGGTCACCCGCGCGACGGCCGCGGTCTTGTTCACCGGGAACGACGCACCCCGGCCGCGCGGTGCGAACAGCGCGAGCTGCCGCGCCGGGCCCCCGATCGCCTGCCCGGCGGTGGTGACGAGCAGCGCGCCGGACGCGGCGGCGACCAGGCCGATCAGCCCGCGGCGGGTGATGGACGGGGCGTGCGGATCGGGCGCCCGGAGGTGGTCGTCTCCGGTGGCCTCGCCGACGGCGCCGCGCGTCGCGTAGGCCCGGCGGATCACGGGCGCCTGCAGGCCCAGGTGCAGCACGAGCGCCGCGAGGAACACCCAGGCGCCCCAGTGGTGCGCGACCACGAAGTTGAAGCGCCAGGGGTAGTAGAGCTGCGCGTTGAAGATCCCGGTGACGAACAGGAAGATCGCGCCGCCGACCAGCAGCAGGGTCGTCAGGCGCTGCAGCGCGTCGGTGGGCGACGCGACCGGCGGCCACGCGTACAGCCGCGGGATGACGGACCACAGCTTGGCCAGCAGCACGGGCACGATGACGATGCCGACCGTGACGTGCAGGCCCTGTGTGAAGGCGTAGAGCCAGCTCGGCGAGGTGGGCCACGACCACCACCCGACGGCGGGGGCTCCGGGCACGATCTCGTTCGCGCCCAGCGACGGCTGATAGGCCAGGTGCGACAGGAACCCGGTGGTGGCGACGACGACCAGTCCGGCGAGCAGCACCGTGCCGAGGACGGTCGTCAGCCACCGCCCCCGCAGTGGGCTGCGCCAGAAGCCGGGGCGGCTCGGTCCGGGCGGGGGCTCATCGGGCAGCAGGTTCATCGCAGCTCGGCGAACCAGCGCCCGCCGTCCTCCCAGCGGTCGGAGACCGTCAGCCCGGCGCGACCTGCGACCTCGTCGAGCACGTCCGCGCCGACCCGCGCCCAGGCGAACCACGCCGAGCGGCGCCCGTCGTCCTCCAGGCGCACCGGGTCGACCCGCAGACCGCCGCCGTGCGGATCGGTCTCGCACAGGACCCGTCCGCCATCGGCGAGCACCACCCGCAGGCGCGCGAGCAGCGCGACCGGGTCGCCCCCGATACCCAGGTTCCCGTCCAGCAGCAGCGCGGTCTGCCACCACCCGGCGCGCGGCAGCGGCGCGAAGACGTCGCCGCGCAGCACCGGGCGCGCGCCGCGGCGCTGCGCGAGCCGCACCGCCACCGGCGAGATGTCGATGCCGAGGACCTCCTCGCCGCGACGGCGCATGGCGCGGACGTGGCGACCCGGTCCGCAGCCGACGTCGAGGACCGGGCCGCGCGCGCGGTCGAGCACCCGCTCGTCGACGTCACCGGCGGTCTTGACCCACGCGGAGACGAGCAGCGGCCGGGCCGCGCCCGCGGCGTCGCGGGCGACGAGGTCGTCGCCGCGGCGCATCGCCTCGGCGTAGAGGGTGTGTGCCGGGACCATCACGCCGCCTCCTCGGCCGCCAGCTCGAAGTCGCGCACCGCGACCGCGAACCGCCCACCGGGCGCGGCGGCCGCCACGGCGCGCGCGTCGGCGATCGTGTCCACGTCCCGCAGCTCGGGCAGCAGGCGCACGCGTCGGCCCGCCTCCAGGAGCCGGGCGCGCTGGGCCGCGCCGGTGCGCGGCGTGCTCATCGGTACGCCCGAGAAGACCGTCGCGTCGGGCCAGCGCAGGCCGATCGCCCAGTATCCGCCGTCCGGTGCGAGGCCGAGGACCGCGTCGGCACCCGGCGCTCGGAGTGCGGCGAGCCCATCTGCGAGGTCTGAGGGCGTCACCTGCGGCGTGTCCATCCCGATGAGCAGCGCCGGGCCACCGACGTCGTCGAACGCGGCGGCGAGTCGCTCCCCCAGCCCGTTGCCGCGCTGGGGGATGACCTCGATGCGGTCCGGCAGCCACGGGCCGGGCTCACCGTCAAGCACGCAGACGCGCCGCGCCGCCGGGGTCGCCGCCACCGCGGCGAGCGTGTCGGAGAGCGCCGCCTCGGCGAGCGCGGTGGCCTGCGCCGGCGTGCACGGCGGGCACAGGCGCGTCTTGACGCGGCCGGGCACCGGGGCCTTCGCGATGACGATCAGCGCCGCGGTCACGCGAGCACCCGCGCCATGTCACCGGTCGCGCGCAGCGTTCCGCCGACCGTGCCGGTGACCTTCGAGCGGCCGGTCCGCGGCCGGTACGTCACCGGCACCTCCGCGAGCCGCCAGTGCGCGGCGGCCGCCCGGAGGACCATCTCCAGCGGCCAGCCGAACCGGCGGTCTGTGATGCCGAGCGCGAGGAGGTCGCGGCGGCGGGCGGCGCGCATCGGGCCGAGGTCGCGCAGAGGCGCGCCGGTGCGCCGCCGCAGCTGCCACGCGAGGATCGCATTCGCGCCGCGGGCGTGCCACGGCCATGCGCCCGGGCCGTCCGGACGTCGCGCGCCCAGCACGAGATCGGCGGCGTCTGCGAGTACGGGGTCCGCGACCGCTGGCAGTTCACCGGGCAGCAGCGACGCGTCGCAGTCCATGAAGCACACGACGTCCGCGCCCGCGGCCTGCAGTCCGGCGAAGCACGCCGCGCCGAAGCCGCGGCGCGGCTCGTCCACCACCAACGCGCCGAGCGTGCGCGCCACGTCTGCGGATCCGTCGTCCGATCCGTTGTCGACGACGATCGGCCGGTAGCCGGCGGGCATCCGGTCGAGGACCCACGGGAGCGCGGCAGCCTCGTTGAGGACGGGCAGGACGACGTCGGGCATGGCGCCACCCTCCCCCGCGGCGGCCTCCGAAGCGATTACGGATCGCGAAACACCGCAGGCGATCCGCCCCGCCGGGCGCGCCCAGCGCGTACCGTCGACGCATGGTGCTCGTGACCGGCGGAGCCGGATTCATCGGCTCGCACATCGTCGAGGCGCTCGTCGCCGCCGGCGAGGAGGTGCGGGTGCTCGACCTCCGGGCGCCGCTGGTCGACCTGCCCGACGGCGTGGAGGTCGTGTGCGGCGACGTCCGTGACCCCGCGGTGGTCGCGGCGGCCCTCCGCGGCGTCCACGCGGCGTGTCACCAGGCCGCGATGGTCGGGCTGGGCGTCGACCTCGGCGACATCGCCGACTACGTCTCGCACAACGACCTCGGCACCGCGGTGGTCCTGCGCGAGCTGGCGCGGTCTCCGGGGGTCGAGCGGCTGGTGCTCGCGTCGAGCATGGTCGTCTACGGCGAGGGGCGCTACCGCTGCGCGACGCACGGCATCGTGCGGCCCGGCCCGCGCGCGGAGGCGGACCTCGAAGCCGGCCGCTATGAGCCGCCGTGCCCGACCTGCGGCGCGGCGCTCGCCGCCGAGGCGGTGCCCGAGGATGCGCCGGTCGATCCTCGCAACGTGTATGCGGCGACGAAGCTGCACCAGGAGCACCTCGCCGCCGCGTTCTCCCGCGAGACCGGCCGGCCGGTGACGGCACTGCGGTACCACAACGTCTACGGCCCGCGCATGCCGCGCGACACCCCGTACGCCGGGGTCGCGGCGCTGTTCGCGGCCGAGCTCGCCGCCGGCCGTGCTCCCCGCGTCTTCGAGGACGGCGGGCAGCTGCGGGACTTCGTCCACGTCCGTGACGTGGCGCACGCCAACGCGGTGGCGATCACCGCTGCCGCGCCGGTCCCGGGCGCCTTCAACGTCTGCTCGGGAACGCCCCGCAGCGTGCTCGACATGGCACGCGCGCTGCACACGGCGGGCGCCGCCGGAGGGCCAGAGCCCGAGGTCGTCGGCGGCCACCGCCTGGGCGACGTCCGCCACGTCTTCGCCGACCCGCGCCGCGCCTCGGCCGTCCTCGGCTTCACCGCCCGCGAGGACTTCACCGCCGGGGTCGCCGAACTCTCCGACAGTCTGTGCGCGGCATGAGCCTGAACGGCCACACCCGCGGGAACGTGCTCGTCGTCGACGACGAGCCGACCATCGCCGAGGTCGTGTCCCGGTACCTGCAGCGCGCTGGGTACGACACGCGCGTCGCGGGCGACGGGCGCCAGGCGCTGGCCGCCGCCGCTGAACGGCGCGCCGACCTCGTCGTCCTCGATCTCATGCTCCCGGGGATCGACGGGCTGGAGGTCATGCGGCGGCTCCGCGACGGGCCGCCTCCCGCGCCCGCGATCATCCTGCTCACCGCCCGCGGCGAGGAGTCCGACCGCGTCATCGGGTTGCGGCTCGGTGCCGACGACTACGTCGTCAAGCCGTTCAGCCCGGCCGAACTGGTCGCGCGTGTCGACGCCGTGCTGCGCCGGGCGTCCGTCGTCGACGCGCCGGACGCGCCGCTGCGGTTCGGATCGCTCGAGCTCGACATCGCCGGCCACCGCGCGTCGCTCGGCGGTGAGGATCTGGCGCTCACCCAGCGCGAGTTCGACCTGCTCGCGTTCCTCGCCCGGCACCCCGGCCGCGCATTCACGCGCGAGGAGCTCATGGATCGCGTGTGGCAGTACGCGTTCTACACGGACACCTCCACCGTCACGGTCCACATCCGCCGCCTGCGGGCCAAACTCGAAGCCGATCCGGACGCGGCGAAGCTCGTCGAGACCGTATGGGGCGTCGGCTACCGGTTCGCGGCGTCATGACGCGCGGGCTCGCGATCGCGCTGGGCACCGCGCTGCTGCTCGCGGGCCTGGCGTGGGTCGTCTACGACTGGCACGCCGCGTGGGTCACGTTCGCCGCATTCGCCGCGCTCGGCGTCGTGACGGTGGTCGCCGGGCAGGCGCTCGCCGCCCGGCGCGAGCGGCTCGGCGGCCTGCGGCGCCAGGCGCTCGCAGTCGGCCTGCTCGTCGCGGTGCAGACGGCGATCGTCACGGCGTTGTTCATCGAGCTGATGTTCGTCTCGCCGCACGACGCGTTCTTCACCGCGCTCGTCGTGGTCGACGCCGCCGTCCTCGGACTCGTCACCACGTGGGCGTTCGGCCGCCGCGCGCTGCGCGACATCGACGCGACACGCTCCACGCTGGCCGCCGCGACGGATGGGAGGCGCGACGTGCGCACCGGCGTCGAGGGCGGCGGCGAACTCGCCGACCTCGCGTCGGATGTCGACGCGATGATCACCCGCCTCGACGGTGAGGAGCGCGCGCGCCGCAGCCTCGTCGCGGCGATCTCGCACGACCTGCGGACGCCGATCACGTCGCTGCAGTTGCTGGCCGACGCCATCCAGGACGGCGTCGTGGACGAGACCACCGCGCGGGAGTACGCGGCGCGCATGAGCACGCACGTCCGCGCGCTGAGCGCCCTCATCGACGATCTCTTCGAACTCAGCCGCCTGGAGTCCGGTGAGCTGCGCTGGTCCATGCAGCAGGTCGCGCTGGCCGAGCTCGTGCGCGACACGGTCGAGGCGATGCGTCCCGAGGCCGACGCCGCCGATGTCCGTGTCCGGGCCGTCATCGAGGCCGGCGACCCGTTCGCCGAGGGCGACCCCGCCCGCCTGCAACGCGTCCTGTTCAACCTCATCCAGAACGCGATCCGCCACACGCCCGCCGACGGGACAGTGACGGTCCGCACGACGCTCGTGGGCGACGCGGTCGAGATCGAGGTCGCCGACGACGGTTCCGGGATCCCGGAGGCGCAGCGTGAGCTCGTCTTCGAGCCGTTCCACCGCGCCGACCCGTCGCGCGCCGACGGCGGCGCAGGGCTCGGGCTGGCGATCTCCCGTGCGATCGTCGAGGCGCACGGCGGGCGGATCTGGATCGCCGACGCGGACGTCGGCACTGCCGTGCGCGTGCGACTCACCGCCGCCTAGGCGCGCGCCTATCCTCGGGGTCGTGCTGTCCGGCGACACCGACCTTCGCGCTCGGCTCGCCGAGCTGACGCTCCGCGACGAGCATCGCCTCAAGCGCCGCATGGACCGCGTGCGCCGCGGGGGCGACGACCAGGCGGTCCAGCAGCTCATCGACGAGATCGCCGCAGCCGAGCGCAGGGTCGAGCAGCGCCGCGCCTCCGTCCCCGCCATCACCTACCCCGAGCAGCTCCCCGTCAGCGCCCGGCGCGACGAACTGCTCGAGACCATCGCCGCGAACCAGGTGACGATCGTCGCCGGCGAGACCGGGTCGGGCAAGACGACCCAGCTGCCGAAGATGTGCCTCGAGCTGGGCCGCGGCGTGCGCGGGCTGATCGGCCACACCCAGCCGCGCCGTCTCGCCGCGCGCACCGTCGCCGACCGCATCGCCGACGAGCTGGGCGTGCCGCTGGGCGCGGGCGTCGGCTACGCGATCCGCTTCCAGGACCGCACGCGCGAGGACACGCTCGTCCAGCTCATGACCGACGGGCTGCTCCTCGCCCAGATCGACCGTGATCCCCTGCTGCGCCGCTACGACACGATCATCGTCGACGAGGCGCACGAGCGCAGCCTGAACATCGACTTCCTGCTCGGCTACCTCAAGCGCATCCTGCCCAAGCGCCCGGACCTGAAGGTCATCGTCACGAGCGCGACGATCGACCCCGAGCAGTTCAGCCGCCACTTCGACGACGCACCGATCGTGGAGGTCTCCGGCCGGACGTTCCCGGTGGAGATCCGCTACCGGCCGGTGGAGCTCGATCCGGCCGACGGCGAGGAGACGCTCGAGCGCGACCAGGTGACCGCGATCGGCGACGCGGTGCAGGAACTGGTCCGCGAGAGCCGGGATGGCGACATCCTCGTCTTCCTCTCCGGCGAGCGCGAGATCCGCGACACCGCCGACGCGCTGCGCGGCCGCTTCGCCGACACGCTCAACATCCTCCCCCTCTTTGCGCGCCTGAGCAGCCCCGAGCAGCAGAAGGTCTTCCAGGCACACACGCAGCGGCGCGTCGTGCTCGCCACGAACGTCGCCGAGACGTCGCTGACGGTGCCGGGCATCCGGTACGTCATCGACCCCGGCACCGCCCGCATCAGCCGCTACAGCGCGCGGCTGAAGGTGCAGCGGCTGCCGATCGAGGCCATCAGCCAGGCGTCGGCCAACCAGCGGTCGGGCCGCTGCGGGCGCACGTCGGACGGCATCGCCATCCGCCTCTACAGCGAGGAGGACTTCACCGAGCGCGCGGCGTTCACCGACCCCGAGATCCTGCGCACGAGCCTCGCCGCCGTGATCCTCCAGACGGCCGCCGCCGGGCTGGGCCGCGTGGAGGACTTCCCGTTCATGGAGCCGCCCGACGCGCGCCAGGTCCGCGACGGCGTGCTGCTGCTCACCGAGCTCGGTGCGCTCGACGCCGACGGGCAGCTCACGGGCCTCGGGCGCAAGATCGCCCGTCTCCCCGTCGACCCGCGGATGGGACGCATGGTGCTGGAGGCCGGGGCGCGCGGCTGCGGCGACGAGGTCATCGTCATCGCTGCGGGGCTGTCGATCCAGGACCCGCGCGAGCGCCCGTCCGACCACCGGCGGGCCGCCGACGAGCAGCACGCCCGCTTCGCCGATGAGCGGTCGGACTTCCTCGCCTACCTCAACCTCTGGGCCTACATCCAAGAGCAGCAGCGTGCGCTGTCGGGCAGCGCGTTCCGGCGCCGCTGCCGCAAGGAGTACCTGCACCACCTCCGGATTCGCGAATGGCAGGACCTGGTCGCGCAGCTCCGCCGGGCGGCGAAGGAGGTGGGCGTCAAACGCAACCAGACACCGGCCGAGCCCGACGAGATCCACCAGGCACTCCTCTCGGGCCTGCTCAGCCACATCGGACTGCTCGACGTCAGGAAGCGCGAGTACCAGGGCGCGCGCAACGCGCGGTTCAGCATCTTCCCGGGCTCGGTCCTGGCGCGGAAACAGCCGACCTGGGTCATGGCCTCCGAGCTCGTGGAGACGTCCCACCTCTTCGCCCGGACGGCGGCGAAGATCGAGCCCCGCTGGATCGAACCGCTCGCCGATCATCTCGTCGCACGCACGTACGAGGAGCCCCGGTGGGACGCGCGCCGGGCGCAGGTCCTCGCGACCGAGCGGGTGTCGCTGTACGGGCTGCCCGTCGTGACCGGCCGCGCGATCGCCTACGCGAGGATCGACCCCGGCGCCGCGCGCGCGATCTTCCTGCGCAAGGCGCTCGTCGAGCGCGACTGGGAGACGCGCCACGCGTTCGTCGAGGAGAACGACCGGATCCTGCGCGAGATCGAGGCGCTCGAGGACCGGCTGCGCCGCCGCGACCTGCTCGTCGACGACGACACGCTCGTGGCGTTCTTCGACGCACGGGTGCCGCCGGATATCGCATCGGGGCGCGACTTCGACCGCTGGTGGAAGACCGCCCGCAGGGCCACGCCGGACCTCCTCACGTTCGACGGCCCCACGCTCATCCGCCCCGAGGCGGCCGCGTCGCTGGAGGCCGGCGGCCGGCCGTCGCGCTGGCGCCAGGGCGACCTCGAGCTGCAGCTGACCTACCGCTTCGCCCCCGGGGAGGCCGACGACGGAATCACCGTGCATGTCCCGCTCGACGACCTCGCACGCCTGCGCGCGGGCGGCTTCGAATGGCTGGTCCCGGCCATGCGGCTCGAGCTCGTCACGGCGCTCCTGCGCGCGCTGCCCAAGGAGCAGCGGCGGGCGCTGGCGCCGATTCCCGACGTCGCCGCCGACGTGCTGGCTCGCCTGCCCGCGCGCGGCGAGCCGCTGCGCGACGCGCTGAGCCGCGAACTGGCGGCCGTCCGCGCCATCCGGGTCGCCCCGGCGACCTGGGACTTCGCGGCGTTGCCGCCGCACCTGCGCGTGACGTTCCGCGTCGAGGACCGTGACGGCAGGGTCCTCGACCAGGACAAGGACCTGCGGGCGCTGCGCGACCGGCTCACCCCGAAGCTGCGCGAGGCACTCGCGGCGGTGACGGTCAACGTCGAACGGACGGGCCTGACCGCGTGGCCCGAGGAGGACCCGCCCCAGTCCGTCGAGCTTCCAGGCACCGGAGGGGCCGTCCAGGGCCATCCGGCGCTCGTCGACGAAGGACCCACCGTCGGCGTGCGCGTGTACGACACGAAGCCCGCGCAGCAGGCCGCACACGCCCGCGGGATCCGCCGCCTGCTCACGCTCGAGCTGCCCTCCCCCGCCAAGCACGTCCGCTCGACCCTGAACGGCCCCGCCCAGCTCACCCTCGCCGCCGCGCCCCACGGCAGCCTGGACGCCGTGCTCGAGGACGCGACCGCCTGCGCCATCGACGCGCTCATCGACCACGGAGGCGGCCCGCCCTGGAACCGCGCGGCCTACGAGGCGCTGCGCACCCACGTCGGCGCACGCCTGAACGCCGCCACCGCCCAGGTCGTCACCTGGCTCGTCGCGATCCTCGACGCCGACCGCGAGGTCCAGCGGATGCTTGACGAACGCCCGGCGCCCGGGCTCGCCGACATCCGCCAGGACGTCCACCGCCAGCTCGGCGCGCTCGTCTTCCCCGGCTTCCTGACCGTGACGGGCGCGGGCCGACTGCCCGACGTCGTGCGCTACCTCAAGGGCGCGACGGCCCGGCTGGAGCGCCTGCCGGACACCGCGGCCTCGGACCGGGACCGCATGCAGGCCATCGCCGAGCTCGAGGCGCTGTACCGCGACCGCGTCTCGCTCATCCCGACCGGCCAGCCGCGTCCCGCCGACCTGCGCGAGGCGCGCTGGGCGATCGAGGAGCTGCGCGTCGCCCAGCTGGCGCCGGGCGTGAAGACGAACGGCGTCGCGTCGGCAAAGCGCGTGCGCAGGCTGCTCAGCGCGTCGCGGTGACCCTGGCCCGCCCGTCGTCAGCCCCACCGTCCACGTCGACGGCAGGAACAGGCGCTCGAGCGCGGCGGCGGGATGGTCGGTCGCGGGCCGTGCGCGGACCACGACGTGCGCCGCCGCGTGATCGAGGCCGAAGCCCGCGGCCGTCTCCTCGATGCGGCGCGGTGCGGGCCGAGTGCGTCGCGTGGCCTGCTCGGCCCGGCATCGGAGGATCTCCAAACGGCCGCAATCGCGATGGATGTCCCACAACGCCTCCCGCTCTGTCAGCCTGTCCCCGGGGCCGTCCCAGCCCCAGGTCACGCAGGAGACACGAAGGAGCTCATGATGAGCTGGTCACCCAACCTCCCCCCGCGTCCGCGGACGTCGGGGGTCTGGTACCCCACGAAGGTGTTCAACCCGCTCGGCAACGAGTCGGGTCCCGCCCGTGGCGGTATCGCGGGCTCCACCACCCGCACCACGCGCTCGCGCGCCACGCGCGGGCGCGCGGTCCCGCAGCGGCACACCCGCTGACGCGTTCGGCGGTCGTGCCTCAGCCCAGACTCTTATACACA
>JBPPNC010000038.1:0-8104 GCA_051306365.1 Solirubrobacteraceae bacterium
CGGCGGGCGCGCGCGCGCGCCGCGCTGGCGCGCGCGTCGGGGAACGGCGCCGCGGCGCCGCGGCGCATCGGAGCCTCCTAGCCGACGCGCGCGTCGGGCTTGGCGGGCTTCACCTCGCGGTTGCCCGCGCGGTCGACCGCCACGCTGAAGAACGACGCCCGTCCGCCGGGCGCGGTGACCTGCACGGCCGGGCCCGTGGTCGTCGCGACCTTGCGCGCCGCGCGACCAGGCAGCGCGCGGAAGACGTCGTACCGCGCGACACCGCTGGAGACGACGCCCTTCGGAGCGCGATCGCTGCCGGTCACGGCGACGGTGACCCGGCGGCCGCCTGAGACGCGGCGCGTCATCCGCAGCCGGGACACCGGCTTGGTGCGGTCCATCCCCTTCGCCGCGTTCAGCGCGGCGCCGGCGTCGACGATGCCCCAGCCAAGGTCGGGCGCCCACCCGGCCCCGGGGCGGCGCGCCGTCTGCTTCATGATCCGCAGCGACTCCTGCAGCGACAGGTCGGGGTTCAGGTCGCGCACGAGGGCGGCGACCGCGGTGACGAGCGGCGCGGCCATCGAGGTGCCCTCGAGGTACGCGTACCGCGAGTCGCCGTCGATGGTCGTCCGGCAGCGGCACGGACGGTCGCCGGACTCCTGCTCGGTCTCCCCCATCGGGAAGGCACCGAGGAGACCCGCAGGCCCGCCGTCGGCGCCGTAGCTGCCGTATGCGGCCAGGGAGATCTGCGTGCCGTACCCGGCGAACGACGCGCGGGTCCCGGCGGCGGTGGCGGCGGTCACGGACAGGCCGCGGCCGCTGGCGATGTTGGCCGCCGTGCCCGTGGGCTGCAGCACGTTCGACGGGTACCCCTGCTCCTGCGTCGGCTGGTCCGCGGCGGCGGCGACCAGGATGACCTTGCGCGCTACGGCGTAGTCGATGGCCCGACGCAGCGCGGCCGAGCCGCGACCGCTCTCGCTCCCGAAACTCATGTTGATCGCATCGGCGCCGCGGTCGACCGCTTCGACGATCCCGGTTGCGACCGAGCTGTCGGTGAGGTCGCTCTTGATGATGAGGAGGCCGCAGTTCAGCCCCGCGCCGGCGATCGCAACGCGATTGTCCGAGCGTGCGCAGGCCAGCGAGGCGACGTGCGTGCCGTGGCCATGCTCGTCGGTCGTGGCGGGGCCGGAACCGATCGTCTCATCGAGGTCGACGGCGTCGCGGATCTTGCCGGCGAGCTCCGGGTGCCCGCCGTCCGCGCCGGTGTCAATGACTGCGACGAGCGCGCCGCCGCCGCGGGTGACGTCCCACGCGGCCGGGAGACCCATCGGGGACGCCCACCACTCCTGGGTCGTCCCGCCGGGCGTGCGGGGCGAAAGTTCAGGCGCGGAGAGCGCCGGGTCGTTCGGAACGTAGCGCAGCCGCATCCGTCCCTCCAGGGCGACGGACGCCACGGCCGGGTCGGATCGCAGCCGGCGGGCTGCCTGCGCCACGGTCTCCCCGGGCCGCGACGTGACGGTGACCAGGCCGATCTGCGGGGCACGCGGTCCGGCCGGCCGAACGCCGACGCGGGCGGCGACGGCGGTGACCGCGTCGGCGCGGTCCTGTTCGAGGAGTACGACGAGACGCTCGGGTGCGGTCGCCGCTTCGGCGGTGGGGGCGGTGCTGCCGGCAACGACGACGGCCAGCGCGATGAGGGTGAGGCGCGCGCGGGTCACGCGCGCACCTCGCGGCGGCTCAGTAGCCGAGTGCGAACTTCGCGTCCTCGCTCATCTTGTCCGGCGTCCATGGTGGAGCGAACACCATCGAGGACTCCACGGACTTCACCCCGTCGAGCTCGGAGCAGAATTCCTCGATCTGCTCGGAGACCTGCGGCCCGATCGGGCACGCCGGGGTGGTGAGCGTGAACGTGACGTGCACGTGGCCCTCGTTGACCTCGATCGCGTAGATCAGACCCAGCTCGACGAAGTCCAGCCCGAGCTCGGGGTCGATGACGTTCGTCAGCGCCGCTTCGACGTCCTCGTAGTTGACCATGGACCCGAGGATAGCCGTCATCGTGGCCGGGTCCCTTGTATTCGGTGGGCCGATCGGAGTACGGTGCCGCATCGTCTCCTTCCGCGAACAGCCGCCGGTGTTGAAGGTCAGCGGAGACGAGGATCGGACGACCCAGGCGCTGCGCCGCCGAGCGCTCGCCCAGGCGTCGACGGCCGACCAGGACGTCGTCGTGGACCTCTCCGAACTCGTGTTCGCCGACGCCTCGCTGATGCTCGACCTCATGATGCTCGCGCGGCGCATCCGCAAACGCGGACGCCAGGTCCTGCTGCGGGGAGCACAGCCGCAGATCCACGCGCTGATCGAGATGGTCGGAGTGCATCGGCTGCCGGATGTCATCGTGGTCCCGGCGGCCACCACCGCCTGACCGGGACACGTCCTGTTGATCGGCGCAGGCACCGCGCGCCTTGACCGCCGCGGCTCCCGGGCCCGGGAGTGCGGACCGGTAACGTGGACGACGCGATGCGCGTGCTCCTCATCATCCTCTTTCTCGTCGTCCCGATCCTCGAGCTGTACGTGCTCATCCAGGTCGGCGGTGCGATCGGCGTGCTCCCGACCATCGCGCTTCTCATCGCCGACTCGCTGCTGGGTGCGTTCCTTGTGCGCCAGCAGGGCCGCGGCGCGTGGCGGCGCTTCAACCTCGCCGCGGTCGAGGGGCGGATCCCCGCGCGCGAGACGATCGACGGCGCGCTCATCATCTTCGGCGGCGCGCTGCTGCTCACCCCGGGTTTCCTCAGCGACATCGCGGGCCTCGTCCTGCTCATCCCGCCCACGCGTGCGCTGGTGCGCCCGGTGCTCGTGCGCTGGGCCGGCAAGCGGATGACCATCGCCGCCATGACCGTCCGCGGCCCGCGACCGGCGACGGGTGGCGGCTTCGACGTCGACGGGACGGCCACCGAGGTCGACCACTCCTCCGCGCGCCTGCAGCCGTGACCATCACCGCCGAGCATGAAGCGCCCCGGCCGCCGGCCGCAGCGGGCTTCGCCGACGCCGTCACGGTGGCCTTTGGTGATCCCGCGCAGCGGGTCTACGGACTGGCGCGCCTCGGCCTCTCCGACGAGGGCGTGAGCGTCCTCGCGGTGCTGTTCGATGGCGCCGAGACGGTCGCCGCGCACGCCGAGGGCGGGCTGCCCGCCGCTGCGCACTGGGAGGACGTCACCGAAGGCGCGGTGCGCCATGCCGTCGTCGAGCCGCTGCGGGCGTGGACGGTCGCCTTCGACGACGGTGTGGGCCACGGCTTCGATCTGCGCCTGCAGGCCACGAGCCTCCCCGCCGAGACGCCGGCGGGCACGGAGTCCGAGCGCATCGGCGGCATGGTCGGCTACGAGCAGCTCTGCGCCGTCGAGGGCATCGTCCGCATCGGCGGCAGCGAACGGGCTGTGCGCTGTGCCGGGCAGCGCGGACACGGGTGGGGCGCGCCGGACTGGAACCGGATCGAGCTCGCACGGACGGTGTCGGCGTGGCTCGGTGACGGCAGCGGCGTGCTGCTCACGGGCATCCGCCCGGCGGGCGCGACGCCGGACATCGAAGCCACCAGCGCCTTCCTCGTCCGCGAGGGCGAGCCCGAGGAGGTCGAGACCACCTACGTCTCGACGACCTTCGACGCCGAGGGCCGTCAGCGCCGCGCCGGCATCGAGCTGTGGACCGATCCCGAGCACTGGCCCGACCGCGCCGCCGGCGACCTGATCTGCGGCTCGTCCCTGGACCTCGGCCGCCTGCGCTACGACTGCGCGTTCTTCGGCTGGCGGATGGAGGGCCGGACGGGCGTCGGCCGGTACGACATCCTGCGGCGGGTCGGATGACCGAGATCCGCGCCGTCGTCAGTGACTTCGGCGGCGTCCTGACCTCGCCGCTCATCGGATCGTTCGCCCGGATCTCCGAGGACTGGGATCTGCCGCTTGAGGCCCTCGGCCGCGCGATGCAGACCGCCACGGAGCGCAGCGGCGCGCACCCCCTCTTCGAGCTGGAGTGCGGGCGGCTCACCGAGGCGGCGTTCCTCGACGGGCTCGCCGACGCGCTGCGCGACGAACTGGGCCGCGACGTGCCGATGCACGAGTTCCCCGACCGCTTCTGGGCGCAGCTGGAGACCAACCACGAGCTGCTCGAGGTGCTCGTCGCGCTTCGCGCCGCGGACTACCGGATGGCGCTGCTCACGAACAACGTCCGGGAGTGGGAGCCGCGCTGGCGGTCGATGATCCCGGTCGACGAGATCTTCGAGGTGGTCGTCGACAGCGCCTTCGTCGGCATGCGCAAGCCGGACCCGCGCATCTACGAGCTGACGATCGAGCAGATCGGCGTCCCAGCCGAGGAGTGCCTGTTCATCGACGACATGGACGTCAACATCACCGCCGCCCGCGAGCTCGGCATGGCGGCGGTGCACTTCCGCGAGACGCCGCAGGCGATCGCAGAGATCCACGCGGCGCTCGGGCGCCCCGCGACCGCGTAGCCGCACCCGTGGTTCACGCGGCGCGACCGCGGGCACCCTGCCGGTACGCGTCCCAGGAGGAGGGAGTCGACATGTCCACCGAAGTGATCATTGCGATCGTGCTCGCTGCGATCGTCGTCCTTGCAGCCGCCGTGCTCGTGCTGCCGAAGACTCGGGCCAAGGCCCGGCGGGCCAAGGCCGAGCGCGAGCTGGCGCACCGCCGCGAGCGTGCAGCCGCCGAGCACCTCGAGGAATCTCACGCCCACGATCGGGGCGCCGAGGAGGCCGAGCGTGAAGCCCGCGTGGCCGAGCAGGTCGCCCAGCGCGAACGGGCGGACGCAAGCCTGAAGGCTGAGCGTGCCCAGCAGCACGAGGAGGGCCTCGCCGACGACGAGCTTGTCGCCGACCCCGAGCGTGACCGATTCGCCGGCGTCATCCCGCCCGAGGACGAGGCGCCCGAGCGGCTGCGCCGCCGTTAGTTGTCCGAGCCGATGCGGTCCCACAGGTAGAGCTCGACGCACTCGGCGGCGAGTTCCAGGGACCGCTGACGCGACAGGAAGGGCAGGACCGTCTCCATCGCCTGCTCTTCTGAGATGCCGGCCTCGAACGCCTCCTCGCCGCGGAAGCCCGCGGCGATCTTCAGCGCCTCGCGCCGGTTCTCCCCGAGGGAGGGGAACACCTGCACGAGGAACTCGCGGTTGGCGATCGGCTGGCCGACCTCCAGCGAGGCGTGCCATGCGGCGAGCATCGACAGGTCGTGCTCGTCGAGGTCGTCGACCGCCTGGGCATAGTGGGAGGCGAGCTCCTCCTCGGGAATCTCGTCGACCCACGCACGCACGATCTCCCCGAGAAGCTGGCGGCGGGCCTCACGGCCAACCGACTCAGCAATGACGCGGATCGCATCCTGCGGCTCGATGAAGCAGAGGGGCATGGGATGGGACTCCCTTGGTGGCCGAGGGTGGGACACGTCTCGCAAGGTAGGGAGCCGATCGGACGGCATGAACGCACGAGAACCGCCGTTCTCCTGGGCCTTCCGCGTCCTCCCTGCACGTTGCGAGAATTCGCGTGTAGCGTCCGGCGCATGACCCTCACCCTCCACGGCGCCGAGGCCCGCTACGCGGCCGGTCTGCAGCAGGTCGGCGGCGGCGTCTGGGCGTGGCTCCAGCCCAACGGGGACTGGGGCGAGGCGAACGCCGGCGTCATCTGCGGCAGTGGCGCGTCGGCGGTCGTCGACACGCTCTGGGACCGGCGCCTCGCGCGCGAGATGCTGGCCGCCGCGGCGCCGCACCTCGAAGGCGCGCCGATCAAGCTCGCGATCAACACCCACAGCGACGGCGACCACTTCTGGGGCAACGCCGAACTGCCCGACGGCATCGAGATCGTCACGAGCGACGCGAGCCTGCGCGCCATGCACGCCGAGGCAGGGCCCGTTGAACTGGCACGCATGGGCGGGATGTCGCGCCGCGTCAGTGCGCTGCCCGGTCCGCTGCGGGGCGTGACGGGCTACGTCGGCGCGATGCTCGCGCCCTTCGACTTCAGCGACGTCGTCCTGCGATTCCCCACGCGCACGTTCAGTGGCACGCATGACCAGGAGGTCGGCGGCCGCGCGCTGCGGCTCATCGAGATCGGCCCTGCCCACACGCCCGGCGATCTCGTGGTCCACGTGCCCGACGCAGGGGTCGTCTTCGCCGCGGACGTCCTGTTCGTCGACTGCACGCCCGTGATGTGGGTCGGGCCCGTCGAGGGCTGGATCGCCGCGCTGGACACGCTGCTCGGGCTCGGCGCGGACACCTTCGTCGGCGGCCACGGGCCGGTGACCGACCGCACCGGTGTGCAGGCCGTGCGCGCCTACTGGACGTGGCTGCGCGACATCGTCGCCCGCGAGCACGCCGTCGGCCGCTCCCCGATGGACGCCGCACGGATCGCGACGCGCGACACGGAGTTCGCCCGCTATCGCGACTGGGTGCGCCCGGAACGCATGCTCATCAGCATCACGACGATCCACCGCGCGCTGTCGGGCAAAGGGCCGATCGGCCACTCCCCCGTGGCGCGGGGGCGACTGTTCGCCGACGTCGCGCAGCTCGGGCGCGAACTGGACGCTGACGTCCCGGGTCGTTGAACTCGACGCCAGATTCGCGGACACGGATGAGGCGATGGCTCGGCGTACTTCGACGAGAACCGCCGTGCCACCTCGGGTGAGCGCCGAGGTGCATCGGCTCGCGCTCCCCGAACTCCTGCGCGAGCCCCCGCCCACGGCCCGTGGCGTGCGCACCCGCGTTGCCCTGGTCCATGCCCCGCGCGCAGTCTTCGAGCGCGACGGACGGTCGGTCGCCGACGCGCTCGTGGAGACGAGCACGCCGCTCTGGGACAACGCGCTGCGTCTCCCCCAGGACGACTGAGCCGCGGCACCGCACACACCCTGCGGATCGGGGCGCCAACCGGGTACATCCGTACCCACTTCGCGCCCCGATGCGCGCCACGCGGATCAGCGTGAGACCTCCAGGACCCGAACGCCTGCTCGTGGTCGACACGGGCGAGGTCGCCGGCGCGCAGCTCCTCGATGAGTGATGGACACGGTGGCTGCATACCTCCAGCGTCTGAATTCCCACCTGTGTTGTCGAACCGTAGACGGACGGCGTCTGCGGTTGGGCGTCACGGCCCGAACTCCGCTCCCGCGGGCGCGGGCGACCCTGAGCCGCCCGACGTCCCGCCGCCGCTCGTCGACCCCGACGAGGACGACGCCGGAGCGGGAGCCGCCAGCGAGAACTCCGACCCTGCCGGCGCAGGCGCCGAAGCCGCGGCCGCTGTCCGCGCGCGAGCCCGCCGCTGCGCAGCGCGACGCTCCGCCGCCCGCGCACGCTCCGCCGCACGGGCCCGTGCGGACGCGCGCTCGCGCGCGACGTCACGCGCGGCCGCCTTGCGCGACGCCGCCGGCACCCGGGTGACCGATGTCGCAGCCGTCGCGCGGACGAGGGACGAGGACACCGGCGTCACCGCGGGGGCCGCCGCGGCGGGGGCCGGAGCCACCGCCTGCTCACGGGCCGGTTCGGGGTCGCGCTCACGCACCTGCTCGACCGCCACCGTGCCGCCGCCCGCAACCGCCGCCGCAGACGCCGCGACGGCCGCCGCCTTCGTCGCCGACGCGCCCTCGACCAGCGCCTGCATCCGCATGACCGACGCCGACGCACGCTCGTGCACCCCGCCGACGATCGCCTCGTACACGCGCAGCACGAAGGTCGCGGTCGCGTCATGATGTTCGGCCACCGCTTGGCCGATGACCAGCGGCACCGGGAACAGCACGCGCAGATCGCCGCCGCCCTCGTGCAGCGCGCGCAGCGTCGCGCGGCACCCCGGACACGACCGAAGATGTCCGCGCAGCGACTGCGCGTCCTTCGCGTTTGCCTCACCGTCGAGCAGCGCGCTGAGCAACGGCGCCCAGCGTGCACACTCCTTGCCCGACTCGATGTCCGCGTACCGGCCGAGGAACGCCTTACGCCCCTCGGTCAGACAGCGGTTGACCTTGGTTCTCGTCCAGCCCTGCCGCTCGCCGATCTCCTCGTAGCTGTGACCACTGGCCTTCAGCCACAGCGCCTGGACCTCCTGCGGCTTGAGCTCGCGTAGTGCCGCCGCCGACTGCTGCACGCGGTC
>JBPPNC010000047.1:0-3069 GCA_051306365.1 Solirubrobacteraceae bacterium
ACTTCCTCGGCCGTCTGCTGGCCGATGAGCAGCTTGTACTCGCGTTTGGCGTAGGTGATGATCGCCTCGTCGAACTCGTCGCCGCCGATGCGGATCGACTGGCTGACGACGATGCCGCCGAGCGAGATCACGGCGACCTCGCTCGTGCCGCCGCCGATGTCGACGACCATCGAGCCGGTCGGCTCGCCGACGGGAAGGCCGGCGCCGATCGCCGCCGCCATGGGCTCCTCGATCAGGTACGCCTGGCGGGCGCCGGCGGAGAGGGTGGCCTCCTCGACGGCGCGCTTCTCGACACCGGTCACGCCAGAGGGAACACACACGACGACCCGGGGATGCGCCCAGCGGTTCTGGTGCACCTTCTGGATGAAGTGCCGGAGCATCTCCTCCGTCACTTCGAAGTCGGCGATGACGCCGTCCTTCAGCGGACGGATCGCCTGGATCGTGCCCGGCGTGCGGCCCAGCATGCGCTTGGCCTCGATGCCGACCGCGTGCACCTCGCCGCTGCGCGAGTCGATCGCGACGACGGAGGGCTCGGACAGCACGATGCCGCGCCCACGCACATAGACGAGGGTGTTGGCCGTGCCGAGGTCGACGGCCATGTCGCGACCGCCGAAGCCGGTGAGGTAGGTGAAGACGCCCATGGGTTCGGAGACGAAATGCCCTCCAAAGCCAGCGCGCCCAGGAGACCTGGGCGCGTCGGGCACGACGTCGCGGTGAGTCTAGCGAGAGGCCCGCATCAGCTCGGGGGCCGCATCGAGACATGCAGCGACCGGGAAGCCCACCACGTTGAGGTAATCACCCTCGATCCCGCGGATGAGCGCGGCCCCGCGCAGCTGGATGGCGAAGCCGCCCGCGCGGCCCTGCCATTCGCCGGTCTCGACGTAGTCGTCGAGCTGGGCGTCGGTCAGCGTGCGAAAGGTCACACGGGTGAGGTCGTGGATGACCTCCTCGTCGCCGCCGCGGATGAGCGCCAGCCCGCTGTGGACCTCGTGCGTGCGCCCGTTGAGGCGGCCGAGCATCGCCCGTGCATCTGCAGCGTCGGCGGGCTTGCCGAAGATCTCGCCGTCGAGATGGACCTCGGTGTCGACGCCGATCACGAGCTCGTCACGCGCGTGGCCCCGGCGCTGCGCCACCAGGCGCGCCTTCCGGCGCGCGTTCTCGCAGACGACCTCGACGGGGTCGCCCTGCTCCAGCTCGGGCACGTCGGCCACGACGACCTCGAACTCGAGCCCGAGCTGGATGAGAATGGCGCGCCGTTGGGGCGACGCGCTGGCGAGGACGATATTCAGGGCGCTACCCGAAGAAGATGCCCGCCTCGCGCTCCCCGGCCTCCGGCGAGTCCGAGCCGTGCACGAGGTTCGTGCCGACCTCGATCGCGAAGTCGCCGCGGATCGAGCCCGGAGCGGCCTCGAGCGGGTTCGTCGCGCCGATGACCTGGCGGGCGGCCTTGATGGCGTTCTCGCCCTCGAGGATCGCGGCGACGAGCGGACCGGAGGTGATGAACTCGACGAGCTCGCCGAAGAACGGCTTGCCCTCGTGCTCGCGGTAGTGCGTCTCGGCGATCTCGACGGTCAGCGTCGTCTGCTTCAGCGCGGCGATCTTCAGCTCCTTGCGCTCGAAGCGGGCAAGAATCTCGCCGGTGAGGCCGCGCGCGAACGCGTCGGGCTTGACGAGGATGAGGGTCTTCTCGACGGCCATGTGTGTCTCCTGCTTCGAAAGTCCGGGGAAGTCGGCGGTGAAGGGTAGAGGCCCGGCGCCCGGGCCGTCGGTCCCACCCCGCGGGCCGAACGGTCATCTGTGGTCGCCAGAGCGGCCACACACGTCCGCTCGGCCCCGTGCCCCTGGTGAGCGGTCGTCGGTGGCCGCCCCAGCGACCACAGATGACCGTTCGTCTGCGTGGTGCCTGGATCAGCGCAGGCGCCGGCGCTGCGCGCTGGCCGAGCCGGACGCCGGGTCGATGCGCACGGTGTCCACTGCGAGGACGCGGAACGGGTCGGCGGCGTACCGCAGGACGGCGAGGCCCAGCGCGTCCGCCTCCGGCTCGGCGAGGTTGCCAGTGCCCCCCGCGCCCAGCGTGCCGCCGTTGACCTCCAGAACCCCGCGGACGAGCTCCACCCGCTGCGTGTGGGTGTGCCCCGTCACGACGACCGGCGGGCGGACCCGCGGCTCGCGGCGCAGCTCCGCCACAGCGTCGGCGGCGAGCTGCGGCTCGTGCACCATGACGACGTCGACCGTCCCTCGATCGAGGAGACGCCGCAGCCACGATGAGAACGCGTCGCGCTGGCCGTCGGTGACCGACGCGCCGCGATCGGCGTACCCGTCGGCCGCCCGCCGCTCGTTCGGGCTGTCGTACCCGGCGATCCGCACCCCCCGCACCGTGACGACGCGCTGCCCGTAGCCAACGCCGGGTAGGTAGCGTCCGTGCCGGGTCAGGACGACGGCGCCCTCCTGCGCCAGCCGGCGCATCGACGTGCCGGAATCGTGGTTGCCCGACACCGCGACAAACCGGTCACCCGCCGCGACCACCCGCCGCGTCGCCACGCTCTCCAGCGGCGTGCCGCGGTCGGTCAGATCCCCTGCGAAGAGCACGACGGCGCCCCCGGCCGCCCGCTCGAGCGTGGGCAGGGCCAGCACGTTGTTGTGCAGGTCCGAGGCGACCACCATCCGCGGGCCCTCCTCGATCGCCTGCCGGCGCCCCGGCGACTGCACGAGCCGTGCCAGGCCCACCAGCTGCGCGTCGAGTTCGTCCCCGAGCACGTCGCCGGACCGCCGCAACGTCTCCAGGGTCTCCAGCGCCACCGGGATGTCCGGCCCGTTCGCGTAGTACTCGGGGTCGTCAAAGTCACCGCGCGGCGGCAGCAACACGACCGTCAGCACGGTGCAGGCCACCGCCCCGCCCGCCGCCACCACCAGGAGGCGCCGCAGTGGCGCGACGTGGCCGCTGCGCAACGCCAGCGCCACGAGCATGCCCGCCGCGAGCGACGCCAGCGCCACCACCACGATGAGAGTCCGCAGATACCCGCGCAGTGCGTCCGTCGCCTCGTCGCGCAGCTGCTGGACCGCGGGCAC
>JBPPNC010000055.1:0-4066 GCA_051306365.1 Solirubrobacteraceae bacterium
GACATCATGGCTGATCGTCGGGCTCGGCAATCCGGGTTCCCGGTACGCGGGAACCCGGCACAACATCGGCTTCGACGTGGCCGAGGCGCTCATCGAACGATGGGACCTCGGCAAGCCCAAGAAGAAGTTCCAGGGACTGCTCGCCGAAGGTCGCGCGGGCGTCGGCGGCCCGCGTGTCGCCGTCCTGCTGCCCCAGACCTACATGAACGAGACCGGCCGCTCGGTCGGCCCCGCCCGCGGGACGTTCAAGGTCGAGCTCGACCGCGTGCTCGTCCTGCACGACGAGATCGACCTCCCCTTCGGCGACATCCGCGCGCGGCTGGGCGGCGGGCTGGCCGGCCACAACGGACTGAAATCACTGAAGGCCCACCTGGGCAGCCCGGACTTCGGGCGGGTGCGCATCGGAGTCGGCCGCCCGGACAGCACCGATCCCGAGATCGTCTCCTCGTGGGTGCTCGGCCGGTTCAGCGAGCCGGCGGGCGACGTGCGCGACCTCGTGGCCCGCGCGCGGGACACCGCCGAGGACCTGGTCCTCGGCCGCATGACGCTGTAGATAGATTTCGCGGCCAATGCGCACAGGCCGCCTGCTCGTCATCCTCGTCGCCATCGGCGCTGTCGCCATCGCGGCGATCGTCTCGCTGGGCGGCTCCGGCGACAGCGGTGGCGGCGGTTCGAAAGACGCCTCCAAGCCGGCAGGCAACGCGGTTCGCGTCCCGTTCGCGTACTCGCCCGAGAAGGAGGAGCTCCTCGCGCCCCTCGTGGCCGAGTTCAACCGGGACGCGCCCGAGGTCGGGGGCCGCCCGGTGTTCGTCGCGGGCCAGGTCGTCTCCTCCGGTGAGGCGCAGGAGAAGATCGGCAAGCAGCAGTTGCGGCCTGTGGCGTGGTCGCCTGCCTCGTCGCTGTGGGGGCGGCTGCTCAACTTCCAGGCCGACCAGGAATGGGCGCCCGCCGACAACCCGCCGATCGTGCGCACCCCGCTGGTCATCGCGATGTGGGAGCCGCTGGCGCAGACGCTGGGCTGGCCGAAGCGGCAGATCGGGTTCGACCGCATCCTCGAGCTCGCCACGTCCGAACGCGGCTGGGCGGCCTACGGCAAGCCCGAGTACGGCGCGTTCAAGCTCGGGCACACGAACCCCGACTTCTCCACCTCCGGGCTTTCCGCGGTCGCGGCCGAGTACTACGCGGCGACGGGCAAGCGCGAGGGGCTGACCGTCGAGGACGTCGAGAAGCCCGCGGTCCGCAAGCAGATCCGCGACATCGAGCGATCGATCGTGCACTACGGCGACACCACGCTGTTCTTCGCCGAGCAGATGAGGCGGTACGGCCCGGCCTACGCGTCTGCGGTCGCGATGGAGGAGGTCACGCTGCTGGACTTCAACCGGGACCGCGGCGGCCAGCCGAGGCTCGTGGCGATCTACCCGCGCGAGGGCACGTTCGACAGCGACAATCCGTTCATCGTCCTCAAGGCGCCGTGGGTCACACCCGAGCAGCGCCAGGGCGCCGAGGCGTTCCAGAAGTTCCTGGCCGAGCGGATCACGCCCGAGGTCGCGGCGAAGGCGGGGTTCCGCCCCGGCGACCCCGACGCGACACCGATCCCGCCGATCACGAAGGAGAACGGCGCCGATCCCGCCCAGCCCAAGCGCAGCCTGTCGCTGCCCGAGCCCCGCGTCCTGGCGCGGATCAAGTCGGCGTGGCGGGAGGACCGCAAGCCGGCGAACATCCAGCTCGTCTTCGACACATCCGGGTCGATGGGGGAGGAGGGCAAGCTCGAGGAGGCCAAGCGCGGGCTGCAGACCTTCTTCACCCAGCTCTCGCCGCGCGACCGCGTGGGGCTCATCGCGTTCAACGATCGGGTGTTCCCGCTCGTGGACCTCGCAACGTTCGGCAGCAACCAGGCCGAGCTGCAGCGGACGGTCACCGGGCTGCTGCCGGAGGGGCAGACCGCGGCGTATGACGCGATCGGCAACGGCGTCGGCAAGGTCATCGCCCTGGACGACGACACGCGGATCAACGCGGTCGTCGCGCTCACCGATGGCGAGGACAACCAGTCGAGCTCCACGGTGCAGCAGCTCGTGCAGGCCCTCGAGCGCCAGACCGGGCAGGAGGGCGAGCCGGTCCGCGTCTACACGATCGCGTACGGCAGCCAGGCGAACAAGGCGGCGCTCGAGCAGATCGCGCAGGCCTCGGGCGGCAAGGCGTTCACCGGCGACCCGAAGCAGATCGAGGCTGTGTACCGCTCGATCTCGAGCTTCTTCTGATCGTGGCGCGCGAGGTGACCCGGCGGGATCTGCAGCGTGCGCTCGTCGTCAACGCGGCGACGAAGCCCGTGACGATCCTCGTTGCCGCGGCGGTCGCGGTCGGTGCGCTCCTGCTCGGGACGACCTGGCTGCTGGCGGTCGCGGTGGTCGTGTACCTCGCGCTGGCGGGGTTGACGTTCTTCGACGGTGACGAGGCCGAGCGCGTCGGCGATCAGGTCTACGGCCGTGCGCGCACGGCATCCGGGCGCGGGGCCAAGCAGCTGAAGACCGGCGACCTCGCCCTGCCGATCCGCGCGCAGGTCGAGCGGGCGCGGCGCGAGGCGGCGACGGTGCGGCAGACGATCCAGGGCTCGTCGTTCTCCTTCTCGGAGGTGACGACGGAGATCGACGCGCTCGTGCAGGCGATAGAGAAGATCGCGGCCCGGGCGCAGCGCGTGTGGTCATACCTCGCGGCGCAGGACGTCCATGCACTGGACCGGCGGCTTGCCGAGCTGGAGGCGACGGCGCCATCCTCGGGGACCTTCGCGGCGCTGCGCGACCAGCGCGCCGCACTTGAGGAGCTCAGCGGCGTGCTGAACCGGTCGCTCTCGCAGATGGAAGAGGTCAACGCGCAGCTCGGCGGCGTCAACGCACGGCTCGTCCGGATGGCGGTGGCCGAGGAGGAAGCGGGCGAGCACGCGCTGGCGGGAGACGTCCGAGGGCTGCGCGAGCAGGTTGAGGTGTCGGCGGCCGGGCTCGAGGCTGCGTATGGCGACACGTCGTCATAGGGTTTGAAACAACATACACGTGACTGTTATCCTGTGGGCATGAGCCCGCACGACTGGAACGCGCCCAGCTACGACCGTGTTGCGACCGGGGTCGTCGCCCTCGGCCACGAGGTGCTCGACCGCCTGCCGCTCGCAGGCGACGAGACGGTGCTCGATGCCGGCTGCGGCGCCGGCGCCGTGACCGAGCAGCTGGTCGAACGGCTGCCGCACGGCTGGGTCATCGCCGTCGACGCCTCGCCGGCGATGGTGCGGCTGGCCTCCGAACGCCTCGGCGATCGGGCCGACGTGCGGGTCGCGGATCTGACGACGCTCGAGCTGGAGGCGCCGGTCGACGCGGTCCTCTCGACGGCCACGCTGCACTGGATCGCCGACCACGACGCGCTGTTCGCCCGCCTGCGCGGCGTGCTGCGCGACGGCGGCCGCCTCGTCGCCCAGTGCGGCGGGGCGGGGAACGTGGCAGCCGCGCGGGCGGCGGCGGCCGAGGCCGGCGCGCAGGCGCCGTTCGCGGACGCACTCGCCGGATTCGACCCGTGGACGTTCGCGACCGCGGAGGAGACCGAGGCACGGCTGCGGGCCGCGGGCTTCACGGAGGCCCGGTGCTGGCTCGAGCCGCGCGACGTCTCCACGGCCGGGACCCCCGAGGAATACCTGCGCACCGTCATGCTCGGGGCGCACCTCGCGCGGCTGGCACCCGAGCACCACGACGCGTACGCTGCGGCCGTCCTCGCGCGCCTCGGCGATTTCGACGTGGCGCGCTACGTCCGGCTGAACCTCGAAGCTCTGGCGTAGCGGCCGCGGGCCGTGCGCGGCCAGATCGGTAGTCGCTGCGGATAGAGACGGTGTACAACCGGGTGTACGCTAAGCAGATGCTGACCGCTTCCTCGTCAGCCGGGTCGGCGCGATGAGCGCCACGCGGACCTTCACCGTGCAGGCCCGCGCGGGTCGCGGCGCTGACCGTCTCCCGGCTCGCCACTGAGGCGGAGGTCTCGCGGGCGACCTTCTACCTGCATTTTCCGGACAAACGGCACCTCATCGAGGCCC